>NZ_AP014637.1:2740000-3050000 GCF_000829415.1 Pseudomonas sp. StFLB209 | reverse complement strand
GCCGGGTAACATCGACGCAGTTCATGCAGCAGGTCGATACCGCTCATTCCGGGCATGACCACATCGGAGAACACCACATCAAACCGGTCGACACCCGCGCTCAGCTCAGCCAGTGCGGTATGAGCATCACCGGCCAATACCGTGATGTAGCCCAACTCGGCAAGTGCCTGGGTCGCAAAGACGCCCACATCCGGATTGTCTTCAACCACCAGCACTCGGGTTCCATGGCCTTCCTCAAGCGGTTCATCCGGGTCGCAGGGCTGCGCCCCCCGCTCCTGCCCTTCGACACGCGGCAGATAAAGCGTAAACGTGGTGCCTTTACCCCACTCACTGGCAACCGCTATTTCGCCACCCGACTGTTTGGCAAAGCCGAACACCTGACTAAGCCCAAGCCCGGTGCCTTGACCAACCCCCTTGGTGGTATAGAAAGGCTCAAAAATGCGCTCAAGATGCGTCATCGGGATACCGGTGCCGGTATCGCTGATCGACACCGCGACAAAAGCACCGGCCACCGCCGCATGGCCTCGCACCGCAGGCATGGACTCTACGGCGCGGACCGCAATGGTAAGTTTGCCCTGACCGTTCATGGCATCTCGTGCATTGACCAGCATGTTTACCAGGGCGGTATCAAACTGATTCGGATCGGCATTGACGAAGCAAGCCTGCTCGGGGAGATCCGTCACAATCTCGATCCGCGACCCCGTCAAAGTGCCGATCATTGCGCCGATCGCCCTGACGCTGTCGCCCGCACCAAACACTTCCGGCTTGAGTGTCTGGCGCCGTGCGAACGCCAGCAGCTGCCCAGTCAGCTTCGCCGCGCGATCAACCGTTTCCGAGATCGCTTTTATATAGCGGGTGCGCCGCTCTTGATTAAGATCCGGCCGCAGCAGCAGATCGGTTGAAGATCGGATCACCGTCAACAGGTTGTTGAAGTCATGAGCAACGCCGCCGGTCAACTGCCCCACCGCTTCCATCTTCTGCGCCTGTCGCAATGCCTCTGCCTGCTCGCGCTCAGCCGTCACGTGACGCCCCGCCGCATAGATCCGACCGTCCTGAAAGGTGGCCGTCCAGCTAAACCATTTATAGCTGCCGTCGCGGTGTCGAAGCCGGAACTGATACGGCACAGTCAACGGCGCCAACGCGATGCCGCGAAAACTGGCGAGTGTCGCCTCAAGATCTTCCGGATGAATATGCTGGTTAAGCCGCTTGCCCACCAACTCCTGCTCTGACCAGCCCAATTGCTCCGGCCAGCGCGCATTGACCTCATCGAGTACACCGTCCGGCGAGGCAATGACCAGCAGTTCTTGAGACAACCCCCAGGCACGATCACGCTCGCGCGTACGCATGGCTAATACATTGGCCTGCTCTTTCTCGGCGGTGATATCCCGCGCACTGCAATAGACCTTGCCATCCTCCAGAACCGCCACCCATGAAAGCCAGCGATAACTGCCGTCCCGATGCCGACAGCGATTTTCGAAACGCAAAACAGGCCTGCCTTGCGCCGCCTTGGCAAACATCATCTCGCTCTGCGCCAGATCATCCGGATGAATGAACGAGAACAATGGCGCATGCACATCTTCAGGCGACCAGCCCAACGTGATTCGCCACGCTGGGTTACAGGCTTCAATCACGCCTTGCGCATTGATGACCGAAAGCAAGTCAGGACTGAGCATCCAGGTACGGCTGCGCTCGGTGGCACGCTCATTGACCTTGCGCTCAAGTTCGCTGTTGAGGGCGCGTAACTCATCTTTGCTATTGCGCAGCCTCTGGTCGGAACGATGCCTTTCAATCGCCAGCGCGGCAGTCTGGGCGATCACCGCAATGGCTTCGATATCCCCCGGTGTCGGCGCTCGTGGTTCACCGTAATAAACCGCGAAGGTGCCCAGCACCACACCATCAGCAGCCTTGATCGGCATCGACCAGCAAGAACGCAGACCATGCGAGACCGCCAGGTCCGCATAGCCCTCCCACAACGGGTCATTGGCAATATCATTGACGAACACTGCACTGCCACGCGCAGCGGCCGTGCCACAGGAGCCGATCCCTTCGCCGATGGCAATGCCATGAATGGCCTCGTTATAAGCCGCCGGCAGGCTGGGGGCCGCGCCATGCAACATGTAATGGCCGTCCTCACTCAGGAACAACACCGAGGCCATCATGTTTTCACTTTGCGCTTCCACAGCGATCACCAGATCACTGAGCACCTCAGCCAGCGGCACGCCCGCGGCAATCTGGCCGAGTACCTTGCGCTCACGCTCGATCAACGCCTTGGGTGAATAGCTGGCACCCAACAGACTTGCATCTATAGAAGGCTTGGCGGACAGTTCTTCAAACACGCGAAATTACTCGTAACATGGCTATCGTCCCTGTTCAGGCAAAGACCGCATTGCAACCCACAAAACGCTGGCGCACCGCCTGTGGGCAAATTGGCATTGATCAACTATACGCCTCGGGCATTGTTCCCAATACGGCTGGTTGGACACCAGCCCCATCGAAAGTTGCCCGCCGCGGCGCCTATTCGCCAGCGCAAGCCCACTGACGTCCGGCAACCCCATTGCCAGAGCCTTGAATGTGGCATCTACCCGGAAACAGTGCTTTCATCGGTCAGACCAATATGCCATCTTGACTGCCGAGACAGTAATAGCAACAAGCCTTTAGCGGACAGGAGTGTCGAAATGCGGATAAAGGCCTCCTGCCTTATCATGTTGATCATTTTTATAGCGGCCCTGTTCGGCATCATGGCTCGCCCGCTCGGCACCCTTTCGTCTCTATGGCCCGCGAACGCCATCCTGGCAGGCCTTATGGTGCGTAATCCGCAGATGGCGACACCGCAAGGCTGGCTGGGTGCGCTGGTGGGGTTCGTGGCCGCCGACGTATTGACCGGCAGCACACTGCCCACCGCCTTGCTGCTGACCTGTGCGAATCTGGTTGGCGCCGCGATCGGCTGCTTCTACCTGTCACGGCTGGCCAAACCTCATTTGTCCCTGCAAACAACCGAGTCGGTACTGCATCTGATTCTGGTCAGTCTTGCGGCATCGGTCAGTGCCGGCCTGGCCGGCGCGGCAGCCATGCAGTACCTGTTCGGACAGCCCTTTGCCAGTGGCTTCTATTTCTGGAGCCTCGGGGAAATCGTCCATTACGCGATCATCCTGCCGATGGTGCTGGCCGCCCCCACGCCACAACAGACACGCCAATGGTGGCGAAACTTCCGACAGACCGCCAGCTTGCCGGGCCTTTATCGACAAAGCATTCCATTGCTGGCCTTGGTTCTGTCCAGCGCCGCTGCGTTGTGGATTGGCGGCCCTGGTGCAGTGATGTTCTCGGTACCGGCACTGCTCTGGTGCGCCTTGAGTTACAACCTGTTTGGCGCGACCGTCGTGACGCTAATCTTCAGCAGTTGGACGACCATCGCCATCTCCCAACATTACCTCGACCTCTCGGTTACCTGGCCACTGGCAGTGGCCGACCTGCAGTCGATTCGTATTGGCATCCTGCTGCTGACCCTCACCCCTTTGACGGTGGCGATCATTTCTGCTGCGCGTCAGCAGCTCCTGCAACAGGTTCAGCACCTCGCCTCGCATGACCAACTCAGCGGCCTGCTCAACCGGCGCGCGTTCCATGATCAAGCTACCCAATGCCTGCAGGCGCAGCAGCGCCAGAGCCCATTGCTGGCTGTGCTGATGCTCGATATTGATCGTTTCAAAAGCATCAATGACACTTGGGGCCATTCAGCCGGCGACCAGGTACTGGTGAACTTCACCCAGGTGGCCAGCGAGTGCCTGGGCGAGCGCGGTCTATTTGGCCGGGTCGGGGGTGAGGAGTTTTCAATTCTGGTGCCGGTAAGCTCTGCAGATGAAGCAGGCCAGATTGCTGAAAATATTCGCCAGCGTTTTGCACACACTCCGCTTGATCTCGGGGCCGGCAGGCTGATCGAGGCCACAGTAAGCATCGGCGTGGTGACCACCCAAGACGCCGAGCCGCTTAAACAACTGCTGTTGCGCGCCGACCAGGCGCTTTACCAGGCCAAACACCAAGGCCGTAATCGCGTGCAGTTAGCGGTGCCGGCCTGATGTCATCAACCTCTGAACGCTACCGGGCATCCTGCAACGCCTGGCCTACTTGCTTGAGCGAACCTTCGATCGGCCCTGCCAGCAGCTTCAGTTCAGTGGTCTTGCCGCGAATCACCACTTCCATATTGTTCGGCTTGCCCCGCTTGTCGCCAACAATCCGGTAGGTGGTGTCGCCACGAACGAAGCTCAGCACCTGACGCACGCCGTCGTAATCGAACGCTTGCGGCTCTGCCTCGGGGTAAACCAGGCCGACTTCGTTGTTGTTATCGACCGCCACATAGTAGACCGGTGAGTGGTCGCCCCAACGGAACAGAATGATGCGCTTGCCCGATGGCGCCAGCCGGAACGCCAGCAGGGTCTGGATTTCTTCGGCCGGGTCCCACAGCGTCCGGGTGGTACTGACACGCTTACCATCGGCTTCCCGCCAGCGGGTTTCTCTAGGCAAACCGGCCACACCGCTGGCATCAATCGCCGTCTCCACTTCAATTACGGGCTCACCGCTATCGATGCGGTAAGTGGTAAACCAATGGCTGCAACAGCCACTCTTGGCCATGGTACTGACCCGGCGCGTCTGGGCGTTGTAGTCGAAGAAGCCGCAGTAATTCTGCGCCAGCTCGGTAAACGCCTCACTTCGCCGAAACCCCTCGGCAGTGCCAAGAAACACCTGATACGACGGGCCGTGATAGCAACTGAACTGGCCGTCCATCAGCGCCAGATCCTTGATGCCGTCGAAGTTGAAATCGTCATAAATCAGCACACTCTGCTCGCCGTACGGCAACTCGTGCACATTGGCCTTGACCTTGCCAGTCTTCGGATCGGTGTTCAGCACCAGTTCATCAGAACGCACCTGAAGCAACTCGGCGCCGTCCTGCTTGTTATAGATACGGATGATACCTGGGCGAAATACCTCGTCCTCGGCGGAGATCTCCAGGGTGGCCCGATAATGCTCGGCGAAATCTTGCAGGTTGTAGGTGCTGCGGGTGATTTCCTGAAACCGGTCGGCATCCATTTCGCCATAGATCTGCGGCGCACTGACCGCACTGACCAGCAGCGGCACAAGCAAGGTCATGGTGAACAGGCATAGCCGCTGAATGATGGAAACCGACACGACGCAACTCCCTTTGATTGAGCGATGGTTTGACTGAGCGATGGCGTGCGATTGTCGGTGATTGTTCAGGGAATGTCTGCTAGCTCTCAGAAACAGAAAAGGACCGCCGCAGCGATCCTTTTCTTTCAACCAGTCAGGCTTAGACTGCCTGATCCCATGGGCGGTCGCCGTGCTCGTCCTTGATACGAGTCGGCAGGCCCATCACATCCAGCAGCTTGAGGAACGGCTCGGCTGGCAGTTCTTCGACGTTGGCCATGTGTTTCACATCCCACTCACCACGGGCCACCAGCAGTGCGGCGGCGACTGGCGGAACACCAGCGGTGTAAGAGATGCCCTGGCTGTCAGTCTCGGCGAAGGCTTCGGTGTGGTCGGCAACGTTATAGATGAACACTTCACGTGCCTTGCCATCCTTGGTGCCCTTGACCAGGTCACCGATGCAGGTCTTGCCGGTGTAGCCCGGCGCCAGCGACGCTGGGTCCGGCAGCACGGCCTTGACCACTTTCAGCGGCACGACTTCCAGACCTTCAGCGGTTTTCACCGGTTTTTCAGACAGCAGGCCGAGGTTCTTCAGCACGGTGAAGACGTTGATGTAGTGCTCGCCGAAGCTCATCCAGAAGCGCACGTTCGGTACGTCCAGGTTCTTCGACAACGAGTGCACTTCATCGTGACCGGTCAGGTACAGGTTCTGCGAACCCACGACCGGCAGGTCGTCGGTGCGCTTGACCTCGAACATGGTGTTGCTGGTCCACTGGCTGTTCTGCCAGCTCCACACCTGCCCGGTGAATTCCCGGAAATTGATCTCCGGGTCGAAATTGGTGGCGAAATATTTGCCATGGGAGCCGGCATTGACGTCGAGGATGTCGATCGAATCAATCCGGTCGAAATGCTGTTGCTGCGCCAAAGCTGCATAAGCATTGACCACACCCGGATCAAAGCCCACGCCAAGAATGGCGGTCACGTTCTTCTGCTGGCACTCCTCGAGGTGTTTCCACTCATAGTTGCCATACCAGGGCGGCGTCTCGCAGATTTTGCCCGGTTCTTCGTGAATGGCGGTGTCCAGATAGGCCACGCCGGTATCGATGCAGGCACGCAGCACCGACATATTGAGAAAAGCTGAGCCGACGTTGATGACGATCTGCGATTCGGTTTCGCGGATCAGCGCCTTGGTCGCCTCGATATCCAGTGCATTCAGGGAAAAGGCCTGGATATCAGCGGGCTGCTTGAGGCTGCCCTTGGCCTTGACGCTGTCGATGATGGCCTGGCATTTGGAGATGTTGCGCGACGCGATGGCAATACGACCGAGCTCGTCGTTGTGCTGCGCGCACTTGTGGGCCACCACCTTGGCGACACCTCCTGCACCAATGATAAGAACGTTCTTCTTCAATTTCTTCATGTCTCCTACGACAGAGCCTGCTCAGGACAGGCTGGACAGATAATCTTCAAAACCGAATTCGCGAACCACTTCGACGCTGCCGTCGAGTTGTTTCACGACAATGGCCGGCATTTTCAGACCGTTGAACCAGTTCTTCTTGACCATGGTGTAACCCGCTGCGTCAACAAACGACAGCCGATCGCCGATGGCCAGCGGACGATCAAATTGGTACTCGCCGAAGATGTCACCGGCCAGGCACGACTTGCCGCACACCATATAGGTGTGTTCGCCGTCGTTGGGGGCCATCTTGGCGTTGAGGCGGTAGATCAGCAGATCGAGCATGTGCGCTTCGATGGAGCTGTCGACCACGGCGAGATTCTTGCCGTTGTACAGGGTGTCGAGCACGGTAACTTCCAGCGAAGCACTCTGGGTGATGCTCGCCTCGCCCGGCTCCAGGTACACCTGCACACCGTATTTCTCGGAGAAGCCCTTCAGGCGCGCGCAGAATTCGTCCAGCGCATAGCCTTCGCCGGTGAAGTGGATACCACCACCCAGGCTTACCCACTCAACCTTGTGCAGCAGCTCACCGAAGCGATTCTCGATTTTTGTCAGCATTTCATCGAACAGGCCGAAGTCACCGTTCTCACAGTTGTTATGGAACATAAAGCCTGAGACTTTATCCATCACTGCGGCAATCTTCTCCGGGTCCCACTCGCCCAGGCGGCTGAACGGGCGCGCCGGGTCGGCCAGCAGGTAGTCGGAGCTGCTCACCTGCGGGTTGACACGCAGGCCACGGATCTTGCCTTCGGTGGCGTCAGCGAAACGCTCCAGTTGGCTGATGGTGTTGAAGATGATCTTGTCGCAGTTGGCGACCATCTCTTCAATTTCGTCATCGGCCCAGGCCACGCTGTAGGCATGGGTCTCACCTTCAAACTTCTGCCGACCGAGCTTGAGCTCGAACAGCGAGCTGGACGTGGTGCCGTCCATGTACTGCTGCATCAGGTCGAACACCGACCAGGTGGCGAAGCACTTGAGCGCCAGCAGCGCCTTGGCGCCAGACTGCTTGCGCACGTAAGCAATCTTCTCCAGGTTGACCAGCAGCTTCTGTTTGTCGATGAGGTAGTACGGCGTGTTGATCATTTCGCTTCCGTAATAAAAGGTCGGCCAACAGGAGTCCGCGAGCCTCCTGAAAAAAGCGGACGCGAATTGTGCCGATAACCGACGTATATCGAAAGTCCATTGAGCAAATTTCGTCCATTACTCAGCATTTGCTGATGGCGGGAGCATGGCCATACAAGATGACAATAATGTGACAATTTATTGATAAGGCCTTTGCACGCCCGCGCTCACTGCCTGATAACAATTAACCTGCACCTCGACGATCAAATCGTACGCTGCCTATAATGCGATAAATTCTCATATGCATCTGGCACACCATGTCCGACTTGCCGCCCAACCCACAATTGATCGCTACCCTGGCCTTGCACTACGACGACTTGGTCGACAGCCTGCGGCGGCGTTTTCGAGGCCGCGACTTTGCCCGGGACCTGGTGCATGACGTGTGTCTGCAAGTGCTGGAGAAACCACCGACACACAGCATCAGCCAACCGCTGGCGTTTTTGCGCAGGATGACCTTCAACCGGGCCATCGACCGCCTGCGCGCCGAACGCACTCGCCAGGCGCATTTGAACCAGCCCTTGCCAGCAGAAGCAGCGTTCGACAATTGGGATGGTGCCCAGGCACTGGATTTTGAACAGCAGCTCACTGCACTGCTGGCAATCATTGAGGCGTTGCCGGCGCGCCAGCGCCAGGTGTTCCTGCTGCACCGCATCCACGGCATGCCGCAAAAGGAAATCGCCGAAGAGCTGGGCCTGTCATTGAACATGATCACCCAGCACTTCGGCCGCGCCATGCGTGCCATCGCCCAACAATGGGAACCGGCACGCCGGGCGTGCCAGCTGTGAAGAATCAGCAATGAAAAAACCTGACGACCGACCGCCTCGCGAAGACGCCCTGCAGCCCTATACCGACGCCCTGCGCGAACGGGTGCCGTCGCGCGAAGCGCTGCTGGCCGAAGGCAAGGCCCAGACCAAACGCCGCAAACAGCGCAATGCGGCAGCCGGCGGCCTGCTCAGCCTGGCCATTGCCGCCGCTATCTGGACCTTCGATCCAAGCTGGCGCAGCGAAGACATCCAGGTCGCCCTCGGCCAGCGCCAGCAACTGAGCCTGGCAGACGGCAGCCAGGTGGTGCTCAACTCCGGCACCCGGCTACGCATCGAACACCGCCTGCGCAGCCGCCAACTGGAACTGCTGCAAGGCGAAGCCATGTTCACCGTGGTGCACGGCGAAAAACCGTTCATCGTCCGTAGCCAAGGCGTGCAAGTTCGCGACATCGGTACCGTGTTCGACGTACGCAGCGACCGCCGCGGCGTGCAAGTGGCAGTGATCGAAGGCGAAGTGGAGGTCAACAACCTGCACAACACCCCGCGCCGGGTACTGGCCGGTGAACAACTGCGCGCCACCGCCGAACTCATCGACCGCCCGCAACCGGCCAATACCCAAGCCCTGACCGCCTGGCAACACGGCAAACTGCGCTTCAATGGCACGCCGCTCAGCGAAGTGGTCGCCGACCTGCAGCACTACCGCCAAGCGCCGATCAGAGTCGCCGACGCCCGCACCGGCGAACTGCGCCTGTCCGGCGAATTCGACAGCGCGTCGGTGGAAGCGCTGATCAACCTGCTGCCCAACATCTTGCCGGTGACCGTGCAGCGCGGCAGTGATGGCAGCCTGACGCTATACCGCAGCCGTTGAGATTTATTTTCAAGCGCACATCAACATCGATAACCGCTGATACGCCATAGACCCAGAAGAACGCAAAAACGACTGCTCAATTTGGGGAAATCATGGGTAACAACGGATCATCACCACGCCTCTCACAACGCCTGAGTCTGCTGGCCGCCGCCCTGCTGATGGCCGGCACAGCCATGGCACAGGACACGGCCTATCAGCTCGACATCGCACCGCAGGCACTGGACCAGGCACTTAATGCCCTGGCCGGGCAGACAGGTAGCCGGATTCTGTTTGCCACCGATATTGCTGAAGGACGGCAGGCCCAGGGGCTGAAGGCCAGCTTGACGGTGGAGCAAGCGTTGCAGCGGCTGGTGAGCGGTAGCGGGTTGCAGGTGCAGAAGACCGGGGATGGGAGTTATCTGGTTTCGCGGCCGGAGGGAGGTGGGGCGCTGGAGATTTCCTCGGTCGATATTTCGGGTAAGGCGCCTGGCTCGATCACTGAAGGAACTGGCTCCTACACAACTTATGCAACGAGCAGCGCGACACGATTAAACCTTTCTCCAAAGGATACGCCACAGTCGATTACGGTATTAACCAGCCAGCGTCTGGAAGACCAGCGGCTAGAAAATCTTGAAGATGTCCTGGAAGCAACGCCAGGGATCAGCGTACTGCATGTCACCGGCTATGGAACAGACAGCGCTACTATCTCGTCAAGAGGAAGTACGGTTAATAGTTTTCAGATTGACGGCGTACAGACCTCGAGCACTCTGCAAACCTACCTCCAAAACACGGCGATTTATGACCGGGTTGAAGTCGTTCGCGGCGCCACCGGGTTGATGAATAGTCTTGGCTCGCCTGCCGCCACAGTGAATATGGTTCGCAAGCGCCCGACTTATGAGCCTCAGGTCAGTTTGACAGCAGAGGCAGGCAACTGGAGCCGCTATGGAAGCAGTGCAGATATCTCCGGCCCGCTGACAGAGACGGGCAACATCAGAGGCCGTGCGGTGTTAGATTATAAACGCCAAGGCTCGTGGGTTGATAATTACAAACAAGACAGTTACACCTTCTACGGTATTGGAGAAGCTGACCTCAACGACAGCACCTTGCTCACATTTGGCGCAAGTCACATCACCCGTGATACCGACGCGCCCATGAACCGAATACCGCTATTCTACGGCACCGGCCAACGCTTCGATTTCGACCCATCAGATACCGTCAGTCCCTCATGGTCATACTACGATCACGAGCTGAGCAATGTGTTTGCCTCGGTTGAGCATCATTTTAACTCTAACTGGAGCGGCAAAGCCGAACTCAACTATACCGAGCATCGCTCCGACTCATTGTATGGCGCCTTTGGCACCGTTGCGCGACCAGGCGCAGGCAGCAATATCAGCAGCTTGCTACGTTACCAACCGACCAGCCGACAAAGTACCTTTGACTCGTATCTCACAGGCAAGTTTTCATTATTCGGTCGTGAGCATGAGCTGATCAGCGGTATCACACTGTCCGACCTGCAGTCCAAGGCCCCCACCTATAACGCCACTTACTCGACCGGCAGTTACTACGTCGCCGACTACTTCGACCTGGAAAACACACTACCAAAACCGGACAACATCACTAAAACAGGAAAGACGGTCACCAATGAAACGCAGCAAAGCGCTTACCTGAGCGCACGCTTCAGCCTCAGCGATGCGACCAGCCTACTGTTGGGCGGACGCGTGACCGACTGGAAACGGGACGTGGACTCCACAACCTTCAGCTCAGGCGTCAAGAGTGAGCGTTTGAACAAGAAAACCGGACTGTTCGTGCCTTATGCCGGCCTCGTTCATGCACTCGACGACAACTGGTCGGTCTATGCAAGCTATACCAAGATCTTCAACCCTCAATTGGCCCGCTACCTGGATATCAACAACTCCCCGCTCGATCCTGAAGAAGGGATCAGCTACGAGGTGGGTATCAAGTCCAGCTTCAACGAAGGGCGGATCAACGCCAGTCTTTCGCTGTACAAAACAGAGCTGGATAACCGCGCCTACTGGTATACGCTGGGCAACCGCACCATTTATGACACCGAAAGCGGCACGGAGACAAAAGGGGTTGAACTGGAATTCAACGGTGAGCTGACAGAAGGCTGGCAGGTCGGCGCAGGCTATAGCTACAACGATATCCGCGATGCCAACGACGCGCGGCTCATGACCTATGTGCCACAACACATCGCCAAGACCTTCACTACCTATAAGCTGTCAGGAGCCCTGAACAAGCTGACAATAGGCGGTGGCATGGACTGGAGCTCTAAAGTTGAAAACCTGGGGTTCACGCAGGGAAGTTACGCTTTGGCCAATCTCATGGCCCGCTATCAGGTAAACAGCAACCTGTCAGTCTCGGTCAATGTTAACAACATCTTCGACAGGGAATACCTTACCAGCTACAGCACGTGGGGAACTTATGGTCCACCGCGAAATTTTATGACATCGATCAAGTACAGTTACTGATCAAAGGTGCCTGTAAAAGAACTGCACTATTGACGTACACATCTCAACCACAACGATGTACCCTGAGTGTGTTCACGCGTGATCTTGTCGACAAGCGATCGGTATTCAAGAGCATGCTGCCTTTACGCTGGTTGTGAGACCAAACATTACAATGCAAAAAAGCCACTTTTAAAAGTGGCTTTTTTATTAACAAAACCGCAGGTACTTCACTCCCTTAACCGCACCACCTCCAACCCCCGATCCGCCTTGATCTGTTCATCCCTGAACGGCAACACCTGCCAATCCTGCCTTGAAAACAACTCGGTCTGATCCGCAAAATGCGTCGATGCCGGATCACTGGATTGCGAGAACGCCAACAACCCCTGAGCCACCGGCCCCTTCTCATCAAAGCTGACTAACTGGATATAGCTGCTGCCGCTGACCACTTTCAGTGTTCCATCCTTCTGCGGCACGCTCTGGATCGCGTTGTACACCCCCAGATGCCCATCGCCGCCCGGAATCGGGATGCGCTTGCCGTTATGCGCAACGGCCTGCAGTTGACCCCAGGTGACGTCGGCAGGCAGTTTCAGTGCATCGACTTGAGCAATCGCCTTGTGCAGCATGTCGGCAACCGCTTTGGCCACTTCCGGTTGGTGCCAGTCGATGCCGCGCGGCGTGGTCTGCGGGTTGTTGCTATCGAAGGGCACGCTCCAGCCTTTGTTGGCTTTCTGGAATTCCCGGGCGAAGGCCTGGAAGTACAGCCAGCCGATGGATGCCTGGCTGCTGGCGGTGCGGTCCCAGGATTTCATGGCGGTGCAGGCGCGCTCGAAGGAGGTCTGGTCCTTGAGTGCCGCGCACCATTGCAGCAAATCATCGAGCAACAGATTGGCGGCATGTACGCGCTCGCCACTGACCAGATCCTTGAGGAAGGCTTCGCTGATGGGGTTGTTTTCCAGCCCGGCCAGTTGCGTCAGGGCAAAGCGCGCACGCAGGCCCAGTGGCGCACCTTCACGGCTGACCAATGGCGAGAAGCCGGTCAACGGTTCTGCCGGGTTACTCATCCAGGCGCTGTCGTTGGCGTTCTGCACGAAGTCCTTGCGCAGCAACACCGGCAACTGTGAGCCCGGCACGATACCGGCCTGCACCGCGCCCTCGGCGGTCTGCCAGTCGCAGGCGCTGCGGCTGCCGTCCAGCCCCGGCAGGCCACGGGCCTGAAGCGCCGGGTCGATGCAGCCCTGCAACTGTTGCAGGCTGACATTCGGCACCACCGAGACATTCATGTAAGCCGCCTGGCCCTGCTGGTCGGCAGCCAGGGTGTTGACCCACGGAATGCCCTGAATGCGCTGCACCACGTCACGCAATTCGCTGACGCTGCCGGCCCGGTTCATCGCGTACCACTGCTCCAGCGCCCGGGTGTTGGCCAGGTTGGCATCCTGGAAAGCATAAGCATGCTGGCTGTCCCAGTCCGCCACGCCCGGCCACTTGATCAGCGGGCCGAAGCGCGATTCATGGATCAGCTGTTTCTGGGTCGTCAGCCTGCCGTCGGCCTCGCGCACCTGAATCTGCACTTCACGGGCCAGCAGCGGATAGCTCTTGCCGTCGATCAGGTAGCGCTGCGGGTCTTTCGGGTCCAGGCGCAGCTTGCGCAGGGTGAAGTGGCCGGAGGTGTCGACGGTGTGGGTCCAGGCCAGCTTCTGGTTGAAGCCGATATTGACCACCGGCAAGCCGGGCAGCGAAGCGCCCATCACGTCCAGCTTGCCGGGGATGGTCAGGTGCATCTGATAGAAACGCAGCGCGCCAGACCACGGGAAGTGCGGATTACCGAGCAGTCGACCACGGCCGTTCTCGGTACGCTCGCCACCCACGGCAATGGCGTTACTGCCACGCTCGTAGACCGAGCCCTGAATACGTGCGGTATCAATACTGGCGGTTTTCTCCGCCAACGCGGCAGGCGGCAAGGCCGCCAGCAGCGGTTCGGCAAAGCGGCCGATACCGCCTTCGACCATCAACCGGTGAATCAGCCGCACCATGTCGGTTTCCTGCAGCGGCCGGACCCACTCGGCGCCCTGGCAGGCCTGCGGTGCGCCTTTGTCCTTGAGATAGCGGTTAAAGCCGGCGGTATAACCCGTCAGCAGCTGCTTGACCGGCTCGGGCTGAGCACGCCAGAACGCATCGACCGCCTTGTCGTTATTGAGCCAGGTAAAGAACAGGTCGGAGCTGACATTATCCAGCCGCGCCGAAGACTCGCCCTCACGGCCCATGAACCGCGCACGTTCACCGCGTGCGGTCAGCACTTCTTCGCTGAGCAGGCACAGGTTGTCACGGGCATAGGCATAACCCACGCCATAACCCAGCCCGCGTTCATCATTGGCTCGAATATGCGGGATACTGTAAGAGGTCCAGCGGATTTCAGTCTCGCCCTTATCAAGGGCTTCGCGGGTACATCCCGCCTGCCACAAAACGGCGGCAGCCAGCGCACTTATCAGAAAACTTCGACGCACCTGAATCCCCTTGCAATCAATCAGCTACACCGAACGGGCGCACGGCGTGTGGATGCTGGGAAGACGGATGAACTGCAAATAAATTTAACGCTTGGCGCGTGCTGAGTGCTGTTCCATTTCAAACACCCGCACCCGGCAGTGCTTCATGGCATTAACAATGTGTTTTTCGACACTGGCTTTGGATATACCCATCGCGGCGGCAATCTGCTCGTGGCACAACCCTTCAAGCTTGCGCAGCAAAAATGCTTCTCTGCATTTATCAGACAATTCATCGAGCGCCACCATGACCATTTCGGCACGCTGCAGCTCATACAATGAAGCCTGCGGGCTTTGCCGGCGCGGACACTCTTCGGCGATCAGGTCGCTCAAGGGCTCGCTGTGGCGTACCACGTTGCGACGGAAGGCATCGACGCACAGGTTTATTGCAGTGCGGTAAAGAAATGCCTTAGGGTATTCAAGTCCATTGAGGCGTGGGCTTTCCAATACTTTCAAGTAGGCGTCATGCGCTACATCGGCCGCCATATTGCGATCGCGCAAGCGTGCAGTCAGATATCCAACCAGACCTTGATAGTACTGTTCCATGTTCACTCCGCCAAAATATCCGCCATCGGATTATTGACACCTGTTCGCCGTGTTAAACAACGCCTAACTGTATATAATTCTCATCTGCATACAAAGAACTTCATGCAGCCTGTTACAAGAAAACTTCAGCCCAACCGGTAGCCGTCATGTCCAGTCAGCCCCCCTCTTCTGTGCCAGACGAACGCATCAGCGATGAGGCGGCGCACTGGTGCATGCGGTTTAACGAGCCAGATTTCTCGGTCCAGGAGCGCGCACAGTTTGAGCAGTGGCTGAGCAGCAGCCCGGCGCATCAGCACGAGTTCGAGGCGATGCAGGAGATCTGGGACATCAGCGAGTTTCTGCCTGCTGCCACAGAGGTAGCGCCGCCGCAGGCACAGGTCATTCCCCTGCCGGTAAAGACCAAGCCTCAAGGCTCTACCACGCGTCATTGGGCGACCGCGGCCGCATTGGCCTTTGCGCTGCCGATGGCCGCTCTGCTCGGCTGGAACCAGGGCTGGGTTCCGAACAGCTACCATCGTTACGCCAGCGACAACGCGATCCAGGACATCACCCTGGCCGATGGCTCGCAGGTGCAAATGAACACCGGCACGAAGCTGTCGTACAGCAATTACAAAGACCAGCGCAGCGTGACCCTGAGCCGGGGCGAAGCCTTCTTCAAGGTTCGCCATGACTCGGCGCATCCTTTCGTGGTCAATGCCGGCAGCGGCCAGGTGCAAGTCACCGGCACTCAGTTCAACGTCTGGACTTATCAGGATTCAGTGGTGGTGACCCTGAGCGAAGGCTCGGTCAGGGTGCTGAGCGACAAGAGCACGCCCGATCGAATCGCCTACCTGTCACCCGGCATGCAGGCCCGCTACAACCCGCAAAGCGTCGATCCGCAAGTGTCCGCCGCGTCGCTGGACAACGCGCTGGCCTGGCGCAATGGCAAACTGGTGCTGGACAACTTGTCGCTGGCCGACGCACTGCCGCAGATCAACCGCTACCTGGAGACCCCGGTGCGCATCGCCGACCCGGCCACCGCCCAGTTGCGCATTGGCGGCATCTACAACATCGGGGACATCAACGGCCTGGTACAGGCCCTGCCAAGGGTGTTGCCGGTGACGTTGAGCCGCAATGCCGAGGGCGAGACGGTGATCAAGCGCAGGTAGGCCTTTGATTCAGGCGGCTGCTTTCGCGGCTGAAGCCAATACTGTTCTGTCAGGGGCCACTGCTGCAATGATCTGGAATACGGTGGGAACGAGCTCGCTCGTGAAGACGGTGGGACATGCACAGCAGATGCAGTGCTCTTACTGGCCCCTTCATCGGAGGGCCGCCCAGACCAAGGTCGTTCCCACCGAGTTTCAAGTCAGAATCGCGGTGGGGGACTTGCGGCGCCTGAACGAACAGTATTGCAACTGAAGCAGATCGCCAGCCGGGCGCTACGCTTTGGGACCCGGTGGCAGGTACTGCCCATACCATGGACGCCGTGGAATGCGCCCGGACAGACGCTCCATCTCCTTCTCGCTGGCGCGAATCACATGCAACGCCAGCTTCATGGTCTCGATATCCAGCTCGCTTTCACTCCCGCCGCCACCATTGCTACGCCCCCAGGCGCCACAACCGGCCTCGGCCGGCCCCAGCCACGGCGCATCGATCTCCACCCAGCGCCCCTTGGCAAACCATGGCACCCCGCCAATATCGGCACGCCGCACTTCGCCCGGATGGAACTGCTCATGGGCGTAAAACCAGTCTTCAATCCGGTCGTCGATCCAGCCATGAAACGCCCAGAACACCGGGTTGACGTGCGAGGAAAAAGCATCGGCCAGATAGTCGTTCTCGGCGCGAAACCAGCGCTCGGAAAAGTCGTCCGCCGGCCGGTCATAGATCATCGGATAGCCGCTGTTCGGATCACGCCCCACCGCCGCCCAGCACATGTGCAACCAGTCATGCAGCCCCAGCTCGATGCGGCTGCCCAGCTCACCCAGGCATAAGGTGCTGAGGTATTGCGGATCCTGAAACTGCGCTTCCCAGACCTGGAAGTTGCCGTAATAACCCTCACTACTCTTTACGTCACGCAGCCACTGATTGAACGCATCATCACCCTGCGACTCCCAGGCCGGCGGCACCGAGTAGCCATCGTGGTTTTCCAGGTACTTCACAAACGGCTCGATACCATGACCGATGAAAGGCCGTGGCGGCGGAAAGCGTTGCCAGGATTTCAGATCCTGCATGCTGCGGGCATGGCGCAACATGCCACGGTGCATGTACAGGAAATCTTCGCCCGAGCCATTGTTGTGCCGCTGCTTGCCGCGCGCATCACGCTCCTGGCCCAGCGGCCCCGGCTGCCAGCCCAGCGCCCGCAGCGACTGATGACGATCACTGTCCAGCCGATGCCAGCGGTCACGGGTGGCGTGCCAGAGCTGGTGATAGAGACGATGCCCCGGCGAGATCAACCAGGCATGCAGTTCGGCGGTATAAGGCAGACGCTCGCGGGCCTGGATAAACGGCCGCCGGGTCGCGACGAAACGAGCCTGAACGGCAGAAAGCCCGGCCTGGGCACCACGCAACTGCAACTGGCCGCTGAGCGTCGCCTCGCCACCGCCGGTGCTCCAGACGCCCCAGACCTCATCAAAGATCGCCGTACACTCATAAGCACGGCCTTGCGGACCAACCAGCTTCCAGCGCAGGTTTGGCTCTTTATCGACCTTCAGCTCGCCGAACAGCTCGAAGCCTCCCGAGGTAAACGGCCGACGCCCCAGATGGCCGCGCAGCGCCTTGCCGGACGGCCCGACGTCCAGCAGCAACTCCAGGCCTTCACCGGCCAGTTCGGCAAAATCCTGCTGCCCTTCGAGCAAGCGGAAATCCCAGATACCGACCAGGCGCCCGGCCAGCAGACTCTGCCCCAGTGTCGGCGGGACGATAGTGGGTTCTTCGACCAGCGCCGCCTCTTCGGCGGCCTGATAGCGCTGATAGCCCATGATCGGTAAGCCAATCCCGCCTGCCGTCGCCGCCACTGCCGCTGCGCCCGCCAGTAATCCTCGCCGAGAAAACTTCATCTAACCCCATCCGCTTGTCCGCCTTGCGCTCAAAGCGCCTGCCCCAAGAACGAATGGATCGCGGCGGAATTTATCCGTCAGGTGCCCGTAAGTTGCACGCAGACTAAAAAGCACAAGGAGCTACTCGTTCATTCGGCTGGACCTATTCAATTCAGTCCCACCGGAGTTCCCCATGCATCGCGCTTTACTGCTGACCCTTACCCTCGCCTTGCCCGGCTTTGCCTGGGCCGCCGATGACTGCTCGACCGAGATCCATGGCACCGACCAGATGACGTTCGACAAAAACGAAATCGTGGTGCCTGCCAGTTGCAAGAGCTTCAAGGTCGTGCTGAAACACCCTGGCAACCTGCCCAAGCAAGTGATGGGGCATAACTGGGTACTGAGCGAAACCAGCAACATGCAAGCCATCGTCAACGACGGCGCAGCCGCAGGTGTCGAGCATGACTACCTGAAACCCGATGACGCCCGGATTATTGCCCACACAAAAATGCTCAGCGGCGGCGAAGAAGACAGCGTGACCATCGACACCAGCAAACTGAAGGCTGATGGCGACTACCAGTTCTTCTGCTCATTCCCGGCCCACTCGGTGCTGATGAAAGGCCGCTTCAAGATCGGCGTGTGAAACGGGGGCCGCCAGCGATGGCGGCCTCTTCAAGGCATTACCAGCCCCGGCCCGAATTGACCCAGAAGTTGACCGACAGCGAGGTCGACACCGACTCAACCTGATGGAACCAGCCCTCCGGCAGAAACAACAAGTCACCGGCCTCCAGCACGATGCGGTGGAAGATCACCTCCCGCGCAGCCGGATATTTGTCATAGTCCGGTTTATCAGGGTTTACATCACAGCCCTCCAGGCCGCCGCCCTCGGAAGTCGACCAGGTGCCCAGCGCCTCCCGATAATGCGGCGCCGCCAAAATGAATGACTTCTGCCCCCAGACCTGAGCAAACATATTGTCCGAGTCATCCCGGTGCAGCGGCGTCAAGGTGCCCTTGGGGCCGATCCAGATACGCGGTTTGATATAAAGCGAGCGGTCGAAATACTCCGGAAAGCGAATCAGCTCCAGCAACTGCGGCGGCACCACGTTATTGCCCATGTAGGGCGGCTTTTCTCCCGGTGCCAGCGGCCGCTCCAGCGAGGCGATGAATTCGGCAATGGACGTGGAACGGAAATCGCGGTCCGTCGAGAAGGTTTTCTCCGCGTAATCACCGTGCCGGGTAATGCCCTTCAACTCGGCGAAATGCACGATGGATTCTTCGCGGCTCATCTTGAAGAACGGCCAGTCGCGCAGGGCATCAGTGAGAATCACCGGCGTGCCGAACGGCAGGTAGTCACGGCGAAAGTCTGCCACCGACAGACCAGCGAAAGGCCGCCGCTCGATCTCCCGCAGCACCGGCTGTTCGGCCGAAAGTCGGTCACTGACGCGCTCACGCGCCGGGTAACGCTGATTCATTTTGACAGCAGGTTTCTCGACCGGTGTACCACGCCGCGCAGCATTGATCATCTGCGGCAACAGAGTGGCCAAACCCATCTGCCCGTCGATCTTCAAGCGGCCGCTGGCGAACAGTTCTTCGACATCCTGCGTGCCTTGCAAAATACCGGCAAACTCCTGCGCCCCCACCGCGATGGTTACATCAGCAGCCGCATGCCGCCCCGGCTGGACATCAAGCCCGTCCTTTACCGCCGCCCACACCGCATTGCCCTGGCCAAAATCGAACTGGAACACCCCCTGCACGCCCACCGCCTGCGCACCAGAAAACAGCCGGGTCAATACCGCGAGCACATCCATACATCATCTCTCCTGAGAGGTAGATAAAGTGCCCGCCCACATCACCGTTTTACAGAGCGGCACACGACATGCCCTTTAAACGAGTAGCTTGCCGGTGAAATTATCCGAAACACCCGAGCATTAAATTCCCCATTGCCTGACTCGTTATTCCTCGCAACCACCGGCAGCCAGCCGGTACACGTGGACAGAGCCCGGGAGTTTAATGAGCATGAGTCGCGCAGCCAGGAAATGGCTAATCTTGAGCATCGTGACATTGGCCGCACTGGCAGCAGTCGCCGCCCTGGCCTGGTGGTTTTTTATAGGCCGCCTGCAACCCTACCCCTCGGACGTCATGCGCCGAGCCACAGAAATGCAAGAGCGGATTCTGTCGTTCGACAGTCATATCGATATTCAGCCTGACTTCGGCAGCGCCGGTAACGAAGCCAACAAAGATGGCAATACCCAGTTCGATCTGGTCAAAGCCAGTCGCGGCCGCCTCAGTGGCGCGGCTCTGACGATCTGGGCATGGCCGGAGTTCTGGACAGGCCCCAACGCACCGCATCGCCCAACACCAGGCTTCATCGAAGCCGCACGCCATGAACAGGAAACCCGCTACCGGATCATCACCGGTATTGCCAAGGACTTCCCGAACCAGGCCGGCATCGCCTACACACCCGCCGACTTCAAGCGTCTGGCCCATGAAGGCAAGTTCGCGATCGTGATCAGCATGCTCAATGCCTATCCGCTGGGTGATGATGTATCCCGCCTGGATGACTGGGCCGCACGGGGCATGCGCATCTTCGGCTTCAGTTACGTCGGCAATAACGCCTGGGCAGATTCATCGCGGCCAATGCCGTTCTTTGGTGACTCACCGGATGAACACGGCGGGCTTTCGGAACTGGGCCGTCAGGCCGTGCGCCGCCTCAACGATCTGGGCGTAGTGATCGACGTGTCACAAATGTCCAGCCTGGCCCTGGAGCAGGTTACGCAACTGACCCGCGCCCCGGTGATCGCTTCGCACTCCAGCGTCAAGGGGTTGGTAGACCTGCAGCGCAACCTCAGTGACAAGGAACTGCGCCTGATCCGTGATACCGGCGGCGTAGTGCAGATTCCAGGCTTCTCCTCTTACCTGAAGCCTTTCACGGAAGACACCCTGAACAAAGTCAACGAAATGCGCGCAGGCTTCGGCCTGCCCAAAGTGCAGAACCTGTCCCAGGCCAGCATGCCCGCCGACCCGGTGTTCTCGATCTGGCCGGAGAAAAAGTTTGGTGAGTACGCCGGTGCGCTCTACGCCATCCTCGACGAAGATCCTCGTGCTTCGCTCAAGGAGTTCGGCGATGCCATCGACTATGCAGTGAAAAAGATCGGCATCGATCATGTCGGTATCAGTTCCGACTTCAACGATGGTGGTGGGCTCATTGGCTGGGAAAATGTCGGCGACAACCGCAATGTCACCGCTGAACTGATCACCCGCGGCTACTCCGAAGAAGACATCGCCAAACTGTGGGGCGGCAATTTCCTGCGAGTTTGGGAGCAGGTACAACAATCAGGCAAACCTGCAACGCCAGTCGCAGCCCAGCGCTGAACGACAGCCCGGCAAGCGCCTCGACGGAGAAAAGAGCATTGAGCACCTCATATGACAGCCTCGCCGCCAGCACTTCATCCGTGAACAGTCTCATGGCCAAAGCCACTGCACGTGCCCGGCTGGCAAGTATCGATGCACTGCGCGGCATTATCCTCCTGGCCATGCTGGTCGATCATGTTCGCGAGACGTTTTTCCTGCATCACGAAGTCGATGACCCGGTCGCCTATACCACGCCTGTAGGGCTGTACCTGACCCGGATGATTACCGAACCTTGCGCTACATTGTTCGTGTTTCTGACCGGCCTTTCCGCCTGGCTCTATGCCCAAAGCCATGACCTTAACAGCACACGCGGGTTTCTGTTCAAACGCGGCCTGTTTCTGATCATGCTCGAAGTGACGCTGGTGGATTTCGCCTGGAGCGGAGAGTTTCCAGCCCGCTCGCTGGACTTGCAGGTGATCTGGTGCATTGGCGTCAGCATGATCATACTGGCCGGCCTCTTAAGCCTTTCTCGTATCGGCATGCTGATACTGGGCACGGTGATAGTCGGCGGGCACAACCTGCTTGATGGCGTAACCGTCGAGCATCAATCGATCTGGTATCTGCCTTGGGCGATGCTGCATGAGCGCGCCTCTTTCGAGTTCGAGCTCTTTCCGGACATATTCACCAGTTACCCCCTGCTGCCCTGGTTCGGAGTGATCCTTCTTGGCTACGCCGCAGGCCCCTTGTATGCGTCCGGCACAGACTCACAAAAGCGTATCTCGATCCTGCTCAAAATCAGCGCCGGACTGTTTATCGGCTTCGTCATCCTGCGTTACCTGAATGTCTATGGCGATAGACCCTGGGTGCATACCGGCGACTGGCTGCAAACCCTGCTGAGTTTCAAAAGCGCAACCAAATACCCTCCCTCACTGATGTTCCTGCTGCCGTCACTGGCCTTTGGCATGTTGGCCTTGGCAATGCTGGAGAAACATCAAAACAGCAGAACCATTCAACTGCTCGCCACTTACGGCGGTGCGCCGATGTTCTTCTACCTGCTGCACCTGTACTCGCTCAAGGTGTTGTACCTCGTTGTGCTGCACACCCTTGGCCCGAACATGGATGGCTACTACGGATTTGACACGCTATCCGGCATCTGGCTTTGCGCGATTGTGCTCAGCATCGCCTTGTACTTTCCGACCAGTTGGTTTGCGCGTCTCAAGCAGCGCAGACGGGATCTGACCTGGCTGCGGTATTTCTGATTGTCATTTGCATGGCTCTATGTGGATGAAGACTCATCCCTGATAACGAGGTAAACGATGAAACCGCTCGTACTTTTGGGCTCAATTGCCTGCATGGCTTTTTCTCTGGGCAGTGTCGCTGCGGAGCCGAAAAAGCCCGGCACCGTGTTCAAGGATTGCAAAGACTGCCCGGAAATGGTCGTGCTACCAGCCGGCAGCTATGTCATGGGCACGCCAGAAGATGAGCTGGGACGCCAACCTGATGAAGGCCCACAACACACCGTGACCTTTGCCAAACCCTTTGCGATTAGCCGCTTTCAGGTCACTGCAGGTGAGCTGGATGCCTATATCAAGGCAAGTGGCGTAGTGATCAAAAGCGGAGACAAGCGCCCCGGTCGCTGGTGCGAGGCGAGCAAACCGACTTACAAACAGGGGCCGAAGCAACCGGCCGTGTGCATTGATTACCATGAGGTTCAGGCTTATGCCGACTGGCTGGCCAAACAGACCGGCAAGCCTTACCGGATGATCAGCGAGGCCGAGCGCGAATATGCCGCGCGTGCAGGTTCAACGGGACCTTTTCCTTTCCCGTTCGATAAAGAGGGCGAGTATCAGATCAGCAAGCACGCCAACACCTATGGTCCTGCGGATGGGTATGCCTATAGTTCGCCTGTAGGTAGTTATCCGGCCAACGCGTTTGGGGTGTACGACATGCATGGCAACGTTTATGAGTGGGTAGCTGACTGCCTGCATGAGAACTACAACGGCGCACCTACAGACGGAAGTGCCTGGATCGACAACGATAAATGCGAGATCGCTCAGATGCGCGGCAATGACTGGGGCGAGCCTCCGATCTTTTCGCGCTCCGGCAACCGCAATGCCATCTATAAAAGTGCACGAGGTGATTTCCTGGGTTTCAGGGTCGCCAGAGAACTCTGAAATTTCGAAGTACCAGACGTGCCTGCAGATCCGCAGGCACTGCTCACCCGCTACTCACTTCCCCGCTGAACTGCCGCTAAATCCCGCCCCCACTTCTTCGTTTCACAGCTATAGCCTTTGAAGCGCGGAACGCCCGAATGAATACTCATGCCGACCTAGCGGTCCTCAGCCATCTTTATCCCGACCGGCAACTGCGGGTTCATTGCCGCGAAGACACACTCGTGGTGCTGCTCGACAACATCGCGCATCTGGAGATCGCACTGCACCTGGCTTGTTCCGATCAATTGGAGGGCAAGCTGCGCTATCTGGAGCACGGTCTTGAACAGCAGACATTGCTGGCGGCGCTGGAAGCAGTTTTCACAACTCACCCGTCGCTAAAAAGCATCACGCTGACAGGCACGACCTCCACCGCGACCGACTCTCTGATTGCCGATGGCGTATTGAGAATCACCGGACCCGAGCGCATCACGTGTTACGCCGAAGCGTTCTGGCAGCACCCACAGGTATGGCTCAACAAAGCCTCATTCGGCGCGGCACCACAACAATTGATCATCAGCGATGGCAAACGCCACCCGCTACGCCCCACGCCCTCAACAGAGGTGCTGTATAGCCGCTATATCCCTTGGGTGGGTCAGACGCTGACCTTTCAGCAAGCAGACCCGGACCGCGACCTGCACGCTTTCAACCGCTGGATGAACAGCCCGCGTGTCGCGCACTTCTGGGAAGAAGAAGGCAGCCTGGAACAGCACCACGCCTATCTGCAAAAACAACTGAACGACCCGCACACCCTGCCCTTGATCGGCCGCTTCGACGGTCAGCCGTTTGGCTACTTCGAGGTCTACTGGGCCAAGGAAGACCGTATTGCACCGTTCTATGACGCCGCTGATTACGATCGCGGCCTGCACCTGCTGGTCGGTGAAGAAGCCTTTCGCGGCAAGGCGTTCTACACCGCCTGGTTTTCCTCGATCTGCCATTACCTGTTCCTCGACGACCCGCGCACCCAGCGTCTGGTCTGCGAGCCACGCCACGACAACCTGCGACAAATCGCCAACTTCGACCGCAGCGGCTTTGCCAAGGTCAAGCATTTCGATTTTCCCCACAAGCGCGCACTGCTGGTGATGTTGACTCGTGAGCGCTTCTTTTCCGAGCGGCTGTACCAACCCCTGGACAGCGTCAAACCATCGAAGGAAGGAATTACGGTATGAGCACCGCCACCATTCATGACGTCATCGGCGTCGGCTTCGGCCCCTCCAACCTGGCCCTGGCCATTGCCCTGGAAGAACTCGCGCAACACAACGGCAAGGCGCTCAATGCCCTGTTCCTCGACAAGCAGGCCAACTACCGCTGGCACGGCGATACGTTGTCCTCGCAAAGCGAGCTGCAAATCTCGTTCCTCAAAGACCTGGTGTCACTGCGTAACCCCACCAGCCCTTACAGCTTCGTCAACTACCTCAAGAAGCAGGATCGGCTGATCGACTTCGTCAACCTGGGCACCTTCTACCCTTGCCGTCTGGAGTTTAACGACTACCTGGGCTGGGTCGCCGAGCAGTTTGCCGAGCAGGCCGTCTATGGTGAAGAAGTCACACGCATCGAGCCCGAACTCGATAATGGTGCAATTCATCATCTCAAGCTGATCTCGCGTAATGCCAACGGCCAGGAGCAGGTCCGTCGCACTCGCTCGGTGGTGATCAGCACCGGTGGTTCGCCAAAAATCCCGACCGCGTTCGAGCCCTTCAAGAACGACCCACGCGTATTCCACCACTCCACCTACCTGAGCAGCGTAAAAAACCTGCCGTGCAGCGAAGGCAAACCGATGCGTATCGCGATCATCGGTTCGGGGCAAAGCGCTGCCGAAGCCTTCATCGACTTGAACGACAGCTTCCCGTCAGTGAAGGTGGAAATGATCCTGCGCGGCACCGCTCTCAAGCCTGCTGACGACACCCCGTTCGTCAACGAAATTTTCGCGCCGCAATACACCGATCTGGTGTTCCAGCAGCCGCCGCAAGATCGTCAGAAGCTGATCAACGAGTACCACAACACCAACTACTCGGTGGTCGACCAGGAACTGATCGAGCGCATTTACGGCATCCTCTATCGCCAGAAAGTCGCCCATCAGTACCGCCACGCCGTGCTGTGCCGCCAGCAGGTTGAAGCGGTGCACTCCAGCGAACAAGGCATCGAACTGACCCTGCGCGACTTGGCCACCCACCAGCAGCGCACCCATCGCTACGACGCTGTCATTCTGGCCACCGGCTATGAGCGCCGAACCCACCGCTCACTGCTGGCGCCACTGGAAGATCACCTGAAAGGCTTCGAAGTGGACCGCGACTACCGCGCGCTGGCCTCTCCTGCGCTGCACGCCCCAGTGTTTTTGCAGGGCTTCTGCGAAGCTTCACACGGCCTGAGTGACACGCTGCTTTCCGTACTGCCGATGCGCAGCGAAGAGATCGGCAAAGCGCTGTACAAGGCTCTGAAAATCCAGACCTCCACCCACGAGTCTCAGGCCGCCACGCTGATCAGCGCCTGACCCAGCAGGAATTGTTTATGTCCCAGCCAACCCGCGGCGCCATTCGCGAACTCATGACGCTGCTCAAACCTTTCTGGCCTGTCGTGGCACTGTCTATTGCGTTGGGTATGTTAGGCGGCCTGAGCATCACCGCCCTGCTGGCAACCATCAATAGTGTGCTGCATTCCGATAGCGGGATGAGTCAGGGTATTGTGCTGGGCTTTGCTGGCCTTTGCCTGCTGGCGCTATTTAGCTCGATCCTGTCCGATATTGGTAGCAACTACGTGGGCCAGAATGTTATCGCCCGCCTGCGCAAGACGCTGGGTGAAAAAGTGATGTCTGCGCCCATAGAACAGATTGAACGCTACCGCACCCACCGGTTGATCCCGGTACTGACCCATGATGTGGGTATCATCAGCGACTTTGCCTTCGCTTTTGCCCCACTGGCGATCTCGCTGACGGTAACCTTGGGCTGTCTGGGTTACCTGGCCATGCTTTCCTGGCCGATGTTCCTGCTCATGGTGGCGGCAATTACGATCGGGACCACGGTGCAGTACATTGCTCGCAGCTGCGGCATCAAAAACTTTGAGGCCGCCCGGCAGACCGAAGACGATCTGCAGAAGTACTACAGTGCCGTGGCACAGGGCGCCAAAGAGCTGCGCATCCACCGTCCGCGCCGGCAGCGTATGTTCGATCAACGGATTCAGGGCACCACTAACCGCATTCGCGACCTGCAACTTCGCGCTATCAATATTTTCGTGGTTGCCAAGACCTTTGGTTCGATGCTGTTCTTCGTGGTCATCGGACTGGCGCTGGCCTTCCAGGCCTGGTGGCCCAATACTGACAACAGCGTAATGAGCGGTTTCGTGCTGGTCCTGCTTTACATGAAAGGCCCGCTGGAACATCTGATCGGGACGTTGCCTATCGTCAGCCGGGCACAGGTCGCATTCCGCCGCATCGCAGAATTGTCCGCACGTTTCTCGTCACCAGAACCCCATCTGCTGTTGCAAGAAAACGAAAGCAAGCCGCGTGCTCTCCAGAGCCTGGAAATGCGTGATGTCCACTATAGCTTCCCGGCAGTGGATGGCAGTGAGCCGTTTCGGCTGGGCCCGGTGAACCTGTACATAGAGCAAGGCGAGATCGTCTTCATCGTCGGTGAAAACGGGGGCGGCAAAACTACCCTGATCAAACTGCTGTTAGGGCTCTACCCGCCACACAAAGGCGACATTCTCTTGGACGGCCAGCCGGTGGTTGCCCAAACCCGGGATGATTACCGACAGTTGTTCACTACAGTATTCGCTGACTACTACCTGTTCGACGAACTGGTTCAGGGCGGTGGCGACGTACCCAAGGAAGCAGATCGCTACCTGCAACGCCTGGAGATAGGCCACAGAGTCACGATTCGCGATGGAGCGTTCAGCACCACCGACCTGTCCACCGGGCAACGCAAACGCCTGGCACTGCTAAGTGCCTGGCTCGAAGGCCGCCCCGTGCTGGTTTTCGACGAATGGGCTGCAGACCAAGACCCGACTTTCCGGCGTATTTTCTACACCGAGCTACTGCCCGACCTCAAAAGGCTGGGTAAAACCATCATCGTCATCAGTCATGATGACCGCTACTTCGACATCGCCGACCAACTGCTGAGAATGGACGCTGGTCGGGTCAGAAGCGAAGCTGCTCCCGCCTGAAAAAGCCATCTAAAACGCTTCCGGTTTTGCAAACGGGAGCGTTTCACTTTGCGAAAAGAAAAAATTCTCACTTGCATATCTAGAGAAAATCATGCCCTCACACACTTCGAGCACACTGACCCCCCTCGCCACAGCCTTGCGGATGCGCCATGCGTTTCGCGCACGCTTGCCTGTTGCCGGATTGGGCCTGATGCTGTCCATGGGGATGGCGGCACAGGTCCAGGCACAGGAACTTAACCTCGATATTCCAGCACAGCCGCTGGACAAGGCGTTGCAAGCCTTTGCCGACCAGGCGAATATTCAAGTTCTGTATAGCCCCAGCGATGTACAGAACCTTCGCTCTACGCTTCTTCGCGGCCGTTACACTGTCGAGCAGTCAGTTCCGCTTCTGCTCCAGGGTACCAATATCAAGTATCAGCTTACAGGCAGTACGTTGACACTGCTCGCGCCCGGCAGCAGCGCAGCTCACTCGGTAGAATTGTCCCCGCTGAACATCGACAGCAACCGTTTGGGCATGACGACAGAAGGCACCCAGTCCTACACTACCGGCGCGACCAGCACAGCCACCCGGATGAATCTCTCATTGCGGCAAACACCGCAGTCAGTGAGTGTAATCACCCGCCAACAGATGGACGATCAGAATCTGGTAAGTCTTGACCAGGTCATGCGTCAGACGCCGGGTGTAACCGTCCACCAGGAAAACTCCGAAGGCTCGGTGTTCCATGCTCGCGGCTTCCAGATCTATAACTTCCAGTATGACGGAGTGCCCAGCCTGCCGACTGACGGCGGTAACGTGCGCGATAATTACAGTATCGGCAACTCGGTCATCTATGACCGAATCGAAGTGCTGAAGGGTGCAACCGGGCTGGTCAACAGTGCCGGTTACCCATCCGGGGTTATCAATATGGTACGCAAGCGCCCGACCAGGGATTTCAAAGGGCATGTGGCCGCCAGTGCCGGATCATGGGACAACTACCGCACCGAAGTGGATGTGTCTGGCCCATTGACAGAAGGTGGAAGTCTGCGCGGCCGGGCCGTCGCATCAACCGGCTTACAGAACAGCTTCATTGATTATCTGGAAAGTGAAAAGAACATCTTCTACGGCGTGCTTGAAGCCGACCTTTCACCCAACACCACAGTCAGCGCCGGATACGATTTCCAGAAGAACAACAACGACGGCTCCAGCAACAACATGCACCCGGCGTTTTACAGTAACGGTACCCCGATTCATCTGAGCAGGTCATTCAACGCCGCCGACAAATATGCGTATCGAAACCAGGAAACACAGCGCGCGTTCGCCGACATTGTGCACACCCTGGATAACGGTTGGGAGCTCAAGGCGACGGCCAATTACCGGCAGTACCAGTCACGCGAACTGATCAACGGCCTGACGGCCTCAGGCATTGTCAACGCGACGACCAACCAGATTAGCCATGGTTTTTACTCCGGCGGCGCGACCATTTTCAATACCGACACCGACGAAAAGTCCTTTGACCTGCAAGCCAAAGGGCCTTTTTCGCTGTTTGGTCGCACGCATGATTTCGTCATCGGCTACAACTATGCTGACAGCGAAGCCGTTTCCCGACGCTTTGACAACGACAGTACGGCGACATCGGTCAATGTATTCACGTGGGACAACAACTCCCCACTGGACCGCTCGGCGTTCGAATGGTGGTCCAACCAGCATTTCGACGTGACACAAAAGATCGCCTTCGCCTCCACCGTACTCAAACCCACCGATGATCTGAACATCATCCTCGGGGTGCGGGTCATGGATTACGACTGGGAGCTCAACGGTATCACCGCGCTCAATCGTCGTACCAATAACTTCACCACGGTGACAGGGGAGACCATTCCCTATGCAGGTATCACCTACGATCTGGACGAACATCACACGGTCTACGCCAGCTACTCCGATGTATTTAAACCCCAGGCTTACTCATTTGACTCAAGTGATAAACAACTTGATCCGCTGACCGGGAAAAGCTACGAAATTGGTGCCAAAGGCGAGTATTTCGATGGTCGCTTGAACACCAGTGCGGCACTGTTTGTCATCAAGCAGGATAACGTGGCCCAGGTAGACCCCAACTTCAGCGGCCTGACGCCAAATGGCAACACTGCCTACGTCGCCATCCAAGGCGTTACCACCAAAGGACTTGAACTGGAAGCTTCTGGTGAGTTGAGCCCAGGCTGGCAAATCCATACGGGCTATACCTATCAGGAGTCACATGACGCCAAGGGTAATCGGGCCGCCGTGGATCAGCCCCAGCACCTGGTCAAGCTGGCAACCTACTATCGGCTGCCTGATGAGTGGAGCAAATTCAGTGTCGGCGGCAACATTAACTGGCAGAGCATGACCTTCCTGCGCCAGACAGTGGCCGGTGCTTCACGCAAGTTTGAACAGGATGCCTACGCGACGGTCGGGCTGAATGCAGGTTACGACATCACGAAAAATCTCAAAACCAGTGTGGCGGTTGAAAACCTCTTCGACAAAACCTACTACAGCGGTCTGAATACGGTATTCCGAGGGGGCGTGTATTACGGCAATCCTCGCAACGTCATGTTCAACGTCCGTTACGAGTTCTAAGCACTGCCTACCTTGCCTGCGATGCCGCCAAGGCATCGCAGCGCCCGACGTCGTTGCGCAACGCCACAGGACGACGCCGAGGAGCCTTAAAGCCTCACCTGTCCAGACTCATTCCCCACACTTTCCCTCACCTCGATATCACTCTGGTAAATCAGGACTGTGAGCGCTTTATCACGCCTTTATTGCGGGCACGCAAAACCGGCTGAAATGCCAATGCATGACAACCGGGGTTCTTCTCAATCATCAAGTAGCTGTCATCAGCAAGAGCGCTCGCCGACCAACAGCCGGCGAGCGAACAGTCAAGACTCAATACAGCCGAGCACCCCCTCCAGCGGCTCGTCGATCCCAGCGCGCATCATTGATTCAAGCAGACAACCCAACTGTTGATTGAGCACCTCGATCGAATCGGCATCAAACACCTCCAATTGAAAGTCATAGTGCAAGCGCAAGGTGCCCTTGAGCTCGACATACACTGTCATCGGTGTGCTGTTCTGTTCATTGCAATGCATGCTGTGCAGGCGCAGAGCGCCCGCATCAGCCTCGGTGGCCTGTGCAGTGGCGGGGTAATTTTCAAAAACGATGACGGTATCAAAGAGCGTACCTACCCCACATGAGGCCCAACGTTCAATGAGACCAAGTGGAGTAAAACCGTGTTCGCGCATCGAAAGATTGCAGCGCTGAATGTCCTGTAACCAGGCGATCAACGATGGCGCTGCCCGTGGCGTCGCAATCAACGGCACGTCATTGATATAAAGCCCCAACTGCTGCTCGATTCCTGGTAACTCCGGAGGTCTGCCGGCCTGCGTCGCACCACAGACCACCGTATCGTGTCCGGTCCTTGAATGGAGCAATAACAACCAGGCCGACTGCACCAGTGTATTCATCGTCACTTTATGCTCACGGGCAAACTCGCCGAACCGTTTTGTTTGATGCTCATCGAATTGAAAATGGTAATGACCGTGTCCACAGCCGTTGCTGTGAGTCGACATACCCTTGACCGCTGCCAGCAAGGTAGGCACTCTCAGAGGCTGCAGTTGCGTACGCCAGAATGCTTCATCTGCCGCAACATCTCGCTGCTGTAGCCACTGGATATAATCGCGATAACGCCCAGCTTTGGCAGGTACCTGCCCCCCCAAGTAGGCCTGAAGGACGTCACCGAACAACTGAAAGCCGCTCCAACCGTCCAACAGGATGTGATGGTTGGTGCAAAGGATGCAGTAGCCCGTTTCAGACGTCTTGATCGCCGTTATACGCAACAGCGGTGCTTGTTGCAGATCAAAGGGTTCGAGACGCTCGCTGGCGATGAATGCTTCCAGCTCAACCTCGCTCATATGGCTTGCATCCACCACGGTGAACGGAATTTGCAGCTTGTTCAGGACGACCTGCACAGGCTGCTGAAAACCTTCCTGTGCAACGAAACAGGTTCGCAGAATCTCGTAGCGATCCAGAGCCCCCTGCCATGCACTCTGTAAACGGCGCACATCAAGGCCAGAGACATTCATGACCAACTGATTGATCAGGTCTCCCGGATCATGAGCATGGCTTTCATGTTGAAACATGACTTGCTGCATGGGTGCAAGCGGATAGATGTCATCGATCCTTGCCGGGTCAATAGGCAGGCTATCCAACTGCTCTTGGTTCAACTTTGCCAGCGCAAAGTCCGATGTGGTAACACCACGGTAACTGCCTTCACAGCAATGCTCGACAATGGCTTTGAGCTCCTGAAGATAATCTTCGGCCACGTCCTGAATTGTCGATGTATCAAACATTTTGCTGCTGAAGGTCCATTCCAGGCGTAACCGGCCGCCATACACCTTGCCGCTGACAGACAGCCAGTTAGGCAGCGGGGCCTGGGCTGCGGCATTGGCACCAAATGCATCACTGGCTGGCGTCAGAAACGCATCTTCTTGTGTAAAGCTGCCATCAAACTGTCCCAGATAATTGAAGGTGATCCGCGGCACCGGCTGTGAAGCCAGCGCCTGCCTGAGCGATCGATCACCCAGATAACGGAGCAGGCCATAGCCAATTCCCTTACCGGGAATGCCGCGTAGTTGCTCCTTGATGGACTTTATTGAGTCTGCAAGTCCCTTTGCCGGCGTCAAACGAACCGGAAACACACTGGTGAACCAGCCGACCGTGCGGGTAAGGTCAATGTCCTCGGCAAGCGTCTCACGACCATGCCCCTCAAGCTGAATTAGCGTCGAAGCCTGATGGGTCCATCGTCCCACTACCTTGGCCAACGCCGTGAGTAGAAGGTCGTTGACCTGGGTCCGGTAGGCCGCCGGCGCTGTTTGTAAAAGCCGGGCGGTGCAAGGTTCGTCCAGCACAACCTGAATGGTCTGCCCATAGCAGCTCTGCAGGCTAGCCTCGGGGTCGGCACCGGGTAACAGGCTTGTCTGGCCGGCCAGTTGGTCGAACCAATACTGCTGCTCGCCCTGTTCTTGCAAGGAATGCGCGTGATGCTGCAGGTGGTCGGTCCAACGCTGATATGACGAAGTCTTGTCCGGCAGGCGTATCACGGTACCGACCAGCGCCTGTTGATAAGCGCTCTGCAGATCTTCAAATAGGATCCGCCAGGAAACGCCGTCAACAACCAGATGATGGACGGCCAACAGCAACCGTTGCCCCATGCCGTCGACTGTCACCAGCGCGGCACGCAGCACCGGACCCCGCGCAAGATCCAGAGTGCTTTGAATCTGCTCTCCCAAAACTTCCAGTGCCCGAAGATCCGGCACATTCACAGACTGCAACACCGGCACTGTTTGCCATGCCATCTGTTGAGCGGCCAACGTGGCATGACTGGCCGTCCACTCACCGTCACTGATCCTGAAGCGTAGCCGCAGTGCATCATGATGACTGACCACGGCACGCATTGCCTGATCCAATGCCTCGCTGGACAAGGGTTCTCTGGGAGTCAGCAAGACCGACTGATTCCAGTGATGACGTTGCGGTATGGGCTCGCTGAAAAACCACTGCTGAACAGGCGACAATGTCAGTTGCCCCAGCACTTCACGGTTGTCTGCTTCTCGAACACCCGCTGTCGATACGACACTGGCGAGCGCTCTTACGGTCTGCTTTTCAAACAGATCCTTGGGGGTAAAGCGTAAGCTTTTCTGGCGTGCACGACTGACCACCTGCAAGGAAATGATCGAGTCCCCGCCCAATTCAAAAAAGTTGTCAGTAACCCCGACGCTTTCGACTTTTAGTACATCTTGCCAAATCTGCGACAGGGCAATCTCCAACGGACTGCACGGAGCGACATATCCGTTATCGCTTGCCAAGTGATCAACCGCAGGCAGCTGCTTGCGATCGATCTTGCCGTTGGCTGACAGTGGCATCCGGTCAAGCAGCAGAATCTGCGCAGGAACCATATAGTCGGGCAAGGATGCCTTGAGTTGCTGACGCAGTTGATCTCGCCGGTCAGGCCCAGCCTCGACTTCTTTATGTAACACCACGTACGCCAGCAGACGGCGCACAGCGCCGGTTTCGTCAGCCACCACAACAGCCTCGCTGACGTCGTGCAAAGCACGCAGCGCCGCTTCGACCTCACCCAGCTCGATCCGGAACCCACGGATCTTTACCTGATAGTCGACACGCCCGAGGTAATCAAAGATGCCGTCATGACGTTGGCGTACAAGGTCGCCGGTGCGATAAAGGCGTCCACCTCCGCTACTGAAGGGGTCAGGCACAAAACGCTCAGCTGTCATCGCCGGACGGTCCAGATAACCGCGCGCCAACCCTTCACCTCCCAGATACAGCTCACCTGCGAGACCTTCCGGCAGACGCAACAGGTGTGCATCAAGGACATAACCAGCACGTTCCCCCACACAACTGCCAATGGGCGCATAGCCTGCCTGACACGTCTCAGAGAGGTTGGCCTTCCACAACATTGGCGTTATGACGGTCTCGGTTGGTCCATATCCGTTAATGATGAACTGGGGCCGCAACGCCTTCTTGACCAGCTCAAAACTGGCCTCAGGCACAGCGTCGCCTCCGAAACAGTAGATTCGCACAGGCGCAGGATTGCCATTGCGCTCGACAAACTCGGCCAACTGTTGCAAATAGACAGGGGGAAACGCCGCAACGGTTACACCATGCAGATGCATCTGCTCATAGGTATGTTCGAGACTCCAAAGTTCGTCGTCACGCACCAGCAGACTTGCGCCGTGGGTCAGCGTCGTCAGCCAACGTTCCTGCACACCATCGAAAGCGAACGACATGAATATCAGCTCGCAGTCTTTTTCAGTCATGCCATAACGTTGCCCGATGCTGCGGCAGTGCATCGACAAGGGTCCATGGGCGACACTGACACCCTTGGGCTGCCCCGTAGAGCCGGAGGTGTAGATCACATACGCCAGGTTACCCGGTTGAGTATCGTACTCCGGGGGCTGGCTGGATCGTGCGGCAAGACAAATCTGGTCAGTCTCCAGAACGGGAATCGAACCATTGTCGGGTAATTGCCCCCGCACACCCGCACAGGTCAGTAACAGGCGAATTCCGGAATCGCGCATCAAGTAGTCAAGACGTTCTGGCGGGTAGCTGATATCGAGTGGCACATAGGCCGCTGACGCCTTGAGTACCGCCAACAACGCAACCAGCAACTCGTCGCCGCGCGGTAACGCCACGCCCACGCGCATGTCCGGGCCGACACCCCTGGCAACCAGCTCGTGGGCAAGTCGGTTGGCACGCGCCTCCAGTTCGCCATAAGTAAAGCGCTGCCCTGCAAATATCAACGCCTCACGTTCAGGCCATTGCTGGGCTATCCGTGAAATTTGTACCTGCACTGGCAGGTCCGGGGCACTACACGGGGCCGCAAGTGACTCGGCCAGAGCCTCTCGAGACTCTACCGCCAACAAACCGATAGCGCCTAACCGGACAGTACTCTGGTCAAGAAAGGTCTCGAGAATGTGCTTGAGATGTTCATTGATCGCACGCACAGCCACATCGCTGAAATGTTTACGAGAATAGCCATACACCAGCTCAAGTTGCTCGCTCAAACCAACACCCAAAGAAAGCGGATAGTTGGTGCGCTCAAGATTGCGGACTTCCCCAAAGCTCAGACTGCGTCCCGTGCGAGCCAAAGCCTCGGCGACCGGGAAGTTCTCGAATACCAAAAGAGTGTCGAACAACGGCTCTCCTCCGCGACCGGCCCAGCGTTGAATGTCACTGAGGGGACTGTGTTCGTACTCTCGCAGTGCAAGGTTTTGCGATTGCAATGCCTGCAACCAGTCACTCAACAACTGCTGTGGTTGAGGCGCTGCGATGAGCGGCAACGTGTTGATGAACAGGCCTATCTGGTGCTCGATACCCGCAAGGTCAGTCGGACGCCCAGACACCGTGGCACCGAGCGCCACCGACTCCTGCCCAGTATAGCGCTGCAATAACAGCAGCCAAGCGGCCTGTACCAAGGTATTGACCGTGACTTTCTGTTGTTTGGCAAACTTGATCAATCGGCTGGTTTGTGAGGCGCTGCAACTGTCTCGATACTCACCATGCCCCTGCTCACCATGACGCTGAGTAGCGACGGCACCTGCCAGCCGGGTCGGCTCATTGAGTAGCAGTAGTTGTTTACGCCAGAAAGCGGCGCAAGCATCGTTATCCTGCGCCTGCAGCCAGGCAATATAGTCTCTGTAACGCCCGATGGATGATCCAGGATCCATACCCTCGTAGCGCTGGAGAACTTCACCTACCAGACGCGAACTGCTCCAGCCGTCCATCAAAATATGATGGCTGGTGTACACCAGATGATGTCCGCCGTCGGTTTGCACCAGTGCCAGCCTTAGGGCTGGCTCTGTCGTGCTTAATTGCGCACAGCGCATTCGCTGCTGCGTTGCCAGTTCATCGAGCCTCTGATCCAGGTCGTGTACACCACGCATATCCACGAGCGAGAACGGCAATACCCACTGCCGATGAACGACCTGGACAGGGTGATCCAGTTCTCCCAGCCAATGAAAAGATGTCCGCAGTATCTCGTGTGAAGCCAGAGTGGTCTGCCACGCTTGATGGAACAACTCAGGATCAAGCCCTTGAACATCGACACGCAATTGGTTGATGTAGTCGCCCGCATCCTGCTCATACAACGTATGAAACAACATGCCTTGCTGCATCGGTGATAACGGATAGATATCCTCGACTTCTCGCGCCACAACCGGGAGTGCGTCCAGCTGTTGCTGGGTCAGCGCGCAGAGCGGAAAATCCGACAATGAAAGCCCGCCCGTGGCCGGGTTGGCACAATGTTCAATCAGTGTACGTAGTTGATTGATGTAATCGTGGGCCAGTCGCTCGATGGTCTCGTCCTGGAACAACCCGCTACTGTAGGTCCAGCTCATGACCAGTTCGCCCGCGTAGATCCGGCTATTGACCGAAATCCAATTACTCAATGGCGCGTCCTGACTGCGCGTTTCACCCGCAAACTCGCTGGCGGGCACAAACAACGAGTGCTCATCGAAGCTTTGATCAAACTGCCCAAGATAATTGAACGTCACCCGTGGAGTCGGCAGGGCATTGAGCTGCTCGCGACTCAGATCATCCCCCAGGTAACGCAATAGCCCATAACCCAAGCCGTTGCCAGGTATCGCTCTGAGCTGCTGCTTTATCGCTTTGATCGACCCAGGCAAGTCCGGGCAAGCGAGCAGCCTCACGGGATAGTGTGCGGTGAACCAGCCAATCGTCCTCGACAAGTCAATGTCGTCGAACAGCTCTTCACGGCCATGCCCCTCCAACTGAACCAGTGTTTGATCGGCGCCGGTCCAGCGTTGCAGCGTCCGCGCAAGGGCCGTCAAAAGCAGATCATTAATCTGTGTTCGATAGGCCGCCGGGGCTTCGTGCAGCAGCATTCGTGTTTCGTTGCGAGACAGCGCACAACTTACCGCCCGGCTCTGACTGACCAAGTTGCTACCGCCTGGATAATCCACAGGCAGATCTGCATTTACGCCCTGCAACTGGCGCTCCCAGTACTGCAACTCTTGCATCCGTTCAGCACTAATGGCTTCGGCTTGCAAGCGCGCAGCCCAGATCTGGAATGAACTGGTCTTTGCAGGCAAAGGCCGCGTCTTGCCTTGAATAATGCTGCGATACAGCGCCTGTAGATCTTCCAGCAAAATCCGCCAGGAGACACCGTCGACGACCAAATGATGAACGACCAGCAACAGCCTTTGGGATCCGTCAGCCAGATCAATCAACACAGCAGTCAACAGGCGCCCTGAAGCAATATCCAGACTGGCTTGGGCATGCTCACCGATGACACGAAGATCATCTGCACTATCCGCATTGCGAGTCCAGAGCAGCTCCCGGTTGTCAGCCTCAGCGTAGCTGGCTTGCCAGCCATCGCGATGCTTCTGGAACCGTGTGCGCAGCCCATCATGCTGGGCAATCAAGCTAACCAGGGCCTGCTCGAGGTGCCCGGCAATCAGATGCTGCGACGGTGTCAGCAACACGGACTGGTTCCAATGATGGCGCTGAGGAATCGGCGCTTCAAAGAAACCGCGCTGAATCGGCGTCAGGATTACTGTACCTTCAACAGGGCCTTGATCAATAGAGACCGGATCTTGCACCCGGGCTACGTTTGCGAGTTCCAGGACGCTCTGGTGGCGGAACACATCTCTGGACAGGATGTGAACCCCTGCACTTCTGGCACGGCTGACCATCTGGATGGCAATGATCGAATCACCACCTAGCTCGAAAAAATTATCCTCGATACCAATATCATCTCGTCCCAACACTTGCTGCCATACATCAAGCAAACAATGCTGCAAAGGCGTTCGGGCCGCTGTGGCAGAGGTCATGACTTCCCGCTCTTGAGGGAGCGGTAAACGGGCACGGTCGAGTTTGCCGTTGGGTGTAATAGGTAACGCATCAAGCACGATGACATGAGCCGGGACCTGATGGGCCGACACTCGCTCGCGCAGGTAGAGCTTGATCGCTGCCTCCTGGAGGTTGGCAGACGGTTGCACGACCACATAGGCCAGCAACTGCATGCCAGCAGCGGCACGGTGCCCAAGCACCACACACTCGCGTACCGCTTCGTGCGCCAGCAATTGCTGCTGTATCTCGCCGGGCTCGACGCGATAGCCGCGAATCTTCAACTGCTGGTCAAGCCGTCCCATGAACATCAGGGTGCTGTCGTTGCGGTAGCGAACCTGGTCACCGCTGCGGTACAGGCGTAGACCATTCCCGGCGAACGGATCGGGTACAAAACGTTCAGCCGTCAACGCCGCTTGCCCCAGGTAACCACGTGCCAGTCCGGGACCACCCACGTACAACTCGCCAGGGCTACCGAACGGGGCCAGTTCAACGGCCTGATCCAGAACATAGACGTGCACGTTCGGCAGCGGCCGGCCCAACGCCGGCGCCTGGCGCTCACCAGCCGCCAGGGTATGAGTCAACACCCCCACAGTCGTTTCAGTCGGCCCGTAGTGATTGGCGACCTTGCAGTCCGGTGCCAAGGTCTCGATTCGTCCAAGCAGATCAGCCGAGCAGGCTTCACCGCCCAATACCAGACAGCGGCGGGGCAGCACGTCGGCGTTATCGTCAGAGAGCAAGGCCGCCAGATGCGATGGCACAATCTTCAAGGCATCGACGGCATGCTCGCGCATATAGGTTGAAAAAGCATGCCCATCGACCGCCGTATCAGAATCGATCAGGTGCAGCGTTCGCCCATTGGCCAGCGCCCCGAACAGCATGGTGTGGCCAAGATCGGCAGCCAGCGTTGAAACCAGCGCCATGCTCGACACCCCTTGCAGCGGCAGATGCCGTTCAATGCCCTCGACATAGTTACTCAAGGCCGCGTGGCTGATACAGACACCCTTGGCCCGCCCGGTGGACCCGGAAGTGAAAATCACATAGGCAGGATTTCCGGCGGAGATGCTGGGCGACGGGTTTGGCAGCGCTTGAGGGTCAAGGGCTGTCTGCTCCTCCAACACCATAAGCGGTACCTGGTGTGAGCCGTCGAAACGCTCGACCAGGCTTGCCGGCGTCAAGAGCAACGTGGCGCGGCTGTCGGACAGCATCTGCGTCAAACGCTGCTGCGGGAACTGCGGGTCGAGTGCCACATACGCGGCACCGGCCTTCAAAATGGCCAGCAGGCCGATAAAGGCATCGACAGAGCGCTCTGCCGCCAGCGCGACCAGAGACTCAGGGCCTATACCCCTGGCAATCAGACGGTACGCCAGGGCGTTGGCCTGCGCGTTCAGTTGCCGATAACTCAGCGTCCTACGGCCTTCGACCAGCGCAAGCGCCTCAGGGCTCAGCAGCGCATGCCGTTCGAAGCGCTGATGAACATGCTCCCCGGCCGAAGGCAGGTGGCCGGCCTGGGCGAGCAAGACCTCCTGCAATGCCTTGCCAGGCTGCATGGGCAATTCTTCGACAGCCCGCTCAGGTGTATCCAGGGCGGCTTCGAGCAACTGCGCCCAATGCTGACCAAGACGCTGCACGGTAGCGCAATCGAAAAGCTCACTGGCATACAACAGCGACGCACTGAGGCGGTTGCCGTCTTGTTCGGTATTGAGGGCTAGGTCGAACCGCGCCGACTCAGAAGCACTCGTGATGGCATGCACCTCGACACCCGGCAGGCTCAAGCCGCCGGGCGAAGCCGTGGCATGATTGAACAGCACCTGAAACAGAGGCGTGCGATCCAGACTGCGCAGTGGCTCAAGGGCCTCGACCAGTTGCTCGAATGGCAGATCCTGATGCGCTTGCGCCTCGAGCACCCGCTGCCTGACCTGCGCCAGTACCTCGATAAAGCTCTGGCGGCCCTCAAGCTCGCCTTGCAAGACCTGCGTATTAACGAAGAAACCGATCAGGCCATCGACCTGCGCACGGGTGCGGTTGGCCACCAGCGATCCGACCCGCACGACATTTGTCCCGGTGTAGCGCAGCAACAGCACCTGCAACGCCGCCAGCAGCACCATGAACGGTGTACATCCCTGCGCGGCGGCCAGTTCCCGGACCCGCTCCCCCGCGTTGGCACTCATCTCGATAAAGACCCTGGCACCCAGCCCCGAGCGCTGGGCAGGGCGTGGCGAATCGAGACACACTTGGCCGAACTCAGCGGCATCTCCCAGCCGCTCACGCCAATACGCCAATTGACGCTCGGCCTCACCGGCCTCCATCCACATCCGCTGCCAGCGGGCGTAGTCGGCGTACTGGATTGGCAACGCCGCAGCGTCTTGCCCATCGGTGTAGTGACGAACCACTTCCTGGACGAGAATCGGCATGGACCAGGCATCGGTGACGATGTGATGAGTACAGAACACCAACACATACTCGTCTGCGCCAGTGGCAAGCAGGCTGGCGCGCACGAGCATACCGTGCTCGAGATCGAACGCCTGCGACGACTGCCGATCCAGCTCCTCCTGCACCTGCGCGTCATCGTGACCACGCAGGTCGATCTGCTCAAGGCTCAATACGCGCCGTGCATGAATGACCTGCTGCACGCTGCGTCCGTCCTGACGAAAGTTGGTCCTGAGCACTTCATGACGATCAACCAGCGCCTGCAAGGCACGTTGCAGCCGGGCTGCATCCGGCGTGCCTTTAAGCCGCAACAGGGTCGGCTGGTTATAAGCGCTCGAAAGCGGATCGAATTTCCACAGGGTCCAGAGGCGTTGCTGGGAATAAGATGCCTCGACCGGCTCGCCGGCAGATTCGCGAGGCGCTATCGGCAATAGATCCAGCGACAACCCCTGATCAATCATGCGTTGCTGCAACGCGCGCCGCTCCTGCGGACCGAGCGCGGCGAAGCGTCTGGACAATACCAGCATACGTTGCGAAAGCTCGGTCATACGTCCTCCACCGTATCGAACAAAGCTTCGAGCGCATCGACCTTGTCGTCACCCAGGCTGCTTTGCCGATGCTGCTCAACCTGTATCGCCAGCAACGCAACGGTCTCGCCTTCGAAAAACGCTCTTAGCGGCAGATCGAGATTGAGGCGTGACTGGACTTCAGAACGAATACGCGTGGCCAGCAACGAATGCCCTCCCAATGCAAAGAAGTTGTCGTTCACACCCACCCGCTCTAACTGCAACGCCTGTTGCCAGATCTCGGCCAGTACAGCTTCGAGCTCGTTGCGTGGTGCTACGTATTCATGGGTACGCACCTCCAGGGCCGACAGCGCCTGGCGATCGAGCTTGCCGTTGGGCGTCAACGGCATATTGTCGATGACTTGCAACAGCGAAGGCACCATATACTCCGGCATCTGTTCACGCAGGCGTTCGAGCAGCGTAGCCTCGATGACCGCCGCACTGGCAGCAGCACTGCGCCGTACCACGAAGGCCACCAGTTGCGGGCCCGCGGCCGTTTCTCGGGCAATCACAGCGGCTTCACGCACCTCAGCCGACTGCAACAACCGGTTTTCGATCTCGCCCAGCTCAATGCGATAACCACGAATCTTGATCTGGAAATCCAGACGTCCCAGATAGTCCAGAGCGCCCTCCACCGAGCTGACGACTCGGTCGCCGGTACGGTACAGGCGCTGGCCGGGGGCCTGTGCAAAGGGGTCAGGAAGGAAGCGGCTCGCAGTCAGGGCAGGTCGGTTCAGGTAACCGCGAACCAGCCCCGGGCCACCCACGAACAGTTCTGCCGCACGGCCAAACCCGGCCAGCGCGCCCTCTTCATCCAGTGCCAGCAGGCACGCCTGTGCAATCGGACCGCCAATCGCAACCCGCTCACCCGAAGGTAGGTTCTCGACAGTTTGCGCCGAACACCACACGGTTGCCTCTGATGGGCCGTATTCGTTGACCAGCAAGGTGTCCGGCAAAAGCGCCAGGTGTCGATGGCACAACTCCAGTGGGCAGGCCTCGCCAGCCACGATCACACAAGCCGGGGCCGCGCTGTCCAGATGCTCAAGAATCTGCGCATAGAACGAAGGCAGTGCCAGAAAATGCGAGATGCGTTGCTCGCCAATCACCCGGGCAATGCTGGCCGGGTCTTTGTGCTGCCCCTCTTGCGGAAGATACAACGTGCCGCCCAGGCCGAGCGTCCAGAACAGCCCGGCCACCGAACTGTCGAAAGAGAACGAAGAGAGCATGAGAAAGCGCTGCAAGGGAGCCTTGTAGAACTCGGCACGCGCCTGAGTCGAAGTGCAGGCATTGGCGTGGCTGACCATAACGCCTTTAGGCTTGCCGGTGGAGCCGGAGGTGTAGATTACATAGGCCAGATTTTGCCCGCCATCTGCGGTCACCCCGTCGGTACGTGCTGCCGGCAAGCCGTTCTCGAGTGCCAGCCGCTCGATACCCGCACCGACCTCGATATCAGCGGCAAGGGGCTCAAGGCTGATCAATGCCTGTACACCTGCATCATGCAACATGAACGACAGCCGATCGGCCGGGTACAGGGGGTCCAGCGGCAGATAAGCCCCGCCGGCCTTAAGGATACCCAGCAGGGCGACAATGATTTCCACCGATCGCTCGCCATACACCGCAACCACGCTATCCGCCCCAACCCCGCGCTCGCGCAGGACATGCGCCAGGCCATTGGCCTTCTGGTCCAAAGATGCGTAGTCCTCGGTATGCTCGCCGACCTGCAGGGCGATACGTTGAGGATGCAGCCTGGCCTGCTGTTCGAACATCTCGTGCAGGCACCCGCCAATGCTCGGGTTTACTGCACCGCGTCGGTCATACAGCGCCAAAACCCGCGCCTGTTGCGCTGCATCGACGGTCAAGGCCTGCTGCAGCGGCCGGGTCGGTTCGCCAGCCAGCTGAACGACAAAATGCACGAACTGCTCCAGCCAGGCCTGCAGTTGACCTGCCGTGAACAGACGCGCCGGGCTCAGCAGTTTCAGGGACGCATCATCGCCACTGGCCTGAACCTGCAAATACAGTTTCAATGCTGGCGGGTGCTCCAGCTCGATGTGAGCCTGTCGATCATCGGCGGCCACGCGGTAGCCGCAGGCATAAGCCAGCGGCGCCTCGGACTCATCCAGGCAATCGAGCCAGGAGCGGCTCAGTTGAATCTGGCGATTCAAGGCCGGCCATTGCGCCGTGAACGAACCGAACAGATCAAGATCGAGCCTGACCGGCAACTGCCGGGCGAAGTGCCCCAGGGTCTGCGCCAGTTGCTCATTACGGCCGTCGACATCAAGCCCTACCAGCAGGCTGTGCTGCTGATCCAGCCCGGCAATGAATGCCGCCCATAGTCCCAGCAATGTCTCTTCAGCCCGCGCAGCGTCAACCGACAAAGCGCCCAATGCCGCGGCGAAACCCACCGCGCGCTGCTCGGCAGCCTCTACGACTGCGGCGCGATGTCTGAGCTGGCCCGGCAAGGGCAGCGTCGCAGGCTGCCCGGCAAACAGCTCCCGCCAGAACGCCCGCCCCTCGATGCCGATGGGCTCATCTGCCAGGTCAGCCTGCCAGGCCGCGTAATCGGCATACTGCAAACCGTCGAAAGGCTGCAATGCGCCGCCATCGAGAAGGGCTTGCAACTCCTGGGACAACTGCACCAGGCTCTGCTCGTCAGCACTGGCCAAGGCCACGCCCACCAGCAACTGTCGATCATAGACGCTGGCGACCAACGGATACTGCGCCAAGCCTTCCCTTACCTGAGTGCGGGCCTGCGCCAGATCGTCACTGCGCACGACTTGCAGTTGCGCCTGCGGGTGAATCTCCTGCACCAGACGCTTCATTCCAGCGGCCTGAACATACCGTGTACGCAGGATCTCGTGCCGCTCACATAACTCGCGCAACACGGGCTCGAGGGTCTGTGGCGAGAAGGTTTGCGTCAGTTCCACCTGCAGCAGTGCAAGCAGCAAATCCGGCTGAGCAGACTGCAGAATCGAGGCTTGCTGGGAAGATGTCTGGAAAATGTCTGCGTGGGCGTTGCCTGTCATGCCGAAACTCCTTGGCCAAGTGCGACTTCACTGCTTTTAAGGGGGATGGCCATCGCCGTCAGAATCTTGCGCGGCCCGCTGTACCCGTTGCGCGCATGGATGGTCAGGATGTTGTCCAGAATCACCACGTCCCCGCTCTGCCAGGTGAACTCGACCATGATGTCCCGGTAGATTTGCTGCAGATGACGAATATGGTCTTCGGGGATGGGGCTACCGTCGGCGTAGAAGGTGTTCTGGGGCAGATCTTCGTCGGCAAACTCGGCGCGCAGACTGTCGCGGATACTCTCGGGCAACGTCAGGGCATTGAAGAAGGTGGCATGGTTGAACCACACCACCTCGCCAGTACGCGGATGACGAACCATCGCGGGGCCTTTCTGCCGCGTGCGCAGACGGTTACCGTCTTTCCATTGCGCAATAATGCCGATTTTCGCGCAGTACGCCTCGACCTCGCCGCGATCCTCGGTCTGGAACACGGTCTGCCAGGGCAGCCCCATGCCGTCACCATAGTTGCGCACGTACAACACCCCGCCCTTGCGCACGAAGGCTTCACGCACCTCCGGTTCAATGCGTGGCAGGATCAGCCGGGTATCGCCAAAGGGCGTCTCACCGCCCGTTAGCGATGGCACGTCACAATAGAAATACAGGTGCAGCGGAAACACTGGCGAATAGGAGTGCTCGTTATGGGGGAAAATCTTTTCCGCCGATGGGTAGTCGGTGGAGCTGTAGACATTCAGCGAGCGATTGATCTGGGTCCGCGGCGAAGCCCGGAACAGATACTCCAGCGCGCCGCCAGAGATCGCATCCACGCATTGGTTGAACTCACCGATGTCCTGAACCGCAAATCCACGGAAAAGAATGGTCGCGTGCTGGTCGAGCTTTTGCTCGATCAGTTGCCGGTTCTCGCTAGCCCACTGAGCAAGGCTGACACCCGGTACATTGGGCTTGCATAGCAGCGGCAGACTGGAGCCTTCGAGCATCGGCGAAAAATCCACCAGCCCCCCCTGATTCATGTTCAGGCTCTTGCGTCGCCCCTTGGCCAAGGCCGGCATCGCTTGCAACTCAAACTTGGACATTTCCATCTCCCATTCGGTGAAACGGCTGGCGAACGCTGCCAGCGCAATGACATTGGCTACTGCAGCTCGACGCCTCGGCTGCGGCGGCGGATCGGATGCTGCGACTTGAGCTGCTCGTGGCGCTCCGTGGCACGTGCCTGCTGCACTGCAGCCTGACGCTCGGCGATTTGCTCCAGCAGCCGCGACATCGGTGCTTGCGGCTCGGCTATCATCAACTCAAGCCCTTGCTGCAATCCGCCATACAGATCTTGCATATCCGCCTTGGAGTACAGGCTGACGTCGTACTTGAGCGCCGCGGTAATACCCTGCTCGCTGTTGACAAACTCCACGATCAGATCCATTTCCGTGACCGCCTGGCCCGGCTCGCGGTGGCTCAGGCGTATTGCTTGGGGTTGCGGCGCCGGCGCAGTGCTTTCCTGGTAAATGAACTTGATGGCGAACAGTGGTGAGCGCCCGCCCTGACGAGGCAGACGCAAAGCCTCCACCAACCGATCGAACGGCAGATCTTGATGGTCGGAGGCTCCAACCACCGCATCGCTGCACGCTTGCAACCATTGCTCGACACTGACGTGCTCATCGAGCTCAAGATGCAGTACCAACTGATTGACGAAGAAGCCGACCACTTCTTCAACGGCAGCGTGATTACGGTTGGCGACATCCGTGCCCAAGCGCACCCTGCCCGTGCCACACCGTTGCGCCACGACCATCGCAAAGCTGGCCAGCAACACCATGTACAGCGTCAACCCACGAGACCTGCCGAACTCGCGCAGCGCCCGGGACAGCGAGGCCGACAGCTCGAACACTTGAACGTCACACGTACCGGCCGCAATATCCGGCGATGCCGAGCCTGGAAGCCGGGTGACCGTCGGGTCGCCGCCCAGCACCTGGCTCCAGTAGTCGAGTTGCCGCCGGCTTTCACCGGCCTCCAGCCATTGACGCTGCCACACGGCAAAGTCCAGATAGCTGAACGCCTGGGGCGGCAATTGCGCAGCTCGTTGGCTGAGCGCCGCGTCATAGCATTCGACGAACTCACGCATCAGGATCGTGAACGACCAGTAATCAGCAACGATGTGATGCAGGGTTACCAGCAATAGCGACTGTTCGTCCGCCGTCTGCACCAGCGCGATGCGCAATACCGGACCGTTGATCAGATCAAAGGGCGCGTGGGCATTTTCGGCCTGCGCCTGACTGACCAACAGCTCGCGCTGCTGCGCCGGCAAATCGCGCAGATCCTGGTAGACCATGGGCAGTGCAACTGCCGGATGCACCTGTTGCAGGCTCTGGCCATCGACCATCGAGTAAGTTGTACGTAGCACCGCATGACGCTCAAGCAGTACTTCGAAGGCCCCCCGCACGGCATCGACGTTCAGCGCGCCATCGAGTTGCAGCACGCGAGAGATGTTGAACATCGAACTGTCCGGATGCATCTGCCAGAGAAACCACAGGCGCTGCTGCGCAAAGGACAATGGGTGAGGCTGCGCCGCATCGACCCGCTGCATCGCAGGCATCACACGGCTGACGCCGGACTGAGAAGCGGCCTGTGAAGCAGCCTGCACAACGTCGGCAAATGTCAGCAGATCCTCTGCCCGGAACAGCGCACGCAGCGGCACCTCGATGCCCAACTGGTGACGTACCCGGCTGATCACCTGAGTCGCCAGCAGCGAATGACCGCCCAGTTCGAAGAAGTTGTCATGCAGACCGACGCGCTGTACGCCGAGAATCTCGCACCACAACTGCGCGAGGGTGCGCTGTAGGTCGGTCTGTGCCGCGACGTATTCACGCTGCAACAGGCTCACATCGGGGGTCGGTAGCGCCTGGCGGTTGAGCTTGCCATTGGGGCTCAACGGCAGAGACTCCAGCACTTGCCAGAAGGTTGGTTGCATATAGGCAGGCAGCGTCTTGGACAGTGCTTCGCGCAGCGTTGCACAAAGCTGCGGATGGTCGACGGCCTGCTGAGCATCCGCTGCTGCATGCGGCACGATGTAAGCCGCCAATTGCTGACCGTGCGGCCCAGGCACGGCGATGACCACAGCGCTGGCTACCTGCGCAAAGCCCAACAGGCAGGCTTCTATCTCGCCGGTTTCGACACGAAAACCACGAATCTTTACCTGATGGTCAACCCGGCCGATGTATTCCATCTGACCGCTCTCGGTCTGCCGGACCAAGTCGCCGCTGCGATAAAGCCGCGCCCCTGGCTGCTGAGAAAACGGATCAGGCACAAAACGCTCAGCGGTGAGCGCCGCTCGCCGATGATAAGCGCAGGCCAGCGACTGACCGCCGATATACAGCTCGCCCGTGACCCCAACAGGCTGCACCGCCAACCCGTGAGCCAGAATGAACGCACTGCGGCCCGCAATCGGTGTGCCGATCGGCGCATAGGCTGAGGTAATGCGGGTAGCGCCATTGGCCCGCCACAAGAATGGGGTAATGACGGTTTCGGTCGGACCGTAGCCGTTCACGATGGTATCGGGCTGCAAGGCAGACTGAATCTGCTCAAAGCCCTCCCGCGCCAACCCCTCGCCGGCAACATTGAACGAGCGCACAGCGGCCCTGCGCCCGGTGCTGCTGGCAAAGGCCGCCAACTGGCAGGCGTACTGCGTCGGAAAGTAGACGATGCTGGGCTTTTGCTGCTCGATAACGTCCAGGGCCTGCTCGGCGCTCCACAACCCTTCACCGCGCAAGATACAACAGGCACCACTTATCAACGGCAACAGCCACTGTTCGGTGCCCCAGTCAAAGTTCAACGAGGCGAAATGCAGCACCCGATCATCGCGCTCGACGCGGTAGAACTGCTGAACCGTCAACAGATGACGCAACAATGCACCATGCTCCAACAGCACGCCCTTGGGCTGCCCGGTCGAGCCTGAGGTATACAACAAGCAGAACAGGTGGCTTTCACTGAGCGCTACATCGGGATTACAGCCGCCCTGCGAAGGCAGCGCCAGCTGGTCGACACGCAACACACGCAGGTCGGCGCCGCTGAACAAACTGCTGGCCTGCTCATCCCCCAGGATCAGATCAACCCCGCTGTCTTCAAGCATGTAGGCCAGACGCTGGGCCGGGTACTCAAGGTCCAAGGGCACATAACCTGCGCCGGTCTTGAGAATCGCGAACAACCCCACGATCAACGACGCACTGCGAGGCAAGGCGATACCGACCAGCCTGTGCGGCCCGGCGCCCTGCTCGATCAGCAGCTTCGCCAGATGGTTGGCCTGGCTATTGAGCTGCGCATAGGTCAGTTGCTGCTGGCCGACGACCAACGCGGTGGCATCAGGTGCCAGCAACGCTTGTCGCTCAATCAACTGATGCAGCCATGCCACGGGCGCAGTACTCGGCAATCCGGACACCTGCAACAGCGGATCGAGCGGTGCTGTCGCTACCAGTTCAAGGGTGCCCAGGGCTTTGCCGCCGTCTTCGCCAAGTTGCGTGAGCAGCGAGTCGAGCTGCGCCGCCAAGGCTTGCACGGCGCCATGACTCAACACGCCCGGATGATAATCAAAGTCGATGCTCAGGCACTGAGCCAGTGTTACCACAAGGGTCAGCGGATAGTTGGTGCGCTCCTGGTTGAGCACTTCACCAAAACACAGCCCGGCCTTCTGAGACTGGTCGATGGCGGCCGACAACGGGTAATTCTCAAAAACCAGCAAGGTGTCGAACATCGCCTCGTTCGCGTGCCCGAACCAGCCCTGTAGGGTGAACAGCGGAACGTGCTCATGCTCGCGCAACTCAAGATTCAGCGCCTGGACATGCGCCAACCATTGGTCCACGGTCATGTCTGGCGCAGGACTGGCAATCACCGGGAGGGTATTGATGAACAGCCCGATCTGCTCTTCAATTCCGGCCAGATGCGCGGGGCGGTTAGCCACGGTTGCCCCAACAGCTACACAGTCCTGCCCGGTATAGCGCTGCAACAGCAGCAGCCATGCCGACTGCACCAGGGTATTGACAGTCACCCGTCGCTGCCGGGCAAAACTGGCAAGGCGCTCGGTGCGCGTTTGGTCCACACGCAAATGAACGCTCTGACCAGCGCCAGCCTGCGCGACAGTATCGGCAACGGGCGCCAGACTCTGGACCAGCCGGGTCGGTCCTTGCAGTTGCTCCAGCCGCGGTTGCCAGAACGCCTTGCTGTGCAGCGAGCTCTGCTGCTGCAGCCATTCGATGTAGTGACGGTAGCGTCCGGCTGGCGCCGGGATTGGCTGGCCAGCATAGCGCTGGAGCACTTCATCGATCAGCCGCGAGCTGCTCCAGCCATCGAGCAGCAGATGGTGAAACGTCAGGATCAGGTGATGCTTCTGAGCTTCGGTACGCACCAGGCAGACTTTAAGCAAAGGCGCTCTGTCGAGCACGAAGCCTGCATCCAGCTCACGTTTGGCAAGGCTCGTCAGCGACTGCTGCAGGTTGTCCTGCCCGCACAAGTCGTACTCCTGCCACGGCAGTTGTACCTGGCGGGTGACTATCTGATGCGGATTCTGGGCATCGGTCTGCCAGACAAACCCACTGCGTAGGATTTCGTGAGCGGCCAGGGTCTGCTGCCATGCCAGACGAAAACGCTCAACATCAAGCCCCCGCACATCCACCCGCATCTGATTGATATAGTCCCCCCCCTCCTGTTCATAAAGGGTATGGAACAACATGCCCTGCTGCATCGGTGACAGCGGGTAGATATCCTCGATATCCCGAGCAGCAACCGGCAGATCATCCAGTTGCGCCTGGGTCAATTTCGCCAGCGGGAAGTCAGACGGCGTGATCGCAAAGGTCTGTGTATCCGTGCAATGCTCAATCACTGCATGCAGCTCAGCAACCAGTTCATCGGCCAGTCGCTGGATGGTTTCTGCCCGGTACATTTCTGCGCTATAGCCCCAGCGCAGTGACAGTTCACCACCGTACACCTGGCCTTCAACGCTGAGCCAGTTGGCCAATGGCGCATCGTCCGCCTGGGCCTGGCCGCCGCCTTTGCCGGCTGGGGTGAACAAGGCTTTTTCATCGAACTGGCTATCGAACTGCCCCAGGTAGTTGAAGGTGACACGGGGTTGCGGCAGCGCTGCCAGGGCCTGGCGGGTTTGCGGGCTACCCAGATAACGCAGCAGGCCGTAACCCAGGCCCTTTTCAGGTACATCGCGCAGTTGTTCTTTCACTGCTTTTAAAGAGGCTGAAAGCTCAGCAGCGGGGGTCAGTTTCACCGGATACAGGCTGGTGAACCAACCCACGGTGCGGGTCAGGTCGATGTCGTCGAACAGGTCTTCACGACCGTGCCCTTCCATCTGCACCAGCACCGACTCGTTGCCGCTCCAGCGGCACAGCACGCGCGCCAGAGCTGTGAGTAACAGATCGTTCACTTGGGTGCGGTATGCGGCGGGCGCCTGCTTGAGCAAGCGCTCAGTGCGTTCGGCATCCAAGCGGATATCCAGGGTTGCGCCATGCTTGTTCAGCAGGCCGCCGTCTGGATTATCACGCGGCAACTCGTGTATCGGACCTTGCAGTCGGGCCAGCCAGCCATCGAGTTCTTGCTGACGCTGCTCGGTGTTTACCAACGCTTCAAGACGTGCCGCCCAGCTTTGGTATGAGCTGGTCTTGGCTGGCAGCGCCAAACCCTGATAGGCGATCTGCAGGTCTTCAAGCAGGATCCGCCAGGACACGCCGTCCACCACCAGGTGATGGATGGCCAACAACAGGCGCTGACCACCCTCAGGGCGGTCCATTAGCGCGGCGCGAAGCAAGGGGCCTTCGGCCAGGTTCAGGCTGCGCTGCACCTCATCATGGAAAGCCTCACTATCAGGCCCCTGCCAAAGCAGGTTCTGCTCGGTGCCAACATCGGCATACCACTGGCGCCAGCTACCTCCTTCGGATGCGTAACGCAGGCGCAGTGCATCATGCCGCTGCACCACCGCTTGCAGAGCCTGTTCCAGCCGTTCTGCAACGATGGGTTGCTGGGCGTCCAGCAGCAGCGACTGGTTCCAGTGTTGCCGCTCGGACATCGGCAGCTCGAAGAACCAGTGTTGTACCGGTGTGAGCTGTACGTCACCAATAGCCGGCCCCTGATCGATCAGCAGGACTTCGGTGCCGGTTTCAGCCACAGCAGCCAGGCTGCGCACGGTCTGGTGCAGGAACAGGTCCTTGGGGCTGAACTGGATGCCGGCCTGGCGTGCGCGGCTGACGACCTGAATGGAGACGATGGAGTCGCCGCCCAGCTCGAAGAAGTTGTCGTTGCGGCCGATCTGCTCGCGCTTGAGCACGTCTTGCCAGATCTCGGCAATGCGCTGTTCCAGTCCGTTTTGCGGGGCGGCATATTCGGTTTGCGCGGTGCCTGCGTCGGGTCGTGGCAGGGCTTTGCGGTCCAGTTTTCCGTTGGGACTCAGCGGCATCTGCGCAAGGTCGATCCACTGTGCCGGCACCATGTAATCCGGCAGGCTTTGGGCCAGATACGCGGCCAGCGCCTCACGCCAGTCATCGTTCTGCTGCGCCAGCACCACGTAGCCCACCAGATGCTTGCCATCCACCGCCAGCACAGCGGTTTCACGCACCGACTCATGCTCCAGCAAGCGCGCTTCGATTTCGCCCAACTCGATACGCAGGCCGCGCAATTTGACCTGGTGGTCGATTCGGCCGGCGTATTCGATCACACCGTCGTTACGGTAGCGGGCCAGGTCGCCGGTGCGATACATCCGCGCCCCATCAGCGAAAGGACTGGCCACGAAGCGCTCGCCGGTCAGTGCGGGTCGCTGGTGGTAACCCCGCGCCAGGCCTTCGCCAAACAGATACAGCTCGCCCAGCACACCGACCGGTACCGGCTCCAGGTTGGCGTCCAGCACGTGACAGCCAAGGTTGGAAATCGGCAGACCGATAGGTACTGCATCGCAGCCTTCGTCCACACAGGTCCAGTGAGTCACGTCGATGGCCGCTTCAGTCGGGCCGTAGAGGTTGTACAGGCCTGCTTGTGGCAGCATGCTGAATACCTGCAGTTGGGCATCCACCGGCAGCGCCTCGCCGCTGCATACGATGCGTTTCAAGCTATGGCAGGAGCCGACATTGGCGTCCTGCAGGAAAGCCTGCAGCATCGAGGGTACGAAGTGCAGCGTGCTGATGTTTTCACGATTGATCAGCTCGACCAATTGCGCCGGATCACGATGCGCGCCGGGTTGCGCAACCACCAGACGGGCGCCGGTCATCAGCGGCCAGAAGAATTCCCACACCGATACGTCAAAGCTGAACGGGGTCTTCTGCATCACGCTGTCGCTGGCCTCCAGCCCATAGGCCTGCTGCATCCAGCACAAACGGTTGGTGAGTGCAGAGTGGCGGTTACCGGCCCCCTTGGGCTTGCCGGTCGAGCCAGAGGTGTAGATCACGTAGGCCAAATGCTCACCGGTGAGCAACACCTGCGGATTGGTGTCGGGCAAACCGGCCAGCATGTCACCTTGTTGGTCCAGATCAATACGCTGCACGCCTTCACTCAGCGGCAATTGCAGATGCGACTGGCTCAACAGCAGGCCGATACCGCTGTCCTCCAGCATGTAGGCCAAGCGCTCGGTCGGGTACTCCGGGTCCAGCGGCACGTAAGCGCCACCGGCCTTGAGAATCGCCAAAAGGCCAACCACCATCTCCAGCGAGCGCTCCGCCGCGATGCCGACCAGCCCGTCGGGCTGCACACTCTGAGCAATCAGATGGTGGGCCAGGCGGTTGGCCCGGGCATTGAGCTCGGCGTAGCTCAGGGTCTGCGCGCCAAACGTCAGGGCCGGGGCCTGCGGTGTTTGCTCGGCTTGGGCTTCGATCAGTTGATGGACACCGCGATGCAAGGGGTAATCCACCTGGGTGGCGTTCCAACCTTGAACGATCTGCCGACGCTGCTCATCGTCCAGTACTACCAGCTCGCAGACACGCGCTTGCGGCTGGGTAGCCAAAGCCAACAACAGGTTGCTGTAGTGACCGGCCATTTGCGCCACGGTACGACTGTCAAACAGATCCATGGCATAGCCGAAGGCCGCAAACAACTTGCCGCCCTTCTCGTAAGTATCCAGCGACAAATCAAACTGGGCAATCCGCGTTTCCCGCTCCAGCGCCGCAATACTCAGGCCGGACTGTCCCTTGATCGCTCCGGCATCCGCCACCTGCGACTGGTGGTTGAACATCACCTGGAACAGCGGGCTGATGCTCAGGCTGCGGTCCAGACCGAAAGCCTCCACCAACCGCTCAAACGGCAACTCCTGATGCCCCTGCGCACCCAGCGCAGTCTCCTTGACCCGCTGCAATAACTCCCGCACATCAATCAGCGGATCAATCTCGGTATGCAGCACTTGGGTATTGATAAAGCAACCAATCAGCCCTTCCACTTCCGCCCGATTACGGTTGGCCACCGGCACGCCAACGCGGATCGCCTGCTGGCCGCTGTAGCGATGCAGCAGTACCTTGAAGGCCGCCAGCAACACCATGAACAGGGTCACGCCCTGTTCACGGGCCAGGCCACGCAGGCGCTCGGCCAGGGCCGGTTCAACCTGAAACTCGTGACGCGCACCGCGATAGCTCGGCGTTACCGGGCGCGAGTGGTCGATGGGCAGTTCCAGTGGTGCGTGGTCATCGCCGAGCTTGGCGCGCCAGTAGTCCAGTTGGCGATCCTGCTCACCGGCCTCCAGCCAGCTGCGCTGCCACAGGGCGTAGTCGCGGTACTGAATCGGCAGCGGTTGCAGGGCTGCGTCACTGCCGCTGCTGGCGGCATCGTAGAGGCGAATGAATTCGTCGATCAGCACGTTATACGACCAGCCGTCGGCGACGATGTGGTGCAGGGTCAGCAGCAGCACATGCTCTTGATCGGCAAGTTTGAGCAACTGCACGCGCAGCAGTGGGCCGTGGGCCAGATCGAAAGGCGCCAGGGCCTCGGCATCGGCGAGGGTGCGGACCTGTTCTTCGCGAGCGTCGGTATCCAGGGCACTCAAATCATGGCGGGCAATGCTGACTGCAAACGGCTCGACAATCCGCTGGCGGACCACGCCATCCTGTTCACTGAACTGGCTGCGCAGGGTTTCATGCCGAGCCACCAAGGCATCGAAGGCACTCTGTAAAGCGGCGTTATCCAGCTCGCCGTTCAGGCGCACAGCCATCGGCAGGTTGTAGGCGGCGCTCTGCGGGTCGAGCTGCCACAAGAACCACATCCGCTGCTGGGCATAAGACAGCCCGTCACGCTCGTCTACCAACACCTCGGCCGGAATCGGGAACAGGGCAAAGTCCACCCCTTGCTGTTGCAGCCCCTCCAGAAACAGGCGGCGTTTTTCCTGAGGCAGTTCGATAAAGCGGCGAGCAAGTTTCAGTGCGTCTTGGGCATTCATGCAATGCGTCCTTGTCGATAGGAAGCTGGGCCAAAGGGCCCGGTCGATCACAGAAGAACGAATTGCCAGCGGCTTGATTTAGCGGGCGATTCAGCCGCCAAAAGCGTTATAAGCAGCCGCCAGAACACCCTAAATCTGGACAAGGCGTGTTCGTCAGCACCTAAATCCCCTCGAAAAAGGCGGCGCCCCATGTCTTCCCTGACACAAACCCTGCGCAACGCTGTGCAGAAGATCATCCCGAGCAAAAAGCCCAGCTACCGGATCTTCGATATCGAGCTCAAGCAACGCATCGAGATCAGCCCATCGCTGACCCGCTTTGTCTTCACCGGCCCCGAGGTGCAGTTGATGAACACCCTGGCGCCCGACCAGCGGGTCAAGATGCTGTTCCCAGGCACAGACGGCGTAGCGCCCCAGCTCCCCCACGACGGTAACTGGCATCAGACCCTGCGCAGCCTGGCCCCGGAGAACAAGCCGCCGATGCGCACCTACACCATCCGTGCCTTGCGCCGTGAGCAGGCCGAAGTGGATGTGGAGTTCGTGCTGCATGGCGAGACGGGTCCGGCGTCGAGCTGGGCAACCCATGCCAGGCCCGGTGACCGCTTGCAGATGGTTGCGCCGGATGGCGCGCAAGGCGGCGATCCGGGCGGTTATGAATGGCAGCCGCCAGCAGGCATTCGGCATGTGTTGCTGATTGGCGATGAAACGGCGCTGCCAGCGATTGCCGGAATCCTTGAGCAGTTGAGCGACTGGCCGCAGCCACCGCAAGTGCAGGCGTTTATCGAGGTGCCGCATGCCACGGACCGTCAGCAGATCCGCCAACCGGCCAATGCTCAGGTGAACTGGCTGGTCCGTGATGAGCTGGGGCTGGGTCATGGCGAGGGTATGCGCCGCGCCGCGCTGGAGCTGGCCACGCTGCCGGAATCGGCGGCACGAGCCGCTAAACCGCAGAAGCTTGCAGAGGTGGATGTGGATACTCAGATTCTTTGGGATCGGGCCAGGTCGGCCGATCAGGAATTTTATGCCTGGGTGGCTGGTGAGTCAGCAGCGGTCATGACGATCCGTCGGCACCTGGTCGGTGAGCTGGGGCTGGATAAACGCGCCCTCACCTTCATGGGTTACTGGCGGCTGGGGCGGGTTCTGGACTGAGGCGTCTGGTGGCTAAAACAAATGCCATCCGGTCGGAGGTTGTGATTTGGAATACTGTGGAAACGAGCGGGCGGCGATCCGTCTCGCTCGTGAAGGCTATGTACCAGGCGCCACATTTATAGCGCCTGGCACACAGCCTTCGCGACCAAGGTCGCTCCCACATCTGTGAGCCTCTGATATTTGCGTAAATCCACTTCCAGACTGGAGCGCAGAATCCGTAGCACCTTGGCTTCCTGCTCACGGATGAAGAAGTGCTTGCCCGGCAGCATTTCCAGAGAGAAGTTGGCGCTGCTCTCCAGTTGCCAGGCGATCAACTGCTCCTGGGTGGCCTTGTCTTCCTTGCCGCCCAGTACATGGACCGGGCAGCTCAGACGCGGTCGTTGCCGATACTCATAAATTCCGCACAGACGAAAATCCGCCCGCAGAATGGGTAGCGTCAGGGCCATCAGCTCGTCGTTGTCCAGCACCTCTTGCGGGGTGCCGTTGAGCTCGCGCAGTTCGGTCTTGAGTTCGTCGTCGGTCTTCGGGTCGGCAAAGCCTTTGGCATAGTCGTCGCGCTGGCTCGGCGCGGCGGTGCCGGAGGCGAACAGTGAGACCGGCTCGGGCGCGCCAAACTCGCGCAGGGCATGGGCCATCTCAAAGGCCAACAGTGCGCCGAGGCTGTGCCCGAACAAGGCGTAAGGGCCGTTGATGCGCGGAATCAGTTCCTTGACCAGTTGCCGGGCCAGCGCCTGCATGTCGGTCTGCAGCGGCTCGCCGAGGCGCGCGCCACGACCGGGCAGCTCGACTGGCTGCACGCTCAGCCACTCGGGCAGCTTGCGCCGCCAGCGGCTATAGACCATGGCGCTGGCGCCAGAATACGGCAGGCAGAAGAGTTGCACGGTTGTCATGCTGCGAGCCTCAGTGAGCGGCCTGGGCTTCTTGCTTGAGGCGCGCCTGCTCTTCCATGTGTTTGCGCAGGCTCAGCGGGCGCATGTCGGTCCAGACTTCTTCGATGTAGGCCAGGCACTCTTTCTTGAAGCCGCTCTTGCCCACGGTGCGCCAGCCGTTCGGAATTTCCTTGTAGTCAGGCCAGATGGAGTACTGCTCTTCGTGGTTGACCACCACCTGGAACAGGATGTCTTCACGATCGAATACTGAGGTCATGGGTGTAGCTCCGTAGTAAGGCTGAGAGTCGTCGGGCAGCGCGCAGCGCCGCTCTGAGGAATAAACGATTGGGATGAATGAAAATTAAGTCTTCATTTGCCGCCTGAGAAACCACCACCGAATCAGCAGGTGCCCCGCAATGCTGTGGTATATCCGCAAAGAATTCGGTGGTTTGCCCGGCCCTTTCGCGAGCAGAGCTCGCTCCCACCGGGTACACACACCATCAGGCTGAGAGAATCGCCGCCTGCACGGCCTTGGCAAAGATCCGCCCGACCTGGTCGACCTGTTCGGCGCTGATGATCAGCGGTGGCAGAAAACGCACCACGCTGCCGTGGCGGCCGCCCAGTTCGAGGATCAACCCACGTTTGAGGCATTCGCGCTGAACCCGACTGGCCAGCGCGCCGTTGTGCGGCGCATGGCCTTGAGCATCCGGTTTGCCGTCGGGGTCGACCAGTTCAACACCGAGCATCAACCCCAGGCCGCGTACATCGCCCAGTTGCGGTACGCGCTGTTGCAGCTCGAGCAGGTGGCTGCGCAGGCGCTGGCCCATGTCGGCGGCGTGCTGCACCAGGTTGTGTTGTTCGATGTAGCGGATCACCGCCGAGCCTGCGGCCATGGCCATCTGGTTGCCGCGGAAGGTGCCGGCGTGGGCGCCGGGCTGCCAGGCATCGAGCCAGTCCTGGTAGACCATCACCGCCAGCGGCAGGCTGCCGCCGATGGCTTTGGACATCACTACCACGTCGGGGATGATGCCGGCGTGTTCGAAGGCGAACAGTTTACCGGTGCGAGCGAAGCCGCTCTGGATTTCGTCGATGATCAGCGGAATCTTGTGCCGGGCGGTGATCTCGCGCAGGCCGCGCAGCCAGCTGTTGGCCGCCGGAATGACTCCGCCTTCGCCCTGCACCACTTCAACGATGATCCCCGCCGGTGGCTGGACGCCGCTTTCCGGGTCGCTGAGCAGGTTTTCCAGGTAATGCAGGTTGGTCTGCACCCCGGCTTCGCCACCCTGGCCGAACGGGCAGCGGTAGTCGTAGGGGAATGGCATGAACTGCACGCCGGTGCTGAGCAGCGAACCCAGCGGGGTTTTGGCCTTGAGGTTGCCCATCAGGCTCAGCGCGCCCTGGCTCATGCCGTGGTAGCCGCCGTGGAAGGCCAGTACGGTGCTGCGACCGGTGGCGATGCGCACCAGTTTCAGCGCCGCTTCCACCGCATCGGTGCCGGTAGGGCCGGTGAACTGGATCTTGGCCTTGGCCGACAGCGCAGGCGGCAGTACGGCAAACAGGTCCTGGACGAAGCGGTCCTTGATCGGCGTGCTGAGGTCCAGGGTGTGCAGCGGCAGTTCGTCGTCGAGCACCTGACGAATGGCGTTGGTGATCACCGGGTGGTTATGCCCCAAGGCCAGGGTGCCGGCGCCGGCCAGGCAGTCGATGAAGATCCGCCCTTCGACGTCTTCGACATGAATGCCACGGGCGCGCTTGAGCGCCAGCGGAATGCGTCGCGGGTAGCTGCGGGCATTGGATTCCTGCTGCTTTTGCCGGGCCAGGATGGGGTTGTCTTCGAAGTGGTAATCCTTGTCTTCGTCCTGGGCCTTGGTCGGGCTTTCGGCAAACGCTGTGCTCATGGTTGCGCTCCTGGATACGGTTAAAAGCCGTGATGTAGCTGATTAAATCTGTAGGAGCGACCTTGGTCGCGAAGACGGACTGCCAGGCGATAGAGATGTATCGCCTGGCCAGGCCCTTTCGCGAGCAAGCTCGCTCCCACAGGTGTTCACCTGATTAATCGGTACGGTTACAACGCCTCCAGCCTCGCCATCAGGTCGTCAATGGCGCTGACTTTTTCTTCGGTCAGGGCGGCGCCGTCGAGTTTTTCGATGTGCTGCGCCAGTTCCTGCACGGTGCTGCACTCGAACATGGCCCGCAGCGGGACGCTGCGTTGCAGGGTCTGTTGCACACGCGAGGCGATCTGGGTGGCGAGCAGCGAGTGGCCGCCGAGGTCGAAGAAGTTGTCGGTGATGCCGACGTTCTCGACGCCCAGCACGTCGCTCCAGATCTGCGCCAGGGTGGTTTCCAGTTCGCTGGTCGGTGCCTGGTAATGCTGACCGGCGTTGAACTCCAGGGCTGGCAGGGCCTTGCGGTCGAGTTTGCCGTTGGGGTTGAGCGGCAGCTTGTCGAGCAACTGCCAGTGACGCGGCACCATGTACTCGGGCAGGGTCTGCGCCAGGTGGGCCTTGAGTGCGTCAACATCAACCGCGCCGTCATGCCCCACCAGGTAGCCGACCAGGTAATGGCCGGTGGCGGTGTGCTGCGCGGCCACGGCGCCGTCGCGGATCTGTGGCCACTGGCGCAACCGCGCTTCGATCTCGCCCAGTTCGATGCGGTAGCCACGGATCTTGACCTGATGGTCGGCGCGGCCAACGTATTCGAGCACGCCGTCGTTGCGCCGCCGGGCCAGGTCGCCGCTGCGGTACAGGCGCTCGCCGGGGGCACCGAACGGGTTGGGCAGGTAGCTGCTGGCGGTGCGCAGCGGGTCGTTCAGGTAGCCACGGCCGACGCCGGTGCCGGCAATGAACAGCTCGCCATGGGCCAGGGCGGCCACCGCCTGCAGTTCTTCGTCGAGGACATAGAGGCGGTTGTTGTCGGTCGGTGTACCGATCGGCAGGTAGCTGCCGGCGGTGGAGGCTTGATCGACCGGGAACAGCGCCACGTCGTCGGAACATTCGGCCGGGCCGTAGGCGTTGACCAGCGTGACCTGTGGATAGCGCTCCAGCCACTGGCGGGCCAGCGCCGGCGGCATGGCTTCGCCGGTCGGCAGCAGCCAGCGCAAGGTGCTCAGCTCGGCCTGGGGCTCGGCCAGCAGGCTCTGGATCAATGACGGTACGCTTTCCAGCACGGTGATGCCGGTTGCGCGAACGTGGCTGAGCAGCACGGCCGGGTCGTGGGCGATCAGGTCCGGGACGATCTCGACCCTGGCGCCGCACAGCCCGGCGGCGAGGAACTGCCACACCGAGATATCAAAGCTCTGCGAGGCGGTCTGGGCGATCACCGAGTGTTCGTCGAGGCCAAAATACGGCACCTTGCTCAACTGGTTGTTGAGCATGCCGGCCTGGTGCACGGCCACGCCCTTGGGCACGCCAGTGGAACCGGAGGTGTAAATCACGTAGGCCAGGTGCTGGCCGCTGACCGGGACGTTCGGCGCGGTCTCGTTACCCGAACCTTGCTGAACCTCGTCCCAGACCAGCAGTTTTGGCCGGCCCGTGGCGCAGCCCAGTTCTTCGAGCAGTTGCTCGGCCAGCTCACGACAGGCCGCGCTGCACACCAGCACGTCGGCGGCGCTGGTGTCGATGATCTGCGCCAGCCGCTGCTGCGGGTGCGCCGGGTCCAGCGGCAGGTAACCGGCACCGGCTTTGAGCGTGCCGTTGATCATGCCCAGCAGCGCCAGGCTGCGTTCGGCCAGAAGCGCCACTGGCTGGTCGGGCTGCACCCCGGCCGCCAGCAACGCATGACCCAGGCGATTGGCACGGCGCTCCAGCTCAGCGTAACTCCACGCTTCGCCCTGGCAGGCGGCGGCGATGCGCTGCGGATGGGCGGCCACTTGGGCCTCGAACAGCGGCACGTAGCCCTGTTCGAAGGGGTAGCTGCGTTGGCTACGGTTGCAGTCTTCGGTCAGCAAGCGGCGCTCGTCGTCGCCCAACAGCGGTAGCGCGGCGAAGTCCTGGTCGAAGCCGTCGGCCAGGGCCAGCAGCAAGCGCTGGAAGTCGCCGAGCAGGCGCTGCACGGTCGGTTCGTCGAAGAAGCGCTGGTCATAGGACAGGTGCAGGCCGAGGTCGTCACCGGGGTAGCAGACCACGGTCAACGGGTAGTTGGTGTGGGTGCGGCCGGAGCCGGAGCGCGCATTGAGGCCTTCGGCGCCCTGCAACACGGTGGCGTCTACCGGCGCGTTCTCGAACACGAACAGGCTGTCGAACAGTGGCTGGCCCTTGGGCAGTTCACTGCATTCCTGAATGCTGACCAGCGGCAGGTGCTCATGCTCGCGCAGTTCAAGATTGCGCTCGAACACCTGTTGTAGCCACTGACGCACGCTTAAGGACTCGCCGGCGGCCGGCATCGGCACGCGCAATGGAATGCTGTTGATGAACAGGCCGACGCAGTTCTGCATCTGCGGCAGGCTGGCCGGGCGACCGGCCACGGTGACGCCGAACAGCACATCACGCTCGCCGCTGTAGCGACGCAATACCAGCGACCAGGCAGCCTGGGCGAACGTGTTGACGGTCAACTGGTGCTGCTGCGCCAGTTCCCGCAGGCGTGCGCCCTGCTCTGCTTGCAGACGGCTGTACACATCGCCGACGCGCATGCCGCCGTTGTCGTGGAGGATCGGCCGGTCGCTGGGGATCAGGGTCGGGCGCTCGAAGCCGGCCAGCGCCTGTTGCCAGTATTCACGGGACTGCGCCAGGCCCTGATGATGCAGCCAGGAGATAAACTCGCGATACCGCGGCGGTGTCGGCAAGTTGGCCTCGCGGCCTTCACCGAGCGCCTGATAGAAGGCGAAGAAGTCGCCCATCATGATCGAACGGCACCAGGCATCGATGAGGATGTGGTGGTTGCTCATGATGAACCAGTGCCGGTCATTGGCCAGACGAATCAGGCGCAGGCGCAGCGGCGGGGTTTGCAGCAGTTCGAAACCGGCCAGCCGCTCCTCTTCCAGCAACTGTTGCAGGCGGGATTCGTGGCCGTCTGGCGGCAAGGCGCTCCAGTCGAGCAATTCCACACCGTCACCATCACCACGGTGGATGATCTGCAGCATCTGCTCGCCGGTACTCCACACAAACGAGGCGCGCAACGCTTCGTGACGGGCCACCACCGCGCGCCAGGCACGGTCGAAGCGCTCGACGTCCAGCTCGCTGTCGATGCTGTAGCGGTCCTGCATGAAGTAGATGCCGGTTCCGGATTCGAGCAAGGTGTGCAGCAGCATGCCCTCTTGCATCGGGGTCAGCGGGAACACATCGTCGATGGCCTTGAACGGCAGCGGCAGTGCATCGAGCTGGGCCTGGTTCAACCGCGCCAGCGGGAAGTCCGACGGCGTGACGCCACCGGCTTCGGGAGCCAGGCAGTGGGCGATCAAGGCGCGCAGTTCGGTTTGATAATCGGCAGCCAGACGTTCGATGGTCGCGGTGTCGAACAGTTGCTCGCTGAAGGTCCAGCGCAGGGTCAGTTCACCGCCGTACACCTGGCCGTCGACGCTGAGCCAGTTCGGCAGTGCCGCATCGGCGGCATGCTGGGCGCCACCGGCTTCGTCCAGCGGGCGCAACAGCGCGTCGTCGGCAAAGCCCTGATCGAACTGCCCCAGGTAGTTGAAGGTGATTCGTGCTTGCGGCAACGCTGCCATGGCCTGGCGGCTACCGGCATCGGCCAGGTAGCGCAACACGCCGTAACCCAGACCTTTGTGCGGCACGCTGCGCAGCTGTTCCTTGATCGCCTTGAGGCTGTCACCCGGCTCGGCGGCAGGTTGCAGACGCAAGGTGTAGGCACTGGTGAACCAGCCGACCGTGCGGCTCAGGTCGATGTCGTCGAACAGCTCTTCACGACCGTGGCCTTCCAGTTGCACCAGCGCCGAGTCGCGGCCGGTCCAGGCACACAGGGTGCGGGCCAGGGCGCTGAGCAGCAGGTCATCGACCCGCGCCCGGTAGGCCTGCGGGGCCTGGTGCAGCAATTGCCGGGTGGTGTCGGCATCCAGGCTCAGGCTGACCCGCCGTGCATCGCGCTCCAGGTTCGGCTGGCCGACGCGGTCCAGCGGCAGGTCACCCTGCGCGCCATGCAACCGGGTCTGCCACCAATCCAGTTCTTCTCGCAGCGACTCGCTGCCGGCATAGACCTGCAAGCGCCCGGCCCAGTCGCGCAGCGAGCTGGTCTTGGCCGGCAGTTGCGCTTGCTCGGCGCTTTCCTGTTGCTGATAGAGGTTGTGCAGGTCTTCCAGCAGCACCCGCCACGACACACCGTCCACCGCCAAGTGATGCACCGCGATTAGCAGGCGATCCTGCTCACCGGGAATCAGCACCGCACGCAGCAACGGACCGCTTTGCAGATCGAGGCTCTGCTGGGCCTGTTCGAAGATCGCCAGACGTTGTTCAGCGTTGTCGGCCAGGCGCACCCAGAGCAGTTCCTGGCTCGGGTCATGGGCGACGAATTGCGCACTCGCGCCATCGGTCAAGCGCAGCCGCAGCGCATCGTGGTGGCTGACCAGGGTTTGCAGCGCCTGTTCCAGCAGCGTGGCTTGCAACGGTCGCGCAGCCTGGAGCAGCAGCGACTGGTTCCAGTGCTGCGGGTTGGCCTGCTGTTGCTCGACGAACCAGTGCTGGATCGGCGTCAGGCCGGTTGCGCCCAGCACCGGGCCTTGATCGATGCTCAACCGCTCGGTCTGCCGCGCCGCGGTGGCCAGGGTGCGCACGGTCTGGTGCAGGAACAGGTCTTTGGCACTGAAGTGCACGCCGGCCTGGCGGGCGCGGCTGACCACCTGAATGGACAGGATCGAGTCGCCGCCCAAGGCAAAGAAGTTGTCGTCGATCCCGACCCGCGCCACGCCCAGCACCGACTGCCAGACCTGCGCCAGGCTCTGCTCCACAACATTACGCGGCGCCTGATAGTCGCTCTGCGCGGCGCTGAGGTCCGGTTGCGGCAGGGCACGGCGGTCGAGTTTGCCGTTGGCGGTCAGCGGGAATTGCTCCAGCAGCATCAGGTGCGCGGGCACCATATGGTCTGGCAAGGCGCTGTGCAGTTGCGCCTTGAGTTGCTCGACCAGTTCACTGGCCGCCACCCCGTCCTCACTCAACAGGTAACCGACCAGTTGCTTGCCCGACGGGCCGTCGAGGGCCAGCACCACGGCTTCACGCACCTGTTCATGGGCCAGCAGGCAGGCTTCGATTTCACCCAGCTCAATGCGGAAGCCGCGCACCTTGACCTGCTGGTCGATACGCCCGAGGTATTCCAGCTGACCGTCGCTGCCCTGGCGTACCAGGTCGCCGGTGCGGTACATCCGCCCGCCCGTTGCGGCAAATGGATCAGCGACAAAGCGCTCGGCGCTCATGGCGGCGCGGCCCCCCGAGTAGCTACTAGCCCAGTAGCCACGGGCCAGACCGTACCCACCGACATATAGCTCGCCACTGGCACCGGCTGGCACCAAGGCCAGGTCAGCATCCAGTACGTACAGGCTGCGGCTGCCGACGACGCGGCCAATCGGTACGCTGCCCAGCCCTTGCGGCAATTGCGCAGGCGCAGTGCTGGCGGTGGGCATGACCACGGTTTCGGTCGGGCCGTAGGCGTTGATCACTGTTTGCGGGGTAAAGCTGTCGCGCAGGGTTTGCAGATGCTCAGGAGTCAGTGCTTCGCCGCCGGTGATAATCAGCCGTACCGGCAGGGTTTCGTCGTGGCTGCGCAGCCATTGGGCCAATTGCCCGCCGTAGCTTGGGGTAAAGCCCAGCACATTGATGTTATGGGTGCGGATCAGGCCGCACACCGACTCGGCATCCCACTGGCCCTGCTCACGCAGCACCACTTCGGCGCCAAACAGCAGCGGCACCAACAGGCGTTCGCTGGCGGCGTCGAAGTTGATCGAATAGAAGTGCAGTTCGCAGTCTGCCGGATTGGTGGCGAACAGTTCACCCACCGCTTGCAGGTGCATGGCCAGCGGCCCCTGGGTCACCGCCACGCCCTTGGGCAGGCCGGTGGAGCCGGAGGTGTAGATCAGGTAGGCCAGATGTTCCGGCTGGCTGCGTTCTGGCAGGTTAGTGCCGGGGTAGTCGGCCAGCGCAGCGCTGTCCTGCTCCAGGCTCCAGGCCTGCACACCCGCCGGCAGCGGCGCCAGTTGGGCGAACAGCGCGTCATGCCCGAGCAATACGCTGATGCCGCTGTCTTCGATCATGTAGCTCAGGCGCTGTTGCGGGTACTCCGGGTCCAGCGGCACGTAAGCGCCACCGGCCTTGAGCACGGCCAGCAGGCCAACCACCATGTCCAGCGAGCGGCGCAGGGCCAGGCCCACCCGGACCTCCGGGCCGACGCCCAGCTCGACCAGCCGATGGGCCAGGCGATTGGCGCGGCTGTTGAGTTCGGCGTAGCTCAGCGACTGGCCCGCGCAGGTCACCGCACGGCCATCCGGTGTGGCGCCAGCCTGGGCTTGGAACAGTGCCTGCACGCTGGCCGGAATCTGGCTCAGCTCAGTGCCACGTCCGTTGTCCAGCAATGCCTGACGATCAGCCGCGCTCAACAGCGGCAGTTCGCTCAGGCGGGTGTCCGGGTCAGCGAGCATGGCCCGCAGCAGTTGCTGCCAGTGCTCGGCCATGGCTTCGATGCGCGCGGCGTCGAACAGGTCGGTGCTGTAAGTCAGGCAGCAGCGCAGTTGCGCGTCAAAGTCGGTGACTTCCAGGTTGAGATCGAACTTGGTGGCGCGGGCGTCGTTGACCAGGTAATCCACCTGCACCCCGCCGGCCAGTTCGCGCTGCTGCTGGAACTCCCAGCGCTGCACGTTGCACATCACCTGAAACAGCGGGTTGAACGCGGCGCTGCGCTGCGGCTGCAGGGCTTCGACCAGATGATCGAACGGGATGTCCTGATGCGACTGACCGTCGATGGCCACCTGGCGCACCTGCTCCAGCAGTTCGCTGACCCGCATCTGGCCATGCGGCTGGATCCGCAGCACCTGGGTGTTGAGGAAGGCGCCGATCAGCCCTTCGCTTTCCGGGCGGATCCGGTTGGCCAACGGCACGCCAATGCGCAGATCGTCCTGGCCGCCGTAGCGGTACAGCAAGGTGGCCAGTGCGGCGGTCATGGTCATGAACAGGGTCAGGCCGCGCTCACTGTTGAAGCGGCTGACCTGACGGGCCAGGTTCTCGTCCAGATCGAAGCGGTGCAGTTCGCCGCGATGGCTTTGCACTGCCGGCCGCGGCCGATCGCTGGGCAGGGTCAGCAGCGGCTGTTCGCCGCCCAGTTGGTCTTGCCAGTAAGCGAGCTGGCGCTGCATCTCGCCGCCTTCCAGCCACTGGCGATGCCAGGCGCTGTAGTCCAGGTACTGCACCGGCAGCGGCGCCAGGGAGCAATCGTGACCGGCGACGAAGTCGGCATACAGCACCGACAGTTCGCGGGCAAAGATGTCCATCGCCCAGCCTTCGGTGACGATATGGTGCAGGGTGATCAGCAGGTGATGCTCTTGCTCGCCGCTCGGCACCAGCCCGCTGTTGACCAGGCAGACGCGCAGCAACGGACCGGTTTCCAGATTGAACGGCGCATGGGCCTGCTCATCGGCCAACCGCTCGATGGTCGCCTGACGCTCAGCAGCAGGCAGGGCCGAAATGTCCAGGCGCTGCATCAGCACATCGGACTGGTCGGTCACCCGCTGCCACGGCTTGCCGTCATCACTCGGGAAGGTTGTGCGCAGGCTTTCGTGGCGCAGGATCAGCGCCTGCAAGGCACGTTCGAACGCCTCGACATCCAGCGCCCCGCGCAACCGCGCCATGCCGCCAACGTTGTAGGCCGGGCTGTCCGGGTCCATTTGCCAGAGGAACCACATGCGCTGCTGCGAATACGACAGCGGCACGCGCTGGCTGCGGTCGACCAGCGCAATAGCGCCCTGGGTGTCGCTCAGGCCCTCGGCCTGGGCCCGGGCGACCCAGGCGGCGAAGTCTTCCAGACGCCGCGACTCGAACAGGCTGCGCAGCGGCAACTCGACCGAGAACGCCTGGCGGGCGCGGGACACAATCCGGGTGGCGAGCAGCGAATGGCCGCCCAGTTCGAAGAAATCGTCATCCAGGCCGACCTGCTGCAGGCCGAGAATTTCAGCCCAGATCGCGGCCAGCTTCTGCTCCAGCTCGTTACGCGGTGCGCGGTACTCACGCTGGGCAACGTCCGGTTGCGGCAGGGCGCGACGGTCGAGCTTGCCGCTCGGGGTCAGCGGGAATTGTTCGATACGCAGGACATGCGCCGGGATCATCGGCTCCGGCAAGGCGCTGCGCAGGGCATCGCGGATACGCTCAGCCAGTGCCGCATCCGGCTCATCACCTTCAGCGACTACATAGGCGAGTAACTGGGCACCCACCGCGCCTTCGCCAAGGATCACCAGCGCCTGGCTGATGCCCGGCTGGGCGAGGATCGCGTTGCGGATTTCATCCAGTTCAATGCGTACACCGCGCAGCTTGACCTGCTCATCCAGACGCCCCAGGTACTCCAGAGCACCGTCGGCCCGCCAGCGCGCCAGGTCACCGCTGCGGTACAAGCGGCCACCGTCCTCGGCAGGCAGAAAGCGGCTAGCGGTCAGCGCTGGCTGGCCGAGGTAACCCCGGGCCAGAGCATTGCCGCCCAGCAGCAATTCGCCCCGCGCCCCCCGTGGCGCCAGTTGCCCGTCGGCGTCGTGAATCGCGGTCAGCACATTGCTCAGTGGCCGGCCGATTGGCACCCGGACGGTGGCTTCGCCGTCGCACTGCCAGTGGGTAACGTTGATCGCGGTTTCGGTCGGCCCATAGCGGTTATGCAGCGCCACCGACGGCAGGCGCTGGTGAATGCGCCGGCACAACTCGGCCGGCAGCGCTTCACCGCCGGAGAACAGGTGGCGCAGGCTGCTGCACTGGCTGAAGTGTTCCTCATCGGCGAACATTTGCAGCAGCGGCGGCACAAAGTGCAGCAGGGTCACGCCATGCTCGCGCACCCGCTCCACCAAGCGCCGCGGATCACGATGCTCGCCATTGGCGGCCAGCACCAGACGGCTGCCGCAGATCAGCGGCAGCAGGCATTCCCATAGCGATACGTCAAAGCTCAGCGGGGCTTTTTGCAGCAGCACGTCTTGCGGGCCGACCGCGTATTCATGCTGCATCCAGGCCAGGCGTTCGATCAGCGCGCCGTAGCTGTTGCCCACCGCCTTGGGCAAGCCGGTGGAACCGGAGGTGTAAATCACATAGGCCAGGTTGTGCGGATGCACGTCGACTTGCGGACCGGCATCGGCGCCCGGCCCTTGAGCCACATCATCCAGCGCCAGGCTGGCAAGCGACTCAGGCAGCGCGAAGCCGTCGAGCACCCGGCGCTGGCCCAGCAACAGCGCCACGCCGCTGTCGCGGAGCATGTGCTGCAGGCGCTCGGCCGGGTAATCCGGGTCCAGCGGTACATAGGCGGCACCGGCCTTGACGATGGCCAGCAGGCCGATCATCAGCTCCAGCGAACGTTCGGCCAGTACCCCGACCCGCACTTCCGGGCCGATGCCCTGGGCTTGCAGGCGTAGCGCCAGTTGGTTGGCCTTGCGCTCCAGCTCGGCATAGCTCAGCGACTGGTCGCCAGACACCAGGGCGGTCTGCTCAGCGCTGGCGCCGGCCTGCTGGCTCAGGCGCTGCGCCAGTTGCCAGCCAGCGGATGGCTGCGGGTTGCTGCCCCAGTGGTGCAGTTGCTCACGCTCTTGTGCGCCCAGCAGTGGCAGGTCGCCCAGCGCTTGCTGCGGCTGTGCGCACACCTGCTCCAGCAAGGTCACGAAGTGGCCGGCCAGTTGCTGCACGGTGGCCGCGTCGAACAGCTCGACGGCGTAGTCGAACGATAGGCGGATACGGCCCTGCGGGTCTTGCTCGCTGTGCAGTTGCAGGTCGCACTTGGCCTCGCGGCTGTGCCACGGCAGCTCTTCGGCCAGCAGGCCGGGCAGACGCTTGAGGGCATCGGTATTGCGCAGTTGGTGGTTGAACATCACCTCGAAACCGGCCGCATCGCCCAGCGCGGCACTGACCTGCTCGTAGTCGATGCTCTGGTTGACCTGCGCCGCCTGTACGCTGGCGCTGACCGCCGCCAACAGGCTATGGAAGTCCTGGCGCGAATCGATTTGGGCGCGCAGTACTTGGGTGTTGATGAAGAAGCCGATCAGCCCTTGGGTTTCCAGCAGTGGACGGTTGGCGTTGGGCACCCCGACGCGAATGTCGCTTTGCCCGGTGTAGCGCTGCAACAGGGCCTGGAACGCTGCCAGCAGCAGGGTAAAGCTGCTCACCTGGCGGCTGCGGGCGAGATTGTGCAAGCGCTCGCAAAGCGCCTTGTCCAGGCGTAGGCTGAGCCGCTCGGCGGCGGACACCGCTGCGCTACGCGGGCGATCCAGCGGCAGCGCCAGCGGTTCGCGCTCACCGTCCAGCGCATTGCGCCAGTAGTCGAGCTGACGCTGCTGTTCGGCGGCGTCGAAGCTGTCGCGCTGCCAGGCCGCATAGTCGGCGTACTCTACGGCCAGCGGCGCAAGTTTCAGGTCCTGGCCCTGGCTGTAGGCGGCGTACAGGCGGGCAAACTCGTCGAGCAGAATGCCCAGCGACCAGCCGTCGGCGACGATGTGCTGCAGGGTCACCAGCAGCAGGTGGTCTTCTTCGTCGAGGCTGACCAGCTTGATGCGCAGCAGCGGCCCCTGTTCCAGGTCGAAATGGCTGCGTGCTTCGGCTTCCTGAATATCCCTGGCGCGGCTTTCGCGCTCGCCAGCCGGGTGCTGGCTGAGGTCTTCGCGCAGCAGTGTCCAGTCAGCCTTGGTCAGAATGCGTTGCACAGCGGCGTCGTCTTGTTGCAGGAAGCGCGTGCGCAGCGCTTCATGACGCTGTATCAGGGTGTCGAAGGCGCGTTGCACCGCCGCCACGTCCAGTTCGCCGCGCAGGCGCAGGCCACCGGGGATGTTGTAGGCAATGCTCTGGGGTTGCAGTTGCCAGAGATACCACAGCCGGTTCTGCGCCGCCGACTGCGCCAGCAGGCCGTCGCGTGGCTGCCGTGTGATACCGCTGGAGTGCCCTTCACGGCCCTCAACTGCGGCGATGAACTCAGCCAGGGTTGGCGCTTCATAGAGGGTGCGCAGTTGCACATCCAGGCCCAACTCGTCGCGCAGCTCGGCGATCATCTGGATGGCCAGGATCGAGTTGCCGCCCTGACCGAAAAAGCTCGCATCAGGGGCCAATGTCTCGACCTTGAGGTATGCACACCAGCTTCGCTCGATGCGCTGTGCCAAGCTCTGAACCGCCGAGGCTTGCGCTAGCGCACCAGAGCCGCCTTGGCGCCACAGCGTGACGGCTTGCAGGCTGCCGTCCTTGAGCTGCGCGGCGCAGGCCGAGCGTTGCAATTTGCCGCTGGAGGTCTTGGGCAGGCTGCCGGGGTCCAGCAGGGCGACCAGCGCCGGCACCTCGCGATGCACCTCGGCCACTGCCTGGCGGATCTGCTCGACCAGTTGCTCGGGCGCTTGCTGGTTCTGCGCCCGCCGCCCGACTTCCGCCGCCACACCGAATGACTCGACACCTTCGTGCTGCACCGGGAACACCGAGACCCGGCCCTTGCGTACCGCCTCGACATGGCTCTCGACGGTGCGTTCGATGTCCTGTGGATAAAGATTCTGGCCACGGATGATCAGCAGGTCCTTGATCCGCCCGCTGACGTACAACTGGCCGTCCTGGATGAAGCCCAGGTCGCCGGTGCGCAGCCAGTGATGGCCGTCGCGCTCGAAAAACGCCTTGGCGGTGGCTTCAGGGTTGCGCCAGTAGCCGCGGGCCACACTCGGCCCGCCACTGCAGATCTCCCCCACCAGACCTTCCGCCAGTGCCTCGCCGGTCGCGGTATCAAGAATCAGCACCGGGTGCTGCGGCTGCGGCCAGCCACAACTGGCCAGCACACTGCCCTGCCCGACACGCGCCTGATGCCGGGCCAGCGCTTCGGCATCCAGCTGCAGGGTGTCGATGCCCTGGCCCGGACGGCTGCCGGTAACGAACAGCGTGGCTTCGGCCAGCCCGTAGCTGGCCAGGTAGTTATTGGCGTCGAAGCCGCACACGGTAAAGCGCGCGGCGAAGTCCTGCAGGCTGTCCTGACGGATCGGCTCGGCGCCGGAAAACGCCACCCGCCAGCTGCGCAGGTCAAGGCCGGCCAGCTTGCTGTCGTTGATCCGCTCGCAGCACAGGCGATAGGCGAAATCCGGGCCGCCGCTGATGGTACCGCCAAAGCGGCTGATCGCCTCCAGCCAGCGCACCGGGCGTTCAAGGAAGTATTGCGGCGACATCAGCACCACCTGCACACCGCTGTAGATACCCTGCAGCAGGCCGCCAATCAGGCCCATGTCGTGGTACAGCGGCAACCAGCTGACGATCACATCGCGGTCGATCGCGTAGCCCTGGCGGATCAGCCAGGAGTTGGCTTCCAGATTGGCATTGCTGACTTCAACGCCCTTGGGGGTCGAGGTCGAACCTGAGGTGTATTGCAGGAACGCGATGTCCTCAGCCTTGGGTTGGTGGCTGGTCCACGGCGCGTTGATCTCGGCGCTCAGCTCATCGACGGCGAGCAGTTCGGGCAGGCGTGCGCCATGCTCGTCCTGGGTGGCAGTGAGTGCCGGCAACAGTTGCGAGGTGGTGAGGATCAGGCTCGGCTCGGCGTCGCTGATGATCGACAACAGACGCTCCAGATGCTGCGAGCGGGTCGATTCCGGCGGGTAGGCCGGTACGGCGATAACTCCGGCGTACAGGCAGGCAAAGAACGACGCCACATAGTCCGGGCCGCTGGTCAGCAGCAGCAGGGCACGGTCACCGGGCTTGAAGCGCTGCGCCAGCACGGCGGCAATGGTCTGCGCCCGTGCATCAAGTTGACGGTAACTGAGCACCAGGCCTTCTTCGCTGTGGCCGTCGAGAAAACGCAGGGCCGGTTCATCGCCACGCGACGCGGCATGACGCATCAGGGCGTGAGCCAGAGAAATCGGGCGCTCGAAGAAATTTGCCATCGCTGTACCTGTCCTCAATCCATGCGGTGGGGCGCGCTACCGGGGGAACAGGCAGCCGCGCTTACATAGAATCGAAGACGGGTGACAGCGGGGAAAAATTAGCCTGACGCAATGGCGTGATAGCACTTTAGGCGTGTCGTTTGAGCGCTGAAGAAAAGACTCAAAAAATAATCATTATCATTTGACACATCAGGTTACCAGCACTATTTTACTTGCGCCGCAGGGAAATCGACCTCTTTATAACCTTCGTCGCAAAGGCAAAATCATGCAGGAATATGGATCCGTAGAGCGCAATATCGAGAGTTCGACACCGACACTTTTGGAAGCCTTACTGGATAACCGTAATACCCTGATCAAGACTGCTGCCCGAATTACGGGCTGCCACAGTCGAGCTGAAGATGTGGTGCAGGACGCATTCTTGAGACTGGCCAATACCCCAAAAATGGCATTGCCGCTCAGAGCACAGATCAGTTACGTATTCCGTATTGTCCGGAATCTGGCCATTGACCACTACCGTAAGCAGGCCATGGAGCAAAAATACTCCGGTAGTGAGGAGGAAGGTTTGAACGTTGCCGTTCAAGGAGCAACTCCAGAGAGCCAGAACCTCGATCATGAAACCCTGATGATCGTCGACAAGGCCCTCAGCGAACTGCCCCAGCGCACCCGCTATGCCTTTGAATGCTACCGGCTGCACGGCATTGCGCAGAAGGACATCGCCAAGGAGCTTGGGGTCTCGCCGACCCTGGTCAACTTCATGATCCGCGATGCCATGGTGCATTGCCGCAAGGTGCTGCACGACCGCGTTTAACCGGCTGACGAAAAACCCCTAGCGTTTTCGGCGGTCTGTTGATGGCGCCTGTCATTGTTTTGTTGATCGCAAGGTGCGCTGTTGCGCCTTGTCGTACAACGGCCTGATTAACGGACAAATAGTTGCGCACTCTGATCATCACCCGACAGTGTGTCGAGAACATTTAGCTTGCTGTTATTTTCTGCGACAGTGCTTTTGCAGCGCCTCTGCAAACTTATTCATTATGCATAGACTCCTGGCAAACCCTGACGGAGTCGAACAATCATTTAAACAGACGTTTGTTCATCGCTGAGTGATGAGTGCAATCAGTTATATGAAGTTTTATATCGCGTCTAAAAACGTTCCGGCAATCAACGGGTCCATTGCGGATCGGTCGTAAAAGCAATCGTCAGCCAGCGGTTGGGCCCTTCCCCGCCGATCGCCTCACCCACCACCTCGCGCACCGCATCCCACTCGCCCAGCGTCCAGGCGGGCCAGTCGCTGGGCACGATGAAATACAGCTCGATCTGCCGGGCGCGGCCAACCTTGGCCACATAGGCCTGCCAGTCAAGAAAACCGTATTGAGCGACCACCTGTTCAGCCACTTCATCGACCTGCTGCTTGAGCGCTGGCGGGGTGACCATCAGCACGTCCGCCAACGCCTGAACAATGCTGCGGATCGGCAGCGGGATGATGATCAGGCAGATCACCGCCAGCACCGCCGGGTCGATATACGGACCCAGCCAGGCATGCTCGGTATCCTCCAGCAGTGCGCCGATGATGAACGCGATCAGCAAAGCCAGGGAGATGCTGCCAGACATGACCCAGGCCCTGGCATCAAGCGCGACGAAGTCCGAACCGATGCGGCGGTTGGCGCGAAACTCCAGGGCCGCGAGGCTGAAGCACACCAGGCTGGTCAGCGCGGCATAAACGATGGCGAAACCGAATTCCAGATGCCGACCGCCACTGAGCAGGCTGCCGACGGCGTTGATCAGGGCATACAGCGACACCCCGCAGAGCAGGATGCCGTTGATGCTCAGGACCATCGGCTCCAGGTGCCAGAAGCCCATATTGAAACGCTCGGCCAGCCGCCGATGGGCATCGCCGTCGGTGGTGTGGCGGCGGATCAGCGACACCACGATCAGCGCCAGCACACTCATGCTGGCATCGGCCAGGGAGTAGACGCCATCGAAAACAATCGAGAACGACCCCGACAACAAACCGAAGACGATGCCGAAACCGGCTACCAGCACAGTGACCGCAATCGATAGCCGCAACAGGCCCTGCTCGCTCAGCATGGTTTCAAACCTCGGCCCGCAGTTGCAGCGGCGTCTGGCGTTGCAGGGTGTCGCCGGCAAAGTACTCCGGGGTCAGCCAGCGGAACACCACCATCAAGGCCACGCCGAGCAGCAGGATGACCATGGCAATGACGAACACCAGGCCCAACCCGCCGATATGCGAGCCGCTGCCGAACGCCGGCGAGGCGCTGTCCACGGCGGTCTGGGCAAAAATCACCGCCAGTGCCGCGCCACCGAGCAACGGGCAGACACCGCGCAGCAGCAAATGCCGCAGGCTGTCGAACAGGCTGCGGCGGAAGTACCAGACACAGGCGAACGCGGTCAGCGAGTAGTAGAAGCAGATCATCATGCCCAGCGCCGTGATGGTGTCGGCCAGTACGTTCTCACTGAGCAGGCGCATGCTGACGTAGAACAGCGCGGCGGCCGCCCCGGCACACAAGGTTGCAAAGCGCGGCGCCAGTGAGCGCGGGCAGATACTGGCAAAGCGCTTGGGCAGGGCCCGGTAGTAACCCATGGCAAAAAGCGTGCGCGCCGGTGAAATGAACGTTGACTGCAACGACGCTGCGGTACTGGCCAGCACTGCGATGGACATCAGGATTGCCAGCGGCCCCATGACCGGGCCGGCCAGATGAGCAAAGACGTTTTCCTGGATGGTCGGGTTGCCCAGGCCAAGGCCCTGATCGGCGACCCCGGCAAAGCGCAGGGTGGCAATGGCGGTCACCAGGTACAGCGCAAGGATCACCAGCACCGTCAGCGCGGCTGCGCGACCCGGCACCGCATGGCTGCTGACCGACTCTTCGCTGACCGTCAGGCACACGTCCCAGCCCCAGAAGATGAAGATCGACAGCGACAGCCCGGCGGCGAAGGATGAAAACGAACCGATGCTCCACGGGTTGAACCAGTTGGCATCGAACTCCAGCGCCGGACCTTGCGGCGCCTCACCGAAGGCGGCGATGCAAAAGCCCAGTAACACCACCAGTTGCAACGCCACCAGCACGTACTGCACGCCCATCGTGGTGCCGATACCCCGGCAGCAGATCCACACCGCAATCCCGATGAATACGCAGCAGGTGACAATGTTGACCCCAACATGGTCACTCAGGGCGATGAGTTCTTCACGGCCGGTCAACTGGCCGAGAAACAGATAGAAGAAATCCACCGCCACCCCGGCCAGGTTGGACAGCACGATGGTGGTCGCCGCCACCAGCCCCCAACCACCGATCCAGCCCATCATCGGCCCGAACGCCCGCGCCGACCAGGTAAACGAAGTACCGCTGTCCGGCTCGGCGGCATTGAGTTCGCGATAGCCCAGGGCGACCAGCAGCATGGGAATGAAGCCCACCAGGAAGATCGCCGGCAGATGCGCCCCCACCTCCCGCACCGTCGGCCCCAGCGCACCGGTCAGGGTGTACACCGGAGCGATGGTGGAAATGCCCAGCACCACACAGGCCAGCAGGCCCAGACTGCCACTGGCCAACCCCTTGCTGCTGGTGCTTGCACGCGTTTCGCTGTTTTGACTCATGAGTGTCCGCCGTCTTATTTGAGTTATGGCTGGATGGGGTCAGCGCCCCCGGCGCTGCGCATAGGCCTGACAAGCATCGCGGAAGGCATCGAACAGACGCAGCGATTGCGGGTTCTCGCTAAAGCGCCACTCCGGATGCCATTGCACGCCCACTACAAAACCGCGGGAGTCGCGCATCGAGACCGCTTCGATCAATCCGTCCGGTGCCAGCGCTTCGGCACGCAGGCCGGCGGCCAGCCGGTCGATGCCCTGGCTGTGCAGCGAGTTGACCTGGAACTCGCCCGGCAGACCCAGTGCGGCCAGCACCCCGCCTGGCTGTACCGTCACGGCATGTTGTGGAGCGTATTGCGCGGCGAGGTCTTCGCTTTGCGGCTCACGGTGATCCAGAAACCCTTCCAGCTCTTGCACCCTTTGATGCAGCGTGCCGCCCAGCGTCACATTCAGTTCCTGGAAACCCCGGCAGATGCAAAACACCGGCACCCCCTGGTCGATGGCGGCGCGTAGCAAGGGCAAGGTCAGGCGATCACGGTCCGGGTCGTGGCGCGTGCCTTCGATACTGGGCGTGCCCTGGTAGTGATGCGGCTCGACATTGGAAGGCGAGCCGGTGAACAGAATACCGTCCAGCGATTGAAGCAGCTGCTGCGGATCAACCGGCGTATCCAGTGCCGGCAACACCACCGGGATACCGGCATGGCCGGCAGCCTCGACGTACTTGGCGCCGGCGGTGTGCGACGAATACTTGCCCAGCATCTGCCGGCAAGCGGTAACGCCGATCAGGGGAAGACGAGACATGGTGGAACCTCTCATCAGAGTCTTGATAAATGAAAACCGGCAAGGGGGAACAACAGCGTTGCGAGCAAAGCGCCCTCCCTCCGGAGCGGTGGGAGGAGTCGGCCGGCGCTCCGGGCTGCTGGCGACGGCTCAAACGCCTAACCGGTCCCGCAACTGGTAATACGAGGCCCCCAATGCAGTGAATGGCACGCGCAACAACCGGCCACCGGGGAACGGGTAATGCGGCAGGCCGGCGAAGGCATCGAAGCGCTCGGCCTGGCCACGCAGGGCTTCGGCGAGCAGCTTGCCGGCCAGGTGGGTGTAGGTCACGCCGTGGCCGCTGCAGCCCTGGGAGTAGTAGATGTTGTCGCCCAGCCGGCCGACCTGCGGTAAACGCGACAGGGTCAGCAGGAAGTTGCCGGTCCAGGTGTAGTCAATCTTCACGTCTTTCAATTGCGGGAAGACCTTGAGCATTTTTGGCCGGATGATCGCTTCGATATCCGCCGGGTCACGGGCGCCATAGACCACCCCGCCACCGAAGATTAGGCGCTTGTCGGCGGTCAGGCGGTAGTAGTCGAGCAGGTAGTTGCAGTCTTCGACACAGTAGTCCTGAGGCAGCAGGCTGCGCGCCAGCTCATCGCTGAGCGGCTCGGTGGCCAGCACCTGGGTGCCGCACGGCATCGACTTGGCGGCCAGTTCCGGCACCAGGTTACCCAGGTAGGCATTGCCGGCCACCACCACGAACCGTGCCCGCACCTGGCCAAGCGGGGTGTGCACCACCGGGTTGGGGCCGCGGTCGATGCGGGTCGCCGGGCTCTGCTCGTGAATCCGCCCGCCGAGTTTGGCCACCGCTGCGGCCTCGCCCAGCGCCAGGTTCAACGGGTGGATGTGTCCGCCGCTCATGTCCAGCATGCCGCCGATGTAGCGATCAGTGTCGACCACTTGGCGCATACGCCCGGCATCGAGCAGTTCCAGCTGCTGGTGACCGAAGCGCTCCCAGAGTTTCTGCTGGGCTTCGAGGTGGCCCATCTGCTTGCTGGTGATGGCCGCGAACACGCCGCCGTCTTTCAGGTCGCACTGGATGTCGTATTTGGCCACCCGTTCACGGATGATCCGCCCGCCTTCGAAAGCCATCTCGCCCATCAGCCGCGCATGGTGCGGATTGACGGTTTTTTCGATGACGTCGATATCACGGCTGTAGCTGTTGACGATCTGCCCGCCGTTGCGCCCCGAGGCACCAAAACCGACTTTCGCCGCTTCCAGCACGGTGACGGAAAAACCGTGTTCGAGCAGAAACAGCGCGGTGGACAGGCCGGTGTAACCGGCGCCGATGATGCAGACATCGGTCTCGATCGACTCGCTAAGCACCGGGTACTCCTCGAACCGGTTGCGCGAGGCGGCGTAGACGCTTTGAACGTGTTGTTGCATAACAGATTCCTCCGCCTGTCAGAGGGTGTTTACAAAGTCGGCGAGCGAAGGCAAGACAAGGCGAAATTGGCCGAAAACGCGCAATGTACATTCAGTACATGAGCATTTTGAGGTCGATTTCAACGCCGTATTGCCGAGCGCAGCCATTTTGTAGGCACCCTCTTAAAGTTTGATCCAGGTCGCTTTGAGTTCGGTGTACTTGGCAAAGGCATGCAGGGACTTGTCCCGGCCGTTGCCCGACTGCTTGAAGCCGCCGAACGGTGCAGTCATGTCGCCGCCGTCGTACTGGTTGACCCACACACTGCCGGCGCGCAGCGCTTTGGCAGTCAAGTGGGCCTTGGACAAGTCAGCAGTCCAGACCCCGGCGGCCAGGCCATACTCGGTGTCGTTGGCAATCCGAATGGCTTCTTCAACGCTGTCGAAGGCGATCACCGACAGCACCGGGCCGAAGATTTCTTCACGGGCGATGCGCATGCTGTTGTCCACGCCGTCGAACAGGGTCGGCTCGACATAGAAGCCGCCGCTGTCGTGCAAGGTGCGCACACCGCCACTGAGCAATTGCGCGCCGTCTGCGTGGCCGGCTTCGATGTAACCGAGCACGGTGTCCAGTTGCGTGCCGTCCACCAGTGCACCGACCCGGGTCGCCGGGTCCAGTGCATGGCCCGGCTGCCAGGCCTTCAAGGCTTCGACCACCATGGGCACGAAGCGATCCTTGATCGAGCGCTCGACCAGCAAGCGCGAACCTGCGGTGCACACTTCGCCCTGGTTGAAGGCAATGGCACTGGCTGCCGCCTCGGCAGCGGCCTGTAAATCCGCTGCATCGGCAAACACGATATTCGGGCTCTTGCCGCCGGCTTCGAGCCAGACGCGCTTCATGTTCGATTCGCCGGCATACACCATCAGTTGCCTGGCAATACGTGTCGAGCCGGTGAACACCAGCGTGTCGACGTCCATGTGCAAACCCAGCGCCTTGCCGGCAGTGTGGCCGAAGCCGGGCAGCACGTTGAGCACGCCTTCCGGCAGACCGGCCTCAACGGCCAGCGCGGCAATGCGGATGGCGGTCAGCGGCGATTTTTCCGAAGGCTTGAGAATCACCGAGTTACCGGCTGCCAGCGCCGGCCCCAGCTTCCAGCTGGCCATCAGCAGTGGAAAATTCCACGGCACGATGGCCGCCACTACCCCGACGGCTTCACGGGTCACCAGCCCCAACTGGTCATGCGGCGTTGCGGCCACTTCGTCATACAGTTTGTCAACGGCCTCGGCGCTCCAGCGGATCGCGTTGGCCGCGCCTGGAATGTCGACCTGTAGCGCGTCGCTGATCGGCTTGCCCATGTCGAGGGTTTCCAGCAGCGCCAGCTCTTCGGCATTGGCCAGCAGCAGATCGGCAAAGCGCAGCAACACCTGCTTGCGCTCAGCCGGTGCACGGCGCGACCACACGCCGCTGTCGAACCGCTCACGGGCCACGCTGACGGCGCGGTTGACGTCTTCCAGGTCACAACTGGCGACATGCGCCAACAGGCGACCGTCCACCGGGCTCAGGCAATCGAACGTGGCGTCGCACACCGCCGGTACGTAGCGGCCATCAATAAAGGCCCGGCCTTCGATACTCAGATTGCGCAGCAGCTGTTCCCAGTAATCACGTTGCGGGATGTTCATATTTATTCTCTTTTCGGCAACCCGATTGACCCGTAGGAACCGTTTCAGCGGCGCGCCCTTCGCGAGCCAGCTCGCTCCTACCGATGCAAGGCGCTGGATTTTCTGTGTTATCTGTGTGGCCTGTGTGGTTTAAACGGTGTGCAGGTACCAGTTGTATTCCAGGTCAGAGATCGAGGCTTCGAACTCGGCCATTTCGCTTTCCTTGCAAGCCACGAAGATGTCGATGTATTCGGGGCTGATGTACTTGTTCATGACCTCGCTGTCGTCCAGCTCGCGCAACGCATCGCGCAGGTTGTTGGGCAGGCTCTGCTCAAGCTGCTCGTAAGAGTTGCCTTCGATCGGCTCACCCGGTTCGAGTTTATGGGTCAGGCCGTGGTGAATACCGGCCAGGATCGCCGCCATCATCAGGTACGGGTTGGCATCGGCGCCGGCGACCCGCTGCTCGATACGAATGGCGTTGGCCGCGCCGGTCGGCACGCGCACGGCCACGGTGCGATTGTCCAGCCCCCAACTCGGCGCATTGGGTACGTAGAATTGCGCGCCGAAGCGGCGGTAGGAGTTGACGTTGGGGCACAGAAAGGCCATCGACGCCGGCATGGTTTCCAGCACCCCGGCAATGGCGTGCCGCAACTCGGCATGCTCTTGCGGCACATCGCTGGCAAAGATGTTCTTGCCGGTGGCTTTGTCGATCAGCGAGATATGCACGTGCAGGCCGTTGCCCGCCTGGCCCGGATAGGGCTTGGCCATGAAGGTGGTGTCCATTTCATGGTCGTAGGCGATGTTCTTGATCAGGCGCTTGAGCAGCACCGCGTAGTCGCACGCCAGCATGGCATCTTCGACGTGATGCAGGTTGACCTCGAACTGCGCCGGGGCGCTTTCCTTGACGATAGCGTCGGCAGGAATGCCCTGCTCCTTGGCCGCTTCGAGAATGTCCTGCAGACAGTCGGCGTATTCGTCCAGATCGTCGATCAGGTAGACCTGAGTGGAGTGTGGACGTTTGCCGGAGATGGGCGAGCGCGGCGGTTGTGGCCGGCCGTTCACGTTCTCCTGATCGATCAGGTAAAACTCCAGCTCGAAGGCTGCACAGATGCGCAGGCCCATGGCATCGAAACGCGCCACCACCTGGCGCAGCACTTCGCGCGGGTCGGCAAAGAACGGCTGGCCGTCCAGCTCGTGCATGGTCATCAGCAACTGCGCAGTCGGGCGCTTTTGCCAGGGCTCATAGGCCAGGGTGCCGGGGATCGGGTAGCAAACCCGGTCCGAGTCGCCGATGTCCAGGCCAAGCCCGGTGCTTTCCACCGTCGAGCCGTTGATGTCCAGGGCGAACAGCGACGCTGGCAGATTGATGCCGCGCTCGTAGACCTTATGCAGGCTGGGGCGCTCGATGCGCTTGCCGCGCACCACACCGTTCATATCAGAGATCAGCAGATCGACGAACTGGACTTCAGGGTGAGCCTGGAGGAACTCACTCACTTCATCAGCACAGACAATGGCGCGCGGGGATACCGACGACATGATGGACACCTTCTGGTTTTTTGTGGGGCAACAGAGGTGGCAGAGAGAAAGCAGCAAGCGACGCAGTGAAGATTGGCGGCATTGTTGTTTTTCTTTGCCTTGTGCCCCGAAGAATTACGTTCTACGGCGTTTTTGCCGTGGCCTGCCAAATAACCCTTGGCAGCCCGAAGTCACTGTAAATTACAATCAGTGCAATAAATATTGGCGTTTTGGCAATCCGGGTTTGCATCGATGCAATATGAAATCAACCATAACGACCTGACTCTGGTGCTCGCGCTGGTGCGCGGCCGCTCGTTGGCCAGGGCCGCAGAACTGCTGCAGGTCGACATTTCCACGGTGTTTCGTTCGATCCGCCGGCTGGAAAGTTCATTGGGCAGCGCGCTGTTTGAAAAGAACCGACGCGGTTATGTGCCCACTGACATCGCCCAAGCCATGGCCGAGCAGGCCGAGCGCGCCGAACAGGCACTGAGCGCTGCACGCATGGCGCTGCAACAGGGTGAACAGGTGGTCAGCGGCACGGTGCGCCTGACCTGCACCGAAGCGGTGTTGCACAGCCTGTTGCTGCCGGCACTGGCGCGCTTCATGCCGGCTTATCCGGCGCTGAACCTGGAGCTGTCGACCTCCAATAATTTCGCCAACCTCAGCCGCCGCGATGCCGACATCGCCCTGCGCCTGACCGACACCCCGCCCGAGCATCTGGTGGGCCGCGAGCTGGGCAGTGCCGACTATGTGATCTGCGGGCGGCCGGATTATCGTGAAGCGCTGGAAAAAGACCCCACCTCGGTGCCATGGATCGCCCCGGACGACTCGATGCCCGAGCACGTTTCGGTGATCTGGCGCGAGCGTACCTGGCCCAATGTCGTGCCGCGCTATCGCTGCAGCAGCATGGCGGCGGTCTCGCAGCTGGTCGGCGCCGGTCTTGGCGTGGCAGCACTCACCGACTTCACCGCCCGTGACCTGCAGGGCGTCGAGGCCTTGAGCGAACCACTGGTGGGCTGCAACACTGGCGTCTGGCTGCTGACCCGTCCCGATTGCCGGGCACTGCGCTCGGTGCAGACGCTGTTCGATGAACTGACACCGAGGCTGCGCGAAGCACTGGAATGATGTCGGGCGTCGTACCATTGAGCCACAACGTTCGACTGCCTTAGCAGCACAGCCTGCCCCGTCAAGCCCCGCGTCGCTAGACCATCGTCGAGTATCCGGGCTAGCCCCCATTTCAGAGCGCTCGAACTGATCCAGGCGCACCTTGCAAGGTGCGCAACACGACCTAATATCTCAATCAGCATTGACACATTTTTTTAAGATTGCTATCAATCTTAATGTCGTACGACAACGCACAACAAAAACAAAAAATGATGAGTATGCCCATGTCGCCACTTTATCCGTTCGCCCACGATCCCCCCTTCTGTACGCCCTCGATAGCAGTCGCTAACCGCGCCGGCCACGCCAGGCGTTGAACCGCACTGCGTCAGCTACTCGGACTCAAGGCCCCACGGCTCAGCCAGGCCGGGCCTGATGACTCCTGCCACAGGCGTTCGCAGCCTGACGGCTGGAAGCTCTTTTCAACTTGGGAGTGCACAAGGATGAATACCCGCAAGACGCTACGCCTCGCGCTGATTGGCGCCAGTGTGATCGGTAGTTTGCCAGGCGCTGCCAGCGCCGCCGGTTTCACCGACGACGCCAAGGCCACCCTCGGCCTGCGCAACTTCTACATCAACCGTAATTTCACCAACCCGGCCAACGCTCAGAGCAAAGCTGAGGAATGGACCCAGAGTTTCATCCTCGATGCCCGTTCCGGCTTTACTGAAGGGCCGGTCGGCTTCGGTGTCGATGTGCTTGGTCGCTGGTCGCTCAAGCTCGATGGCGGCGGCGGCACTTACGGAACCGCGCTGCTGCCACGCCATGACGACGGCCGCCCGGCGGATGATTTCGGGCGCCTGGGGGTAGCGGCCAAGGCGAGGATTTCCAAGACCGAACTGAAAGTCGGTGAGTGGATGCCGGTGTTGCCGATCCTGCGGGCCGACGACGGACGCTCACAGCCACAGACCTTGCGCGGCGGGCAGATCACCTCCAAAGAGATCGATGGCCTGACCTTGTATGCCGGGCAGTTTCGCGCCAATAGCCCGCGCAACGATGCCAGCATGGAGGACATGAGTTACGGCGGCGGTCTGTCGGACCGTTTCAACTTTGCCGGTGGTGAGTACACGTTTAACCAAAACCGCACCCTGATCGGTTTGTGGAACGCGCAGCTCAAGGACGTCTACCAACAGCAGTACCTGCAACTGACTCATAGCCAGCCGCTTGGCGACTGGACCCTGGGCGCCAACCTGGGCTATTTCCGGGGTGATGACGACGGCGCCCGACGCGCTGGACGGCTCGATAACAAGACCTGGTCGGGCCTGTTCTCGGCCAGGATCGGCGCCAACACGTTCTACCTTGGCCTGCAGAAAGTCGATGGCAATACCTGGATGCGCGTCAACGGCACCAGCGGCGGCACCTTGGCCAACGACAGTTACAACTCAAGCTTCGACAACGCCAACGAACGCTCCTGGCAAGTGCGCCACGACCTTAACTTCGCCTCTCTGGGCGTTCCTGGCCTGACCCTGATGAATCGCTACATCAGCGGCCAGGACGTGCACAGCGGCGTGATTACCGATGGCAAGGAATGGATCCGTGAATCTGAACTGGCCTACGTCATCCAGAGCGGCAGCCTCAAAAATCTGAGCGTCAGATGGCGCAACTCCAGCATTCGTCGCGACTTCAGCAACAACGAGTTTGACGAGAACCGGCTGATTTTCAACTACCCGCTGTCGATTCTCTGACGCCGACCGATCAGCTAACGCCCCCTATCAACCATTGACGATTACAGGCAGAGCCAAGCATGACTCACACACCCTTCAAGCGCCTGCTGCTCACCGGAGCGGCAGGCGGACTCGGCAAAGTGCTGCGTGAACGCCTCAAGGGCTTTACCGAAGTGCTGCGCCTTTCTGATATCAGCCCGATCGAGCCGGCCAGCACCGCGCAGGAAGAAATCGTGCAATGCGACCTGGCCGACAAGACCGCGGTGCACGACCTGGTCGCCGGCGTCGACGCGATCATCCACTTTGGCGGCGTATCGACCGAGCACGCCTTCGAAGACATCCTCGGCCCGAACATCTGCGGCGTGTTTCATATCTACGAAGCGGCGCGCAAGCACGGGGTCAAACGCATCATCTTTGCCAGCTCCAACCATGTGATTGGCTTCTACCGCCAGGACGAGCGCATCGACGCCCACTCGCAACGGCGTCCCGACAGTTACTACGGGCTGTCGAAGTGCTACGGCGAAGACGTCGCCAGTTTCTACTTTGACCGCTATGGCATCGAGACCGTCAGCCTGCGCATCGGCTCGTCATTCCCGGAGCCGGCCAACCGGCGGATGCTCAGCACCTGGCTGAGCTATGACGACCTGACCCATTTGATTGAGCGCAGCCTGTTCACCCCTGACGTCGGTCACACCGTGGTTTATGGCGCCTCAGCCAACCGCGAGGTCTGGTGGGACAACCGCCACGCTGCCCACCTGGGTTTTCAGCCCAAGGATTGTTCAGAGCAGTTCCGCGCGCAGGTCGAGAAGCAGCCGGCACCGGCCGCCGATGATCCGAACCGGGTCTATCAGGGCGGTGCCTTCGTGGCGGCTGGCCCCTTCGACTGATCGACAACCCGCAAGGATGCCCGACATGCAAAGTGAATTGCCTGTTACCCCGCTCACAGCAAGCACCTTTGGCAGACGAGCCAGCATCGCGCTGGCCATCGCTCGGCTCCCCTTCTCGGCATCCTCTGCCCGGTCCATGCACGCCAAATCAGACAATAACAACACCGGAGTTTCATCATGACCTTCAAACGCAAGCTGCTCCTGGCCGTTCTGCCGTTCGCCCTCAGCCTGTCGACCAGCGCCTCGGCGCTGGATATCAAGTTCGCTGAAATCCACCCGGCGGGCTACCCGACCGTGGTCGCTGAACAGAACATGGGCAAAAAACTCGAACAGGCCACCAACGGCAAAATCACCTTCAAGATGTTTGCCGGCGGCGTGCTGGGCTCCGAGAAGGAGGTTGTCGAACAGGTCCAGATCGGCGCGGTGCAGATGGCCCGTGTCAGCCTGGGCATTGTTGGGCCGGTGGTGCCGGATGTGAACGTGTTCAACATGCCGTTCGTGTTCCGTGACCACGAACACATGCGCAAGATCATCGACGGCGAGATCGGCCAGGAGATCCTCGACAAGATCACCAATTCCGACTTCAACCTGGTAGCGCTGGCCTGGATGGATGGCGGCACCCGCAGCATCTACACCAAAAAGCCGGTGCGCAAGATCGAAGACCTCAAGGGCATGAAGATCCGCGTACAGGGCAACCCGCTGTTCATCGACATGATGAATGCCATGGGCGGCAACGGCATTGCCATGGACACCGGTGAGATTTTCAGTGCCCTGCAGACCGGGGTCATCGACGGTGCCGAGAACAACCCGCCGACCCTGCTGGAGCACAACCACTTCCAGAGCGCCAAGTTCTACACCCTGACCGGCCACTTGATCCTGCCAGAGCCGGTAGTGATCTCCAAAACCACCTGGAACAAGCTCAGCGCCGATGAACAGGCTCTGGTCAAGAAACTGGCCCGCGAAGCGCAGATGGAAGAACGCACCCTGTGGGACGCCAAGTCGGCCGCCAGTGAAGAGAAACTCAAGGCCGCCGGCGTTGAGTTCATCACCGTCGACAAGAAACCGTTCTATGACGCCACCGCACCGGTACGGGAAAAATACGGCGCGCCGTTTGCCGACCTGATGAAACGCATCGCCGCCGTACAGTAACCCTGGCCCCTGCCCCGAGACCTGCAGCAGGGCGGCCTTACCGCCCTGCTGCCCTGGATGTGCCTTATGAAAAACCTCTTCCTGCGCCTCAACGATGTGTTGTACAGCAGTTGTATCTGGATCGCAGGCCTATCGATCCTGGCCATGTCGCTGATCATTCCCTGGGGCATCTTCGCCCGCTATGTGCTCGGCAGCGGCTCCAGTTGGCCGGAGCCGGTGGCAATCCTGCTGATGGTGGTGTTCTGTTTCATCGGTGCAGCCGCCAGTTACCGGGCCGGAGCGCACATGGCCGTGGCCATGGTCACCGACCGCCTGCCACCGGTCCCCAAACGAGCCGCCGCCCTGCTCGTGCAAGTGTTGATGGTCGCCGTGTGCGTGTACATGACCTATTACGGCACCCGGCTGTGCATGACCACCTGGAACCAGTACCTGGCGTCACTGCCGGGCGTGCGGGTCGGCATGACCTATGCCCCGATTCCGGTCGGCGGTCTGCTGACCCTGAGCTTCGTACTGGAAAAACTCATCTGGGGCGACCAGAGCCACCGCAAGGTGGTGCGTTTCGACCTGGTGGAAGAAAACGAGGGAGCAGCATAAATGGATGCCTTCATTCTCCTGGGCAGTTTTATCCTGCTCATCCTGTTGGGCATGCCGGTAGCCTATGCGCTGGGCCTTTCGGCGCTGATCGGCGCCTGGTGGATCGACATTCCCTTGCAGGCCATGCTGATTCAGGTCGCCAGCGGGGTTAACAAGTTTTCCTTGCTGGCCATCCCGTTCTTCGTGCTGGCCGGTGCGATCATGGCCGAGGGCGGCATGTCACGCAGGCTGGTGGCGTTTGCCGGGGTGCTGGTGGGCTTTGTCCGTGGCGGGCTGTCACTGGTCAACATCACGGCCTCGACGTTCTTTGGCGCCATCTCCGGCTCGTCGGTGGCCGACACCGCCTCGGTCGGCTCGGTGCTGATTCCGGAAATGGAGCGCAAGGGTTACCCGCGCGACTTCTCCACGGCGGTCACGGTCAGCGGTTCGGTCCAGGCCCTGCTCACCCCGCCCAGCCATAACTCGGTGCTCTACTCACTGGCCGCTGGCGGCACGGTGTCGATTGCCTCGTTGTTCATGGCCGGGGTCATGCCGGGCCTGCTGATGAGCGCGGTGCTGATGGGCCTGTGCCTGATCTTCGCCCGCAAGCGCAACTACCCCAAGGGTGAAGTGATTCCGCTGCGCCAGGCCTTGAAGATCGCCGCCGATGCACTCTGGGGGCTGATGGCCATGGTCATCATCCTCGGCGGCATTCTGTCGGGGGTGTTCACTGCCACCGAATCGGCGGCCATCGCGGTGGTCTGGTCATTCTTCGTGACCATGTTCATCTACCGTGACTATAAATGGCGCGATCTGCCGAAACTGATGCACCGCACGGTAAGAACCATCTCGATCGTGATGATCCTGATCGGGTTTGCGGCCAGCTTCGGTTACGTCATGACCCTGATGCAGATCCCGGCGAAGATCACCACGACCTTTCTGACCCTGTCGGACAACCGCTATGTGATCCTGATGTGCATCAATGTCATGCTCCTGCTGCTGGGTGCGGTGATGGACATGGCGCCGCTGATCCTGATCCTGACCCCGATCCTGCTGCCGGTGATCAGCGGCATCGGCGTGGACCCGGTGCACTTCGGCATGATCATGCTGGTCAACCTTGGCATCGGGCTGATAACGCCGCCGGTAGGTGCGGTGCTGTTTGTCGGCTCGGCGATCGGCAAGGTCAGCATCGAGGCGACGGTCAAGGCACTGCTGCCGTTCTACCTGGCGCTGTTTCTGGTGCTGATGGCTGTGACCTACATTCCGGCCATTTCCCTTTGGCTGCCTGGCGTGGTGCTTTAAACGTTATCGGCGGGCTGTAAAAGGCCCGCCCCTGTTCTGCAAATGGATGTGCACATGGCGGTTGCTTCTGTTACTCCAAATCTTTTACCGCGCAAGCTGGCCGTCGCGATTCTCGCGCTGCTGGCATGCTCGTTTGCCGGCAATCACATTGCCGCACGCTTTGCCTTCGACAACGACACCGGGGTGCTGCTGGCGATTCTGTGTCGCTCCGGCATCACCCTGCTGGTGCTGGCGGCGGTGGTGGCCTGGCAACGCCAGCCACTGGGGCTGCCGGCTGGCACGCGGGGCTGGCAGTTGTTGCTGGGCCTGCTGATCGCCACCCAGAGCCTGTGCCTGTACTCGGCCGTGGCGCGGATCCCGGTTGCCCTGGCGTTACTGGTCGGCAACACCTTTCCGATTCTGCTGGTGCTGCTCGGCTGGAGCCTGGGCGGGCCACGTCCGACCCTGCGTACAGTGCTGCTGATGGGGGTGATCCTGATCGGGCTGATCCTGGCGCTGGACGTCCCTGCGCGGCTGGCCACCCGCGGCGAGGCCAATGCGCACTGGACGCTTGGCATCAGCCTGGCGTTCTGCGCCGCCTGTGTATTTGCCGGCGCGCTGTGGATAACCGATCACAAGCTGGCCAGCGTGCGGGGGCCGGTGCGCAGCCTGCTGACCCTGTCGGTGGTATTTATCAGCATGCTCGTTGCCGGCGCCAGCGGGGTCATGCCGTCAGGCTTGTCCCTGCCGGGCAACAGTACCGGCTGGATCGCCCTGGCAAGCCTGGTGGTGTTGTACGGCATGGCCTTTACCTTGCTGTTTGTCTGCGTGCCGCGGTTGAACATGGCGCAGAACGCGCCGGTGATGAATGTCGAGCCCATTGCCACCTTGCTGCTGGGCTGGACACTGCTGGATCAGGCGCTGGGCACTCTGCAAGTGCTGGGCGCGGCAGTGGTGGTGTGTGCGATTGTGCTGCTGACTTATCGTAAATAACCCCATCAGCATGGGGAGCATTGCCCCCCATGCGTCAGCAGGACTTACTTCTGCTGCTGCCTACTGCTGCTGCCCTGACTGCCCGATGGCGCGTCGTCATCCTGGGACTGCTCGGGTTGATCGTCTTCATCCTGAGAAGTCGAACCGCCTTGACTGCCACCTTCCGAACCCTGCTGGCCTTTGTCATCAGAAGACTGACCGCCTTGACTGCCGCCCTGGGATCCGGACTGGTTACTGCTGTCAGAAGACTCGCTGTCCTTGCTGCCACCTTCGGCGCTGTTGCCCCCAGAGGCCTGACCGCCTTTACGGCCGGCCTCGGCCGCTTTCTCAGGATCATTCTTGAAATTGCCCCCCGAAACGCTGCCACCTTTGGCGCCCTCTTCCGAGGCACGCTTGGGGTCGTTGGCAAAGTTGCCGGGGTTGCTGTTATCAGTGCTGGACATTTGCATATTCTCCATAAACGCGGACCGCTTTAGCGCAGTCGCATTGGTTATGAGTGTGGCCAGTAGTACGGGTGATCCATGCACGCGACCAATGGAGACACTCAGGAGCGGCAAACCGCTGCCGATGGTCGGATCAGCAATCAGCAACAGAACGCCGAGCAAAGAAGAGCATCGGTTATAACCTTAGAACATATCTCTCTAACCATTCAGAACATAAGCCGCTATGCTGCCCGCCACTTTTTACCTGACAACAGATAACAGTGATACAGGGCGTGATAATGGATGTTGGCGGTCTTGGCTTTACAGTGGCTGGCCTGGTAGTCGGCTTTATCGTCGGCATGACCGGCGTGGGTGGCGGTTCGTTGATGACCCCGATCCTGCTGTGGTTCGGCATCAACCCCGCCACAGCGGTGGGCACCGACCTGCTTTACGCAGCGGTAACCAAAGCCGGCGGTGTGTACGTTCACAAGAAGAACGACAACATCGACTGGAAAATTACCGGCTGGCTGACCCTCGGTAGCGTACCGGCAGTGCTGCTGACCCTGTGGTTCCTCAGTTCTCTGGACCATGCCCCGGACGCCCTGAATGCAATCATCAAACAGGCGCTGGGCTTTGTCCTGCTGCTGACGGCGCTGGCGATTCTGTTCAAGAACAAGCTGCTGGCCTTTGCCCATGACCGGGTCGAAGGCCATTCGCTGTTCAAAGGCTCCAGCCTCAATGCCTTCACGGTCATCACCGGGATGATCCTTGGCACGATGGTGGCGCTGACCTCGATTGGCGCCGGCGCGCTGGGCACCGTGGCGCTGTTCATCCTCTACCCGCTGCTGCCCACCCGCCGTCTGGTGGGCACCGAGATCGCCCACGCCGTACCGCTGACCCTGGTGGCCGGTATCGGTCATGCCAGCATGGGCAATATGGACTGGAGCCTGCTGGGCTTCCTGTTGCTGGGTTCGCTGCCAGGCATCTATCTGGGCAGTCATATGGCCGGCCGGGTTTCCGACAACCTGCTGCGGCCATGTCTGGCGATCATGCTGGGCCTGATCGGCTTCAAGCTGGCGTTTTGATGGCCAAACGACGCAGGGCCATGGCCCTGCGTCGTTGCGCCTCATCAGTGGCCCGCCGGTCATTGATCAGCAGCATGACATTCATCGCATCACGCAAATAGCACTGGAGCCTGCCGCCAATCAGGTGCACGATGGCCTGCGCGATTACCCGTGCCGGTCATCCGGCTCCGTTCACCTTGGCTGACAAGCCTGCTATTGGAGATTGCGTCATGCTTATCCAGATAGAAGAAGGGATCAGTGCTTCAGAGTGGATCGTGAAACTCGACGACTACCCGGTGATTTGCCGAAGTCGCCAAGAGGCCGATGAATTCGCTGAACGGATGCAGACCCGGCTGGCGGCCCCCCATCCCCTGCCAGGCCCGCCCCGGCCTGCGGCAGACGAGTCGCTCAGCCCAACCGCCCATTGAGCGGCCGTTACAGGCTCGAAATCAAAGCGTGAACATCGCGGCCATAAGGCCCGCTGGTAACTTGCATTTCCCCTACATCCATTTCACATCCTCTTCACGTCCGGGGTCTTACAGTTACATCACTCCTTTGATGAATCCCCTTGGCTCGCCGTTTGGCGGGCCATTTTTTTGCCTGCCCGTTTTTCATTTTGACGGTCAGTGAGCCGTGCCGTCTGCAGGCTGGGTCGTCACCGCCGCGGTAACCGGCCCGCCCAGCATCGGAGCAGGCTGTAGCTGGGCCAGCCGCTCGCTGCTGGTGCCATTGATCATCTTGCTGCTCCACTGCCCCGCCACGCTGGCAAGCCAGGCGAACAGGAACAGAACCGCAAGTTGCAGCGTCCATTTGGCGACGGTCGACATGGTTAATCCTCCAGGCTGTTTTCGATGGAGGGATCTAACCATTGCTGTGTTGCAGAGGCATTGCAGCGAGCACTGCAACAGAGGGCCGGGGGCTGCAGCACGGCGCCACCCGGCGGGGGAAAGCCTCAGTAGCGCGCGGCGTCCGAGGCGTGGCGTGGGCCGGCGACGATCCAGGCCAGTACCCCGATAATCGGCACAGCGACGATACCGATGATCCACATGGCTTTGTTGGATGAGTTGGTCTGGCTTTTGCGGACCCGCAGTACGGCCCACAGGTCGGCCAGAATAATGACTGCGACCAGCAGGGCGCTTGTCCACAAGCCCATTTCTGATAATGGCATCTGAAACCTCCCGACGTTTGTTGTCTGCGGCGCCCTTGTGGCCCCCTTGCAATAGAAGAGGGTATCGAGCGTCGTAAAGTTCAGATTAGTAGAAGAATCGGGCTTTCCAGTGGTCGCCGATCCCGTAGGAGCGGCTTTAGCCGCGAATGACTTGGTGCAGAGTAAGAGTCGTGCTGGAATTAAGATCGCTCAAGCTCATCCGCGAGGTTGCGAGCATTCCTTCAAAGGAATAATATGCCTTCCATGGAATGGAACGTTGAATACACCGATGAATTTGAAGCCTGGTGGAATGATCTGGTCGAGTCGTGCCAGGAAGACGTCAGTGCTTACGTCAACCTGCTCATGGAAAAGGGGCCCCAATTGCCATTTCCATTCTGCAGTGGCATCCACGGCTCCCGTCACGAGCACATGCGTGAATTGAGAGTGCAAAGCAGCGGAAAACCTGTCCGGGTTTTCTATGCGTTCGATCCCAGGCGATCAGCCATTTTACTCATTGGTGGCGATAAAACCGGCGATGGCCGATTTTATGAAAAGATGGTGCCGATCGCTGATGCACTCTACGAAACCCACCTTGAAGAATTGAACAAAGAGCGGAGGGACTAACGATGTCGGGTAAAAAATCTTTTTCGTCCTTGCAGAAGAATATGTCTGAAGCCTCGCAGGCTCGCGTCGCAGAGAAGACCGAGGTATTGCGTATGCAGATGGACCTTTCAGAGCTGCGCAGAGCGCGCAGGCTGTCTCAGGAGTCGCTAGCCCAGAGCCTTCATGTCAACCAAGCCAGTGTCGCCAAGATGGAAAAACGCACCGACATGTATATCAGTTCACTGCGCCGGTTCATTCAAGCCATGGGCGGCGAGCTTGAAGTAACTGCCAGGTTTCCTGATCACTCTGTGCGTATTAATCAGTTCTCTGAACTGGATGCAGTTTGATTGATGCCCCTCGCGGTTCTGGAAAGATCAGCGCCGCCAAGAGGGCTTTTATTGTGCGGCTGTAGTTCGGGCGCCGTCCTGACCGGCGGGCCACCTGGGATCGCTGTAGGTGCGGCCGGCGATCCGCTTTAACCGCGAAGATCTTTCGGTTTATGCAAGAACTGTTGCCGCGGTTGACCGGACTGCAGGGTCCGCCCCGACGGGCGTCGCGTTCGGCGGCACCTGTGCCATCTCGGTTCGAAGAGCAAAAGCAAAGCAAAATCACGATCAACGGCAACGGCAACGGCAACGGCAACGGCAACGGCTATATAGCATTGATTCCGTTGAGTTGGCCTGCATGCGGGCTTGCAGAGGGCGCCAGGTCGTGGCGAACACAGCGAGGGGAGAAGCTGACGAGGTGTGCCAGCCCGTGATACAGCACGGGCCGGCACGCTCGGTGAGGCAGGATCAGGTCACTGGAGCGGGGTTGAACAGCGCCAGGTCGTTGTGCAACCGGTAGTGTTCGGTCCAGGTTTTTTTCTTGCCGCTGGCCACATCCAGGTAGTAGTGGAACAGCTCCCAGCCCAGGTCTTCGATGCTCGCCCGACCGGTGGCGATACGCCCGGCATCGACGTCGATCAGGTCCGGCCAGCGGTGTGCCAGCTCGGTGCGGGTCGAAACCTTGACCACCGGTGCCATGGCCAGCCCGTAGGGCGTGCCGCGGCCAGTGGTGAACACGTGCAGGTTCATCCCGGCTGCCAGTTGCAAGGTGCCGCAGATAAAGTCGCTGGCCGGGGTGGCGCAGAAGATCAGCCCCTTGCCTTTGACCCGCTCGCCAGGGCCCAGTACGCCGTTGATGGCGCTGTTGCCGGACTTGACGATCGAGCCCAGCGACTTCTCGACAATATTCGACAACCCGCCCTTCTTGTTGCCCGGCGTGGTGTTGGCGCTGCGGTCAGCCTCGCCCTTGGCCAGATAACGGTCGTACCAGTCCATCTCGCGCACCAGCTCACTCGCGACCTGCTGGTCCTGAGCACGGGAGGTGAGCAGGTAGATGGCGTCACGAACCTCGGTAACTTCCGAGAACATCACCGTGGCGCCGGCCCGCAGCAGCAGGTCGGAAGCGTAGCCCAGGGCCGGATTGGCGGTAATGCCCGAGAAGGCGTCACTGCCACCGCACTGCATGCCCAGAATCAGCTCGGAAGCCGGCACGGTCTCACGACGGCGCAGGTCGAGCTTCTTCAGCCGCACTTCGGCCAGGTCCATGATCTGTTCGACCATTTCATTGAAGCCGTTGCCAGCATCCTGCAGGCGATACAGCCATTCGTCGCTCAGATCTACCGACGGGTCATCTTCATGCATCACCTGGCCGGCCTGGAGCTTTTCGCAGCCCAGGCTGATCACCAGGGCTTCCCCCCCCAGATTGGGGTTGCGGGCCAGATTGCGCACGGTGCGAATCGGGATATACGCATCGGTGGCGGAAATCGCCACGCCACACCCATAGGTGTGGGTCAGGGCGATCACGTCATCGACGTTGGGATACTTGGGCAGCAACTCGTCGCGAATGCGCTTGACCGCATGGCCAAGCACGCCCGCCACGCACTGCACCGTGGTGGTAATGCCAAGGATGTTGCGAGTGCCGACGGTGCCGTCGGCATTGCGATAGCCCTCGAAGGTGTAGCCTTCCAGCGGCGCCTCCTTCTCGGGGACTGCGTCGGACATCGGCAGGCTGTCCAGTTCAGGCGCTGCCGGCATGCGCAACAGATCTTCCCTGACCCAACTGCCGCGTGGAATCGGCTGCAAGGCGTAACCGATGGTCTGGCCGTAACGGACTACGGCGTCACCTTCGGCCAGATCAACGGTATTGATCTTGTGGCTCTGTGGAACGTTGTCCACAGTTTCCAGGCCATCATCGAATCGGGTGCCCGCAGGCACACCCTGGTCATTGACCACCACGACCACGTTATCCAGCGGATGCAGCCGGATAGAACGCGGAGAATCGGCATGTTGAATCAGGTTCATCACGGTTTTCCTCAGGATTTGGCTTGGGAAAGGTCGCTGCCAGGTTCGCTCAGCGATGACCCCTTGGTTGGGGGTTCTTTCAATTCCACACGCTTGATCTCACCCACCACAAACAGATAGCTGAATACCGCTATCAGTGCGTTGGCACCGACATACACCAGCGCCCATTTGAACGAGCCGGTGCTGCTGATGATGTAGCCAATCACGATTGGCGTAGTGATCGAAGCAATGTTACCGAAGGTGTTGAACAGGCCACCACTGAGACCGGCGATCTGTTTTGGCGATACGTCGGACATGACTGCCCAACCCAGTGCGCCAATGCCTTTACCAAAGAATGCCAGGGCCATGAAGCCCACGACCATCCACTCCAGGTCGACATAGTTGCAGGTGACGATACTGGTCGACAGCATCAGGCCACAGATGATCGGTGCCTTGCGAGCGAAGGTCAGGGTGTGACCGCGACGCAGCAGCCAGTCGGAGATCACCCCGCCCAGTACCCCACCGATGAAGCCGCAGATGGCCGGCAAGGAGGCGATGATGCCGGCCTTGAGGATGGTCATGCCGCGCTCCTGAACCAGGTACACCGGGAACCAGGTCAGGAAGAAGTAGGTGATGGCGTTGATGCAGTACTGGCTCAGGTAGATGCCCAGCATCATGCGGTTGGTCAGCAACTGGCGGATATAGTCCCACTTGGGACCGCTGGCAGCCTTGCCCCCGGTTTTGTCCTTGGCCTTCTCGTCCAGGTCGACCATGCCGCCGTTGCTGGCGATGTGCTCAAGTTCGGCTTCGTTGATCATCGGGTGCTGGCGTGGGCTGTAGATCACTTTCAGCCAGATACCGGAGAAGATGATACCGGCCGCGCCCATGACGACAAACACGTGCTGCCAGCCGAAGCGGTAGACGATCCAGCCCATCAGCGGAGCGAACAGTACAGTGGCGAAGTATTGCGCCGAGTTGAAGATCGCCGAGGCGGTGCCGCGCTCGGAAGTCGGGAACCAGGCCGCAACGATACGTGCGTTACCAGGGAACGACGGTGCTTCGGCCAGGCCCACCAGGAAGCGCAGCATGAACAGCGCAACCACGGCAGTGGACATGCCGAACTCGCCGACATAGCCCTGCAGCAGGGTAAACAGCGACCAGGTGAAAATACTCAAGGCATAGACTTTCTTCGAGCCGAAACGGTCGAGCAGCCAGCCACCGGGAATCTGGCCAGCCACGTAGGCCCAGCCGAATGCGGAGAAGATATAACCGAGGGTTACGGCATCGATGCCGAGGTCTTTTTGCAGGCTTGAACCTGCGATAGCGATGGTGGCGCGGTCAGCGTAGTTGATCGTGGTAACCAGAAACAGCATCAACAGGATCAAATAGCGGACGTGCGTCGGCTTGGACTTTTGCATTTGGTAGAACTCCCACTCATTATTTTTTTTACGCGGGTTAATGCTGATTTTGGTGTAGCGCTACAGGCCCCTTGGAAACACCGGTGGCGACGGCGTTTTCCACCTGCAGGTCGTGCAACGACAAAGACCGCGGAGCGAACTCAGCGGCCTTTGTGCGGTGTTACTTATTGCTTGCCTTGCTTGTCCATCAGCGCAGCGAGCATGTCCACTTCTTCGTTGGTCAGGTCGGTCAATGGCGCGCGAACCGGACCTGCATCGTAGCCAGCGATCTTGGCACCGGCCTTGACGATGCTCACCGCGTAGCCGGCTTTACGGTTACGGATGTCCAGGTAAGGCAGGAAGAAGTCGTCGATGTACTTGCCGACTGCTTCGTGGTCGTCACGGGCGATGGCGTGGTAGAAGTCCATGGCCAGCTTCGGTACGAAGTTGAAAACCGCCGAGGAGTAGACCGGTACGCCCAGTGCCTTGTAGGCAGCAGCGTAGACTTCAGCGGTCGGCAGGCCACCCAGGTACGAGAAGCGGTCGCCCAGACGGCGGCGGATCGAAACCATCAGCTCGATGTCACCCAGGCCGTCCTTGTAGCCGATCAGGTTAGGGCAGCGCTCAGCCAGTTTTTCCAGCAGTGGTGCGGTCAGGCGGCAAACGTTGCGGTTGTAGACAACCACGCCGATCTTGACCGACTTACATACGGCTTCAACGTGGGCGGCAACGCCGTCCTGGCTGGCTTCGGTCAGGTAGTGCGGCAGCAGCAGCAGACCTTTGGCACCCAGGCGCTCGGCTTCTTGAGCCATTTCAATGGCCTGACGGGTCGGGCCACCGACGCCGGCCAGGATTGGCACGCTTTTCTCGCAGGTATCAACGGCAGTCTTGATGATCTGCGAGTATTCGCCGGACGACAGCGAGAAGAACTCACCGGTACCGCCAGCGGCGAACAGGGCGCTGGCGCCGTACGGGGCCAGCCACTCCAGACGCTTGATGTAGCCTTCGCGATGGAAATCGCCTTGAGCATTGAAGTCAGTGACAGGGAACGACAGAAGACCGTGGGAGAGGATGGACTTGAGTTCTTGTGGATTCATTATTCGAACACCCTGGGGGACATGAATGAAAAAAATCATCAGCTCCGTGCTGATGTCGTAGGTCATCGTACAACTGAACTTGAAATGTCACAACAGGGATTTGCAGATTTTTCTTACGAGCCCCTTTTTTTGCCTTCAAACCCTTTGGCTATAAGGGATTGATCAGAAAATCAAGAGCGACCATAGTCATACGATCACCCTATATCACAGGCACGAATAGCTTGCCCGATCAGGCGACAGGAGGTCTGGAGAGGCTTCAGGCGGGGGGTGCAGGACAAACTGCAGAAGGTGTAGCGTGCCCGGCGGGAGAAACCCGCCAGGCAGTGCGAACGCTCAGGCGCTCTGCGAGGCGGCTTCTTCGTGGGCCTGGCGCAGGCGCTCACGACTGTTGGTCAGGTGCAGGCGCATCGCGGCGCGGGCCGCGTCGGCATCCTGGCGCGCGATGGCGTCGTAGATTTCTTCGTGCTCACGGCTCAGGCGCACCATATAGTGCTGCTGGTCATCATGGGCCAGACGCGCCGAGTTCAGCCGGGTGCGCGGAATGATACTGGCGCCCAGGTGAGTCATGATGTCGGTGAAATAGCGGTTGCCGGTCGCCAGGGCAATCTGCAGATGGAACTGGAAGTCCATGGCCACCGCATCGCTGGCGTGCGCGGCGCTCTCGTTCAAGGCATCGAGGGCCTGGCGCATCAGTTGCAGTTGCTCATCGGTGCGCCGCTGCGCCGCCAGGCCTGCGGTTTCGACTTCCAGGCTGATGCGCAATTCCAGAATCGCCAGCACGTCACGCAAGGTGACGATAGTCGCCGGATCGATGCGAAAACCGCTGGTACTCGGCACGTCGAGCACGAAGGTACCGATACCGTGACGGGTTTCCACCAGACCGGAAGCCTGCAGGCGGGAAATCGCTTCGCGCACCACGGTGCGGCTGACGCCCTGCTCTTCCATGATGGCCGATTCGGTGGGCAGCTTGTCCCCGCGCTTGAGCTGGCCGCTGCGAATACGCTCGGACAGCTCGGCAACCAATTCCTGAGCAAGACTGCGATGCCTGCGCCGTGCGCGGGGTTGCTCGCTTTGAGTATCCATATCCAACGTGGGTTTCCAGGTATGTTATGACGCACAATCATAGCGCAGCGCTTGTACGATCACACCCCATGATACCGAGGGTGTGAGTCCCATCTGCCCATTGGTCATGGGCCGCACGCCACGCAATGCGTCGCAGATTGTTGCGCTGGCGCTCAAGGCCGGGCCTTTGAGCCGTTAGCCGATGTCATCGGCAATGCTCAGCGACGCACCGGACGCTTCTGCAATTTGCGCTGCAAGGTACGCCGGTGCATGCCCAGCGCACGGGCGGTTGCCGAAATATTGCCCTCATGCTCGGTCAGCACCCGCTGGATGTGCTCCCACTGCAGACGGTCGACCGACATCGGGTTTTCCGGCACCAGGTTGTCGAGGTTGGCATGTTCCGACAGCAATGCTGCCAGCACATCATCAGCATCGGCCGGCTTGCACAGGTAGTTGCAGGCGCCGCGTTTGATGGCTTCGACAGCGGTGGCGATGCTCGAATAGCCGGTCAGGATCACCACCCGCATGTCCGGGTCCATTTCCAGTAGTTTGGGCAGCAGTACCAGGCCCGAGTCACCGTCCATTTTCAGGTCCAGCGCGGCGTACTCAGGAATATCCTGCTGCGCCAGGATCAGGCCTTCTTCGGCTGAGCCTGCGGTGCTGACCCGAAAGCCACGGCGGGTCATTGCCCGGGCCATGACCCGGGTAAACGTCGCATCGTCATCGACCAGCAACAGGTGCGGCAGCTCTTCGCCATCGGCCTGTTCGGTCAGGTTCTCTTCACTCATGCTTGTTCTCCTTTCTTGTCACGGGGCAGGCGCAACTCGGTGAGCGTGCCGCCTTCTTCATGACGATAGAGCCTGACCGAGCCACCCGCCCGGGTGACGCTGGCCTTGCTCAAAAAAAGACCCAGGCCGAAGCCTTTGCCTTTGGTGGTGAAAAACGGTTTGCCAATTTGCTCGGCAATCGCGGCAGGCACACCCGGCCCCTGGTCGCGAATCCTGATAAAGACCTCGGCACTGTCCCAGTCGAGACTCACCTGCAGATTCTCGGCGCAGGCATCGGCGGCGTTGTTGAGCAGGTTAAGCAACGCCTGGGTCAGGTCCGGCGGCGGTGCCAGCATCGGCACACTGCCCTGCCCCAGTTGCTGGAAACGGTAGCTGACCTCAGGGCGCATCAGGTGCCAGCGGTTCAGTGACTCGTCCAGCCAGCGTGATGCGGTCTGGTACTGCACGGCCATGCGCCGGTTGGCTTCTGCGGCACGAACCAGCTGTTGCAAGGTGTGCTTGCACTGCCCGACCTGTTCCTGAAGCACCGCGAGGTCTTCTTGCAGCCCCGGGTCCTTGTGGTCCTGGCGCATTTCATTGAGCAACACGCTCATGGTTGCCAGCGGCGTGCCCAACTCATGGGCCGCGCCGGCTGCCTGGGTTGCCACCGCCAGCAGTTGCTCGTCGCGCAGGCCCTCTTCGCGGCGCTCGGCGCGCAGCTGTTCCTGACGCCGCAGTTCTTCGGCCATCCGCGCGGCAAAAAAGGTAATCACCCCGGCGGCAAGCACAAAGCTCAGCCACATGCCGTAGATCTGCATGTTTTCCTTGGCGATCGGGTAAGTCTCCAGCGGGTAGACCTGGGCCAGCAACCAGGTGTACAGCGCCAGCGCAATCCCGGAGAGAATCAGCGAGTAGCGCCATGGCAGGGTGACTGCGGCGATGGTCAAGGGCACCAGGTAATAAGACACGAACGGGTTGGTCGAGCCACCGGAGTAATACAACAGGGCGCTGTGGATGATCAGGTCCAGGGCCAGTTGCACGGCATATTCCTGTTCGCTGACCAGCCACGGCGTGCGCAGGCGCAGCGCCGTCAGGGCGCAGAGGATCGCCGAACAGCCGAGGGTGATCGACAGCGGCAGCCACGGCAGCGGCAACACCTCGAACAACCAGGCAATGCCCACCGAGCCTGCCTGGGCAGCCAGGACCAGCACACGAATAAAGGTCAGACGCCACAGGTTTTGCCGGGTGGCTGAAAGCATTTGAACGGGGACGAGCATGAGCTCTCCTGCTGAGCGCACCGGGCGCGGATGAATCACAATGAGTATAACCAAGCACAGGTCAAAACCGGCAATCATGCGGCAATGCGCCACAGATACAATCGCTGCAATGAATTGTTCAGCCACACTGCCGGAACCGGCCCCGCAGCCCATAGTCTGATGGGCCATGCCGAACGACAACCGTCGCAGGCCATTCAACAAGGAGTTCCCATGCTTAAACTTCGCCCTGCCGCCGCCCTGCTGGCCCTGAGCGCCGCCGTGCTGGCCAGCGTCCCGGCGCTTGCCGATGAGCCGCGCTACAATCAGGTTTCGCTGCGCGCCGAAGTCGACAAGGAAGTGGCCCGCGACCTGATGGAGGTCACCCTGTACACCGAAGCCCAGGACCGTGATCCTGGCAAACTCGCCGCGCAGGTCAGCGAAGCCCTCAACAAGGCTATCGGCCAGGCTCGTCAGGTCAAGGAAATCGAGGTCCGCCAGGGCAGCCGCAACAGCTCGCCGATCTACGACGACAAAGGCCAGAAAATCACCGGCTGGCGCGAGCGTGCCGAGATTCGCCTGGAAAGCGCCGACTTCACCGCATTGTCGAAACTCACCGGCGAGCTGCTCACCGATCTGAAAATGGGCGGCATGGAGTTCTCGATTTCTTCGCCAACCCGCAAAACCAGCGAAGACGCCCTGCTCAAAGATGCCGTGGCCGCGTTCAAGGCCCGCGCCCAACTGGTCACTGAAGCCATGGGTGGCCAAGGCTACAAAGTGGTCAGCCTGAACCTCAATACCTCAGGTTATCCACAACCCTACCTGCGCTCGCCGGCACCCATGATGATGAAAGCCGACCGTGCCGAAGCGTCGGTCACCCCGGATATCGAAGCCGGCACCTCGAAGGTCACCGTCGCCGCAGACGGAGTGATCGAGGTGCAGATCCCCTGACACCTGCTGCCTTGCCCGCGATGCCTGATCGCGGGCGAGGCTGTTTGTGCTGAACGGCCCTGCCTGACGCTTTCTGCCTGCCACACCAGCCAACACCCCGCGCCGGCGCCTAAAAATCCCACAGCCTGCGTATAGCGCGTCCGATTTTGCATTCCTGATCAAACCGTACACTCGGTCCTTGCAAACACTCATTGACAGTTGTTCAAGGAATCAAGGAATGAATCCTCTTATCTCGGCTACCCGGCCCCATCACTCGCGCCACCAGAGCCTGCTGGCCAAGGGCAGGCCGCAGCCCCAGCATCGCCAGCGCGTGCCGTCGGGCGTGCTGCACAGCCGCTTCGCTCTGGAGCAATTAACCGAGCTGGCCAGGCGTTGCCAGGCGCCAGAATTCGTCATGCTGCTGGCGCCGGTGTTCGGCCTGGACCTGCCGCCCAAAGTCTATTTAAGACTACAGACCGCCTTGCAAGATAAAGAGATCAGTGCGCCGCGCTGCCAGATCGTCGCTGACGGCTTCTACCCGGCCGAATACGACAGCCAGCAGCGCACGGTGCGCTTGCACAGCGCAGCGCTGGACTATGTACAGGCCAATCCGCAGGCGGCCTGGGAACTGCTGGAAATTCTCCTGCATGAGTTCGGCCATCATCTCGACACGCTGTTGCGCGAAGACCTGAGTATCGATGGCCCGGTGCATCGCGATGCACCGAATGAAGAAGGCGGCCGCTATGCACTGCGCATGGCCAGGGCAGGATGGTCTGGCGCGCAGCCGGTACTGCTGGCCAGCTACCAGGACAACAACGGCCAGCCCGTCAGCCTGCGCATCGACGCGCAACAGGCCCTCAAGCAGATCCTGTCCAGCGAGTCGCTCATCGGGCGCAATACCGGTAAAGCGGGCAACGAGCATCACGAGCAGTTCGAAGCCACCGGCGAGCAAGACGGCAAGTTCAGCCACGAGCGTATCGAAAGGCGCTTGCTGAAACTGGGTTTGTCTGAACACGAGCGGCAGACCATTTACTTCGGTAACTGGCTGCGTGACTACTCGCAGTTGCTGGACCCCAAGCTGGTACGCGGCCCCGGCATGGCCAAGGACTTTCCAAAACTACTGTCGCGCCCGGCGCTGACCGAGATTGTCGATATCCTCGCCACCCGCCGGTTTGCCGAAGCACGCCTGCGCGACCCGGACAGCTTCAAAGTCACCGCGCAACGGCTCGGGGTTTATCGGCCCAGCGAACACATCGACAACCCCAGGGTCGAGACGGCGGCGTTCGATCTGACTGAACGCGACGCGGACTTCGAGCCGTGGGTACTGGCCGGCGACCCGGCGCTGCAGGTTGATTTCGCCACGTCAATGAAAGGCTATATCCAGCGCTCGATCGACTATATGCAGGACGAGCTGCGCGCAGCCATGCAGCACGGCCGTACACCCGAGGGGCTAAGGCGCTTCGGTGCAGCGCTGCATGTGCTGGAAGACTTTTTCGCTCACTCCAACTTCATCGAACTGGGGCTGACCAAGCTCGGCTATCCGGTGCTGGCCTGGACCTCACCGGTCGACTGCAAGTGGCAGCTACCGCTGGTCACCGGCCGCTTTGCCGGCGCCGATGTGATCGCCAGCCTGGCCCAACCGGTGGCCAGGCTAATCGCCCCGGACGAGAACTGGCAGTTCAATCCGGACAAACCAGGCGAGTTGAGCGACACCGACCGCATGCTGCTGGTGTTGCTCAATGAACACCGTGACACCAGCCTGCTAAGCGCCTACGAGAACTGGATCGAGGCCCGCGACGTATTGCGCGAAAACAGACTGGTGCAGCTACTCAAGCTCAAGGCCTGGGCCCAGACCGCCCCGCTGCGGTTGGTCAGTAACGCCTGGAATGAGGTGCAGCGCAGCGTCCTGAGCCTGCTTGGCAGCCATGTCGACGATGCCCAGACCTTGTTTGACGGCGACCCCAACAGTAACGGTTCCAGCGACCCGACCCACTCGCAACTGGCCAAGGACCATGCCGAACACCCCCTGCATGAGCCCGCCGGGCTGCTGGCCTCGCAAGCCGTCGGCCAGGTGGCGCAAGCCATGATCGACCACTGGAGCGGTCAGCCTGGTGAGGACCCGCTGCACCTGGCAGCCAGCTTCTTCTGCCACGCCCGTGACAGCGACTGGCAGGACGAACTGCTCGCCGAATGGGCGATCAGTAACCCGCATCAGATCGAGCGCGCCAGTTCGCTTACGGAACTGCAAACCCTGCAAGAGCAATTGCACAGCCAACTCGCCCAGACCTTGCACAATTTCGAACAGCAAAGCCGCTCGACCTGGGATTACCTGAAGGGGCTGTTCGAACACCTGCTGGGCGATCTGATCAGCCTGGACACTGCGGAATCCGCAGACTTGTAGGAAAAGTCGCCAGTGGGGCATGCTGCGGCAACTCTGACTGCCGCCTTAGCGTGGGGATTTAATGAAAAGCGACCTGATGGAAAAGACCGTCTTCAAACCCTTGCTGTTGACTGCTGCACTGCTGGCCTGCGCGCCGCTGGCGCAGGCCGCGACCACCCTGGTGTATTGCTCCGAAGCCAGCCCGGCCGGCTTCGACCCGAGCCAGTACACCAGCGGTACCGACTTCGATGCCTCTGCCGAAACCGTCTTCAACCGCCTGACCCAGTTCAAGCGTGGCGGCACTGAAGTCGAACCGGGCCTGGCCACTGAGTGGCAGATAGCCGCCGACGGCCTGAGCTACACCTTCACGTTGCGCAAGGGGGTGAAGTTTCATACCACCGAGTTCTTCACCCCAAGCCGTGACTTCAACGCCGACGACGTGCTGTTCACCTTCAACCGCCTGCTCGACCCCAACCAGCCGTTTCGCAAAGCTTACCCGTCCGAGTCGCCGTATTTCACCGACATGGGCCTGAACACCACCATCAAAAGCATTGAAAAGCTCGACGAGCAGACCGTGCGTTTCAACCTGAACAACGTCGATGCGGCGTTCGTGCAGAACCTGGCCATGAGCTTTGCCTCGATCCAGTCTGCCGAATACGCCGAGCAGTTGCTCAAGCAGGGCAAGGCGGCCGACCTGAACCAGAAGCCGGTGGGTACCGGGCCATTCGTACTCAAGCGCTACCAGAAAGATTCACAGATCCGTTACGTCGCCAACAAGGATTACTGGAAGCCTGAAGATGTGAAGATCGACAATCTGATTTTCTCGATCAACACCGATGCCGCAGTACGCCTGCAAAAGCTCAAGGCCGGCGAGTGCCATGTCAGCGGTTACCCGCGCCCGCAGGATATCGAAGAGGTCGAAAAGGACCCGCGCCTCAAGGTACTCAGCCAGCCAGGCTTCAACCTGGGCTTTATCGCCTATAACGTGACCCACCCGCCGCTGGATCAACTCAAGGTCCGCCAGGCGCTGGACATGGCGATCGACAAGCCGGCGATCATCAAGGCGGTGTACCGCAGCGCCGGGCAACTGGCACAGAACGCCTTGCCGCCGGGCCAGTGGGGCTTTGACCCGAATATCAAGGACGCACCGCACGACACGGAAAAGGCCCGCCAGTTGCTCAAGGAGGCCGGGGTCGCGCCAGGCACGCAGATCAACCTGTGGGCGATGACCGTACAGCGCGCCTCCAACCCCAACGCACGGTTGTCAGCGCAAATGATCCAGGCCGACTGGGACAAGATCGGCATCAAGGCCAATATCGTCAGTTATGAATGGGGCGAGTACATCAAGCGCGCCAAAGCCGGTGAACATGATGTGATGATCTACGGCTGGACCGGTGACAACGGTGATCCGGATAACTGGCTTGGCGTGCTGTACAGCTGCGCAGCGGTCAAGGGCAGCAACTACGCCAAATGGTGTGACCCGGCCTACGACAAGCTGGTGCAACAGGCCAAGGTCACCAGCAACCGCGATGAGCGGGTCAAGCTGTATCAACAGGCCCAGCAGATTCTCAAGACCCAGGTGCCGATCACCCCGATTGCCAACTCAAAGGTGTTTCAGCCAATGCGCAAAGAGGTTCAGGACTTCAAGATCAGCCCCTTCGGCCTGACGCCTTTTTATGGCGTCAGCCTGAGCAAGTAACCTGCTAGTAACAAACCGCTTCAGGCGGGTGCATCTTACCCACCCGCCTGGCGCATTTTGACGCAGAAAGCGATGGCAAAGTGCCAACGCAAACGATCAAACGCTGCCGTTTGATTCATTTTTGCGACATTCCTGTACGATCGTTCCACATTTATTCCCTCCTCACCGAGCTGTTTCTGGATTCGGGTATATACCCTGCATATCACCTGACAAGGTTGGCTCATGAGGCTGACCACATTCCAATGACAATAACTTGAGGCCACCATGCTCAAAACTGCGGTCATTCCGTTTTTCGTCAGTGCCAGCCTGCTGGCGGCTACCCCTTACGCCCACGCGGCAGGCAATCTGGTGTTCTGCTCTGAAGGCAGCCCGGCAGGGTTTGACCCCGCGCAATACGTGGCCGGCACCGACTTCGACGCCAGCGCCGAAACCATCTTCAACCGCCTGACCCAGTTCGAGCGTGGCAGCACCGCCGTGGTGCCGGGTCTGGCCACCCGCTGGGACATCGCCCCGGACCTGCTGAGCTACACTTTCCATCTGCGTGAAGGCGTGAAGTTCCATACCACCCCGTGGTTCAAGCCCAGCCGTAACTTCAACGCCGATGACGTGCTGTTCACCTTCAACCGCATGATCGACAAGGACCAGCCGTTCCGTAAGGCCTACCCAACCGAGTTTCCGTATTTCACCGACATGGGTATGGACAGCAACATCAAGCAGATCGAAAAGCTCGATGAATACACGGTGAAGTTCACCCTCAACAGCGTCGACGCCGCGTTCATCCAGAACCTGGCCATGAGCTTCGCCTCGATCCAGTCTGCAGAATACGCCGAACAACTGCTCAAACAGGGCAAGCCCGAAGACATCAACCAGAAGCCGGTGGGCACCGGGCCATTCGTGTTCAAGAGCTACCAGAAGGACTCGAACATTCGCTATACCGGTAACAAGGAATACTGGCACCCCGAAGACGTGCGGGTCGACAACCTGATCTTTGCCATCACCACCGACCCGTCGGTGCGCATGCAAAAGCTCAAGCGCAACGAATGCCAGGTCACTGCATATCCGCGCCCTGCCGATCTGGAATCGCTCAAGGCCGACAAGAACCTGCAGATGCCTGAGCAGGCCGGTTTCAACCTGGGCTATATCGCCTACAACGTTTCCGACAAGATCAAGGGCAGCGATGCTGCCAACCCGCTGGCCCAGTTGCAGGTCCGCCAGGCGCTGGACATGGCGGTCAACAAGCCGGCGATCATCAATGCGGTGTATCAGGGTGCCGGGCAACTGGCAGTCAACGCCATGCCGCCCACCCAGTGGTCCTATGACGACACCGTCAAGGACGCGCCTTACGACCTGGACAAAGCCAGGGCACTGCTCAAGCAAGCCGGTATCAAGGAAGGCACCGAGATCAGCCTGTGGGCCATGCCGGTGCAACGCCCCTACAACCCCAACGCACGGTTGATGGCCGAACTGATCCAGGCCGACTGGAAGAAGATCGGCATCAACGCCAAAATCGTCAGCTACGAGTGGGGTGAATACCTCAAACGCGCCAAGGCCGGCGAAATCGGTGCCATGCTGATTGGCTGGAGCGGCGACAACGGCGACCCGGACAACTGGCTCGGGACGCTGTTTGGCTGTGATGCGGTCAACGGCAACAACTATTCCAAGTGGTGCGATCAAGCGTTCGACAAACTGATCAAGCAGGCCAAGGCCACTCCTGGCCAGGACCAGCGCACCGTGCTGTACAAACAGGCGCAGCACCTGCTCAAAGACGCAGTTCCGCTGACCCCCATCGCCCACTCAACGGTCTACCAGCCCATGCGTGCCAATGTACTGGACTTCAAGATCAGTCCGTTCGGCCTGAACTCATTCTATGGGGTGGGCATCAAGTAGCCTGCTTTGATGCTTCGCTGCCTCAATACTTCGCTGCTAAAGCAGCTCCTACAGGCATAAGCCTGTAGGAGCTGCTGTAGGAGCCGCTTCAGCGGCGAACTCTCGGACTTTTCCTACGAAACATGAAGCCTTCTGACCGACATACCAGACGAATCGACTGACATACAGTGCAGAACCTGGCGAATCCGGGCACTCCCCGGCCTATGCCCGTTCCGTCTTGAGACCTGAAAAAGGGAAGATCATGCGCTCTACCATCGCAACGGCATCTCTATTGAGCCTGGCGCTGTTCACCGCCGCGCCTCATGCCCTGGCCGCCAACAGCCTGGTGTTCTGCTCCGAGGCCAGCCCGTCGGGCTTCGACACGGCGCAATACACCTCGGCCACCGATAACGATGCCGCCCAGCCGCTGTATAACCGGCTGGCCGAGTTCGAAAAAGGCGGCACAGTGGCCATCCCGGCGCTGGCCACTTCATGGGATGTATCGGCAGATGGCCTGGTTTATACCTTCCACCTGCGTGAAGGGGTGAAATTCCACAGCAACAAGGCCTTTACCCCCAGCCGCAACTTCAATGCCGACGACGTGCTGTTCACCTTCAACCGTATGCTCAACACCGAGCATCCGTTTCGCCTCGCCTACCCCACCGAGTTTCCGTACTTCACCGGCATGGGCATGGACAAGAAGATCCATTCGGTGACCAAGAGCGGGCCGATGACGGTTGTCTTCACTCTCAACAGTGTCGACGCGGCCTTTATTCAGAACCTGGCGATGAGCTTCGCCTCGATCCTGTCAGCCGAATACGCCGAGCAGCTGATGGCCGCAGGCAAGGCGCGGGATATCAACCAGCAGCCGATCGGCACCGGCCCGTATATCTTCCAGCGTTACCAGAAAGACGCGCAGATTCGTTACAAGGGCAACCCCGACTATTGGGCGCCGGAACAGGTCAAGCTGGATCAGTTGATCTTCGCCATCAACACCGACGCCTCGGTACGCCTGCAAAAGCTGCGCAAGAACGAATGCCAGGTCACCCTGCATCCACGGCCTGCCGATGTACCGGGGCTCAAGGCCGACCCACAGCTGCAGGTGATCGAAAGCCCCGGCTACAACCTGGGCTACATCAGCTACAACGTGCGCCATGCGCCGCTGGACAAGCTGGCAGTGCGCCAGGCACTGGACATGGCGGTCAACAAGCAGGCGATCATCGATGCGGTGTATCAGGGTGCCGGGCAAAAAGCCGTCAACGGCATGCCGCCTTCGCAGTGGTCCTACGACAGCAGTATTCAGGACGCGCCCTATAACCCCGACAAGGCCCGCGAACTGCTGCGCGCCGCCGGGGTCAAGGAAGGAACGGAGTTGACCCTGTGGGCCATGCCGGTGCAGCGCCCGTATAACCCCAACGCCCGGTTGATGGCCGAGATGCTGCAGGCCGACTGGGCCAAGATCGGGATCAAGGCGCGTATCGTCAGCTATGAATGGGGCGAGTACCTGAAACGCAGCAAGAACGGCGAGCACGACATCTCGCTGATCGGCTGGACCGGCGACAACGGCGACCCGGACAACTGGCTGGGCACCCTTTACAGCTGCGCGGCAATCGGTGGCAACAACTACTCGATGTGGTGTGACGAACAGTACGACCGGCTGATCAAGTCAGCCATCGCCAGCACCGACCGGGAACTGCGCAGCGGGCTGTATCAACAGGCGCAGCGCTACCTCAAGCAACAGGTGCCGATCACTCCGATTGCCCACTCGACCGTCAGCCAGCCGCTGCGCGCCGACGTTCAGGGCTTCAAGGTCAGCCCGTTCGGCCGTAACGACTTTTCCGGGGTGAGCATTGTCGATTAACTGCTGCAGAGCACAGGAGTGCAGCCATTGAAACTGACTTTCAGCCACTGGCCGCTGGTTCTGGCGCTGTCAGCCGCCAGCCTGGCGGTGCAGGCCAAGCCGTTGGTGGTGTGTACGGAAGCCAGCCCGGAAGGCTTCGACATCGTGCAATACACCACCGCAGTGACCGCGGATGCTTCGGCCGAAACCATCCTCGAACGGCTGGTGGCTTTTAAACCGGGCAGCACCGACCCGCAGCCTGGCCTGGCCGAACGCTGGGAGATCAGCGAGGACGGCCTGCAGTACACCTTTCATCTACGTCGCGGGGTGAAATTTCACAGCACCGATGACTTCAAGCCAAGCCGTGAAATGAACGCCGATGACGTGATATGGAGCTTTAAGCGCCAGCTCGACCCGGCCCACCCCTGGCACAAACTGTCGTCGGTGGGCTTTGCGTATTTCGAGAGCATGGGGTTTCGCGCCCTGCTCAAGGCCGTCGAAAAGCTGGACGAACACACGGTGCGCTTCACCCTGAGCCGCGCTGAAGCGCCTTTTCTACGTGACCTGGCGATGCCCTTCACCTCGGTCTATTCCGCCGAATACGCCGGGCAATTGCTGCAACAGGGCAAGCCGGAACGCCTCAACAGCCAACCGGTGGGCACCGGCCCCTTTATCCTGACCCGCTACATCAAGGACGCCCAGGTACGCTTCAAGGCCAACCCGGATTACTGGAAAGGCCCGGTACCCAGCGAAGTTCTGGTGTTCGCCATCACCCTGGACAGCAATACCCGGCTGCAAAAACTCAAGGCCAACGAGTGCCAGGTGGCGGTCTACCCCAAGCCTGACGACATCGAAGTGATCAAGGCCGATCCGCAGTTGGCCATCGATGAAATGGAAGCCATGATGACCAGCTATGTGGCGCTCAACACCCGCAAACCCTGGCTCAGTGATGTCAGGGTGCGCCAGGCAATCAATCTTGCATTCGACAAACAGGCCTATCTCAAGGCATTGTTCGGGGATGGCAAGGCGACAGCAGGCAGCGGCCCTTATCCGCCGACCCTGTCAGGCTTCGATCATACGCAGCACAATCAGGCCCATGATCCGCAAAAAGCGCAGGCTTTGCTCAAACAAGCCGGGGTGCCGAAAGGCCAGGTACTGACCCTGTTCACCCGCAACGGTGGCGGGGTGACCAACCCCAATCCGTTGCTCGGCGCGCAGATGTTGCAGGCCGATCTGGCCAAGGTCGGCCTGAGCGTGGATATTCGCGTCATGGAGTGGGCCGAAATGCTGCGCCGGGCCAAACGCGGCGAGCACGATATGGTGTTCGCCGGCTGGGCAGGCGACAACGGCGACCCGGACAACTTCCTGACCCCCAACCTCGGTTGCGAGGCGGCAGGCAACGGCGAAAACTACGCCCGCTGGTGCAATCCCGAATTCGAGGCGGCCATCAGCCAGGCACGAGGCACCACCGAACCCTCTACTCGGGCGGCCCTCTATCAGAAAGCCCAGCAGGTTTTCATCCGGGAACAACCCTGGATCAGCCTCGCTTACCCGAAACTGTTCGTGGCCCGGCGACACAACGTCGAAGGCTTCGTTATCAGTCCGCTAACCAATAACAACTTCGCGACCACGAGCGTGAAGTAGACAACCACTCCGCCACACCCCGCACGGGGCAAGCGGCGGATTTGCCTGAACGGCCTAATGAGGAACATCGCAGAATGTTGAGTTTCATTGCCCGCCGGGTGGGGTTGCTGATCCCCACCTTTTTCGGGATTACCCTGCTCACCTTTGCCCTGATTCGCCTGATCCCCGGCGACCCGGTGGAGGTGATGATGGGCGAACGCCGGGTCGACCCCGAAATGCACGCCCAGGCCATGGAGCGCCTGGGTCTGAACAAACCGCTGCATGAGCAGTACGTCGATTACATCGCAAAACTCGCCCAGGGCGACCTCGGTGAATCGCTGCGCACCCGCGAAAGCGTCTGGAAGGAATTCCTCTCGCTATTCCCCGCCACCGTAGAGCTGGCCTTGGCCGCTCTGCTGTTTGCCGGGGTGCTGGGGCTGCTGGCCGGAGTGATCGCGGCGCTCAAGCGCGGCTCGCTGTTCGACCACGGGGTCATGGGCGTCTCGCTGGCCGGCTATTCGATGCCGATCTTCTGGTGGGGCCTGATCCTGATCATGTTCTTCTCGGTGACCCTGGGCTGGACCCCGGTCTCCGGACGCATCGATCTGCTTTACGACATCCCGCCCGTCACCGGCTTCATGCTGATCGACACCCTGCTCAGCGACGAACCGGGCTCGTTCCTCGATGCCCTGCACCACCTGATTCTGCCGGCCATCGTATTGGGCACCATCCCGCTGGCGGTGATCGCCCGGATGACCCGCTCCTCGATGCTCGAAGTGCTGCGTGAAGACTACGTACGCACGGCACGGGCCAAAGGCCTGTCGCCGGCACGAGTAGTGTTCGTCCACGGTCTGCGCAACGCGCTGATTCCGGTGCTCACCGTGTTCGGCCTGCAGGTCGGCGCGTTGCTGGCCGGCGCCGTGCTGACCGAAACCATCTTTTCCTGGCCGGGCATCGGCAAGTGGTTGATCGAGGCGATTGGCGCCCGTGACTACCCTGTCGTGCAGAACGGCATCCTGTTGATCGCCTGCCTGGTGATCCTGGTCAATTTCGTTGTGGATATTCTTTATGGCATCGCCAACCCGCGCATCCGTCACCAACGCTGAGATACCAGCCATGAGTGAAGAGCAAGCCAAGGGCCAACAAAGCAGCGCCCAAGCCGTCGATCAGAGCCTGTTCTACCCGTCGCCATTCAGGGAGTTCTGGCAGGCGTTCGCTAAAAACAAAGGCGCCGTGGCCGGCCTGGCGTTCATGCTGCTGATCATCTTTTGCGCCCTGTTCGCCCCGTGGGTCGCCCCCCATGACCCGAGCGAGCAATACCGCGACTTCCTGCTGACCCCGCCAGCCTGGCTGGAGGGTGGCCAGTGGCAGTTCATCCTCGGCACCGATGAGGTCGGCCGCGATCTGCTCTCGCGACTGATCCACGGTGCGCGACTGTCGCTGCTGATCGGCCTGTCGTCGGTGGTCATGTCGTTGATTCCCGGCATCCTGCTCGGCCTGCTGGCCGGGTTCTTCCCGCGCCTGATCGGCCCGTCGGTGATGCGTCTGATGGACGTGATGCTGGCCCTGCCCTCGCTGCTGCTGGCGGTGGCCATCGTCGCCATCCTCGGCCCTGGCCTGATCAACACCGTGATCGCGATTGCCATCGTCTCGCTGCCGTCCTACGTGCGCCTGACCCGCGCCGCCGTGATGGGCGAGCTGAACCGCGACTACGTCACCGCAGCAAGGCTGGCTGGCGCCACCCTGCCACGGCTGATGTTCGTCACCGTGCTGCCCAACTGCATGGCGCCGCTGATCGTGCAGGCGACCCTGAGCTTCTCCTCGGCGATTCTCGACGCCGCCGCACTGGGCTTCCTGGGCCTGGGTGTCCAGCCGCCCACCCCTGAGTGGGGCACCATGCTTGCCTCGGCACGGGACTATATCGAACGTGCCTGGTGGGTGGTCAGCCTGCCCGGCCTGACCATTTTGCTCAGCGTGCTGGCAATCAACCTGATGGGCGACGGCCTGCGCGACGCGCTGGACCCGAAACTCAAGAACGCCGCCTGAGGAACCTGCCATGTCACTGCTTGAAATCAATAATCTCAGCGTGCGCTTCGGCGATGCCAAAGCCGTCCCCGTGGTCGATGGCCTGTCGCTGAAAGTCGAAAAAGGTGAAGTGCTGGCCATCGTCGGTGAGTCCGGCTCGGGCAAATCGGTGACCATGATGGCCTTGATGGGCCTGATCGATCATCCCGGCATCATCCAGGCCGATGCGCTGCGTTTCGACGGTAACGAACTGCTCAAACTCAATGCCCGGCAACGACGCAAGATCATCGGCAAAGACCTGGCCATGGTGTTCCAGGACCCGATGACTGCACTCAACCCCAGCTACACCGTGGGTTACCAGATCATCGAAGTGCTGCGCCAGCACCTGGGTCTGTCCGGCAAGGCGGCGCGCCAGCGCGCCCTGGAGCTGCTGGAAAAGGTCGAGATTCCTGGCGCGGCTCAGCGGCTGGATGCTTATCCGCACCAATTGTCGGGCGGGATGAGCCAGCGGGTGGCGATTGCCATGGCGATTGCCGGTGAGCCCAAGCTGTTGATCGCCGACGAGCCCACCACCGCGCTGGACGTTACCATCCAGGCGCAGATCATGGACCTGCTGCTGAACCTGCAAAAAGAGCAGGACATGGCCCTGGTGCTGATCACCCACGACCTGGCAGTGGTGGCCGAAACCGCCCAGCGGGTCTGCGTGATGTATGCCGGGCAAGCCGTGGAAGTCGGCCAGGTGCCTGGCCTGTTCGACGTACCGGCCCACCCTTATAGCGAAGCGCTGCTGGCCGCCATCCCGGAGCACAGTCTGGGCGCCGAGCGCCTGGCGACCCTGCCGGGTCTGGTGCCGGGCCGCTACGACCGACCACAGGGCTGCCTGCTGTCACCGCGCTGCCCCTATGTGCGCGATAACTGCCATACCCAGCGCCCGGCCCTGGACCCCAAGGCGCATAGCCTGGCACGCTGTTTCTATCCCTTGAATCAGGAGGTGGCGTAATGAGCGTCATACTGACTGCCCGCGACCTGCACCGCCACTATGAAGTCTCCCAGGGGCTGTTCAAGGGCAGCGCCACCGTGCGCGCCCTTAACGGTGTGTCGTTCGAGCTGGAGGCCGGCAAGACCTTGGCGGTGGTCGGCGAATCGGGCTGTGGCAAGTCCACCCTGGCCCGGGCCCTGACCCTGATCGAGGAACCGTCAGCGGGCTCATTGCAGATTGCCGGTCGGGAAGTGACCGGGGCCAGCAAGGCGGACCGCAAGCAGTTGCGCCGCGATGTGCAGATGGTGTTCCAGAGTCCTTACGCGTCGCTCAACCCACGCCAGAAGATCGGTGACCAGCTTGGCGAGCCGCTGCTGATCAACACTGACCTGAGCCGCGCCGAACGCCGCGAGCGGGTGCAGGCGATGATGAGCCAGGTGGGGCTGCGCCCGGAGCATTATCAGCGCTACCCGCATATGTTCTCCGGTGGCCAGCGCCAGCGCATTGCCCTGGCCAGAGCGATGATGCTGCAACCGAAGGTGCTGGTGGCCGATGAGCCGACTTCGGCGCTGGACGTGTCGATCCAGGCACAAGTGTTGAACCTGTTCATGGATCTGCAGCAGCAGTTTCAGACCGCCTATGTGTTTATCTCGCACAACCTGTCGGTGGTCCGCCATGTGGCTGATTCGGTGCTGGTGATGTATCTGGGTCGGCCGGCGGAAATGGGGCCGAAAGAAGCGATCTACGAGCGGCCGCTGCATCCTTATACCCAGGCGCTGTTGTCGGCAACGCCGACGATTCATCCTGATCCGTTGAAGCCGAAGATCAAGATTGTGGGGGAACTGCCCAATCCGCTGAGCCCGCCAAGTGGCTGCGCGTTTCACAAGCGCTGCCCGTATGCGACGCAGCGTTGTGCCGAGGAGGTGCCGGCGTTGCGTGAGGTGGATCGGCGGCAGGTGGCTTGTCACTATGCGGAGCAGTTTGTGGCGGCGTGACTTGGCGACGAGGCGCTTGTGGGCTCCGTAGGAGCGGCTTCAGCCGCGAAGCTCTTCCGGTCGTTGCAAAGGTCTTTGCCGCAGTTGTCTGGGCTGCGGGTTTCGCCCCGACGGGCGCCCCTATTTTGTGCTTGGCAACGTGCCCCGGGCAAAATAGGGGAAAACCGCTTGCTCCTGGTTTGGGTCCGCCCTGCGGGCAGACTTCCCTCCGTCCGGCGCCGATTCGGGGGCCGGCGCGATGGGCGTCCTGCCCGGCGCGCCTGCCCTCGGTTTCAAAATCAGCAGCATCCATGCTGATTTCTCCCCCAAATCGACGCCTACCTTCGGCCTGCACCCAAGTCGCGATTCGCGGCGTCTGTGCCATCTCGGCTCGAAGATCAAAAGCAAACTCAGCGGCAGATCCGAGCCTATGCAGGCTCGTCCGCCTTCAAGGCTTGCGCTTGCGCGGCCCGGTATTGAAAGCAGGCACTTTGCGGACCGGTTTGACCGGTGGGGCGCTGGGTTCGGCTTCGCCGCTGTCGATCCATTTGCCCAGGTTGCCTTTGCCGCCGCTGGCTTTGGGCTTTTTGGGTTTTTTCGGCTTTTTGAGGATCTGGCCGCTGGCGTCGGTAACCGGGACGCGGTGGTCGGGGATGAAGTCAGGCTCGTCGTTGCGGGTCAGGACCTGACGGATCAGGGTTTCGATAGCCGACAGTTGTTCGACTTCGTCGGCACATACCAGCGAGATCGCTTCACCGGTCTGGCCGGCACGGCCGGTACGACCGATACGGTGCACATAGTCTTCGGCAACGATCGGCAGGTCGAGGTTGACCACGGTCGGCAGGTCGTCGATGTCCAGGCCACGGGCGGCGACGTCGGTGGCGACCAGTACCTGGATTTCACGGGCCTTGAAGCTGTCCAGTGCGCGTTGGCGGGTGGCTTGCGGGCGGTCGCCGTGGATACCATCGGCCTTGATGCCCAGGCCTTGCAGGCGCTCGGCGAGCTGGTCGACGCCGGCCTTGGTCTTGGCAAACACCAACACCTGGCCCCAGCGCTGTTTTTTGAGCAGATGGATGAACAGTTCAGTCTTGCGCTTTTTGTCGACCGTCACCACCCATTGCTTGACCGTATTGGCTGCGGCGTTGCGCGGGCTTACTTCGATGCTCAGCGGGTTGTCGAGCATCTGCCCGGCCAGCAGCCGGATCTGCTCGGAGAAGGTCGCGGAGAACAGCAGGGTCTGCCGGCGTTTGGGCAACGCAGCGTAGACGTTACGCAGTTCTTCGCTGAAGCCCAGGTCGAGCATACGGTCGGCTTCATCGAGCACCAGAATCTGCACCTGGTTGAACTTGACGGCGTTCTGCCGGTGCAGGTCCAACAACCGGCCTGGTGTTGCCACCAGCACGTCAACACCACGGCGCAGGCGCATCATCTGCGGGTTGATGCTCACGCCGCCATACACCGCATAGGTGCTCAACGGCAGGTGTTCAGCGTACTGCCGGAAGCTTTCGTGGACCTGCTCGGCCAGTTCACGGGTCGGCGCCAGCACCAGGGCACGCACTGAGTTGGCAGCGACCTTGGGGCCTTCCATGGTCAGGCGTTGCAGCAAGGGCAAGGCAAACCCGGCGGTCTTGCCGGTGCCGGTCTGGGCGGCGGCCATCAGGTCGCGGCCGTCCAGTACCGCGGGAATCGCCTTGGCCTGCACCGGCGTCGGGGTCTGGTAATCCAGCCCCTGGAGGGCGCGCAACAAGGGTTCGATCAGGCCGAGGGAAGCGAATGTCATGGTAATACCGTAGGGAAAATTCAGCGCAAGGCGCGCAGTTTACCCTATGGGTGCACCGATGCGTCAGGCGCTGGCCTGCTTGACCACCGGCCGCCGCCACTGCGGCAGCCCGATGAGCACCACGGCGCTGACGATCACCAGCATCGCCAGGCCTTCTTCCATACCGATGTATTCATCGGCAAACAACATGCCCAACACCACCGCCACCACCGGGTTGACATAGGCATAACTGGTTGCCGCCGCCGGGCGTACGTTCTTGAGCAGGTACAGGTAAGAGCTGAAAGCGATGATCGAGCCAAACACCACCAAGTACAGCAGCGCGCCCCACCCTGCTACCGTGGGCATCTGCTCCAGGTGTTCGCCGCTGAGCTGGCTGCCGATCATCAGGATAACCCCGGCGCTGATCATTTCAGTCGCGCTGGCCATGGGACCGGCCGGCAGTGGCAGGTGTTTGCTCCACACCGAGCCAAACGCCCAGGCCGCCGCTGCAAAAATCAGCAGCGCCGCCCCGTAAGGGCTGGCCTGCAGATTGGAGCCCAGGTTGAGCAAGGCGATGCCGAGCATGCCCAGAGCGATACCGGCCCATTCCAGGCCACTGGTGCGGTTGCCCCACAACAGCCCGGACAACAGGGTGAACAGCGGCACGGTCGCTACCGCCAGGGCGGCCACGCCGGACGACACGTCAGCGTGCTCAGCCAGGGTCACGCCGCCGTTACCGCAGGCCAGCAATAAAAAGCCAATCAGGGTCGCGGCCTTCCATTGCTGCCAGGTCGGTGCCGGCACACCGCGCCAGCGCAGGTAGCCATACATCAAGACACCGGCAAGCAGAAAGCGGATGGCAGCCATCATCAGCGGCGGCCAAGAGGCCACGCCAATACGGATCATCAGGTAAGTCGACCCCCAGATCAGGTACAGGGCCAGGAAGGCGCCAATCAATAACAGGGGGAAGCGGCGGGAATCAGGCATGGCAGGCTCGAAGTCCATTCGTATGGTTGAGCTATTTTAGGAAGCTCAACCGGGATTCATAAGCCATGAAGCTTGTTTAAACGCAACGTTTACCTGTAAATCAACGGTAATATCCGTTTTTTACTTTCGATTCGAAATCCAGCCCTTTGCCTGCCGGGAGATCCTTGTGGAACTGGACAAATATGACCGCATGCTGCTCAACGCTTTGCTGGAAAACGGGCGGGCGTCTTTTGCGCAACTGGCCCGGCAGGTCAACCTGTCGGCACCGGCGGTCGCCGAACGGGTGGCCAAGCTGGAGGCCAACGGGGTGATTACCGGCTATGAAGCCAAGGTCAACCTGGCCAGGGTCGGCCTGCCGATTCAGTGTGTGATCGAACTGCGCCTGGACAGCCACAGTAAACAGCGCGCCTATGAAGAGCTGTACACGTTTGCCGAACTGATCCAGTGCCACCGGGTGACCGGCGACCCCTGCTTTATCATGCGTGCAGCGGTCGACTCGATGGAGCATCTGGAACAGTTGCTCGACCGCGTGGCGAGCTATGGCGTCAGCAAGACCTCAATGGTGTTGTCCACGCCCATCGAACGCAGCCTGCCAGTGGGTCATCTGGACGTCGGGGTACGCTTGGAAAAGGCCACCGTCAAAGCCCGCGCTGACGCTTGAGGGCTTCGAGGATGCGTGAGGCCGGGACTTTCTGCAGGGTGCAGAACAACTGGTGGGAAACGCTGGCAATCCCGTGTGAATCGCGCAACTGGCCGACCATATGGTTGACCAGGTTGGCCGCCATCTCGGCATCAGCCATGGCCCGGTGCGCCTTGCCGGTGTCAGGCAGGCGCGCATAACGGGTCAGGGTGCCCAGCTTGTGGTTGGGCGCACTCGGCATCAGGCGCCGGGCCAGCAGCATCGAACAGGCAAAGCTTTGCACACGACTGCGCTGGATACGCGCCAGTTCGTAGTCCCAGAACTTCTGGTCGAATGATGCATTGTGCGCGACCAGCGGTGTACTGCCGACAAAATCTGCCACATCGCCCATGACCTGCTCGGCACGCGGCGCGCTGCGGATCATCGCATTGCTGATACCGGTCAGGTTTTCAATGAACGATGGAATGGGCACGCCGGCGTTCATCAGGCTCTGGAACCGATCGACCACCCGACCTTGTTCGGTGATGACCACAGCCACCTCCGTGGCACGGCAACCGGGGCCTGGCGAGATACCCGTGGTTTCAAAGTCGATGACGGCAATACGTTCCACAATCCTGTCCTTCCTGGGGGGTCAATTCTTGAGCAACAGCGCGCCTTCGATCGGCACATAGCGGTCGGCGGCGCGTATCAGTGAGTTGGCGGTCAGCCCTGGCACACCGTAGGCGGCGGTGGCAACAGCGTAACGGCTGGAGATCCGCTCAAGCAGCATGTCGAAGTCGCCATCGCCGGAAGCCAGCACCACTTCATCGACCTGCGGGGCAAACTCCATGACATCCAGGGTGATGCCGACATCCCAGTCGCCCTTGGCCGAGCCATCACTGCGCTGGATGTAGGGTTTGAGCCTGACGGTAAAACCCAGGTTGCGCAGGATCTGCTGGAACTGTTGCTGTTTGCTGTCACCCCGGTCAATGGCGTAGGCATAGGCCTGGACAATCTGCCCGCGCTGGCTGACATCGGCCCAGAACGCCGCGTAATTGAAGTGACACCCATGAGCCTGGCGCACGGTGTAGTAGAGGTTCTGCACATCGGCAAACACCGCGATCTTTTTCACCCCAACCACCCCGCGACATAAACAGGCACGCAGTATGCCAGTTATGCGCAGGGCGCGGGGTACGCCAGAGGGGTCGGATCACCGCTCAGACAAAACTGTCGTCGTCATCGAACGAGCCGCTGTCGTCACTCCAACCCGTTTGATTCGGGTTCGACCAGTCATCGGCCTGATAGCTTTGCGATGGCGCATCATGAACAACTTCGACAATTTCCTGCGGCGCGTTGTGGTGACCGAAAAGGCTGCTGATGCCTTGCGCCAGCATCACACCACCGGCAACTCCGGCCGCGGTCTGCAACGCACTGCCCAGAAAACCGCTGGCCCTGGACGGCGCTGCGGCGGCGGGCGCAGGCGGTGCGCTATAGCCGCTGTCACGCCAGCCGCCAGACGACGCGGGCTGCGCGGCTGGCTGCGGCTCGCGGGCGCTGCCGGCGCCAAACAGGCTTGAAAGAAACCCGCCACCGCCGGCCGCAGCCGGGCCGGGACGGCTCTGCTGCAATTGAGCCTGGAGCTGGCGGATCTGCTCGTCACGCTCGCGCAGTTGCTGGTTGAGCTGATTGACCGCCGCTTCCTGGACCACAATCGCCTGAGCCATGTAATACGGCGCAGCTGGCTGACGGCGCAAATGCTCGTTGATATGCGCCTCGACTGCCGCATCCCGCACACCCGAGGCGCTTTCGGCACTTTTGAGTTTGCCGAACAGTTCATCGATCAGGACTTGCTCTTGATTGTTCATAGTGACCTCACAAGGATCGTTAAAAGGCCAGCAGACGGCCCTACAGAGGTAATGGGGCTGGGCAAAACCACTTCAAGGACATGACGAAAAAGTTAAAAAGGCCGCCGCCCTGGGCGTGCTTGGTTCGTCACCGGCCTTGGGCTACAGTGTTCGCCGACTTTTTCAAACGACACGCTTACATGAATCCGCTGAACATCCTCCGGGACTCCCTGTATTTCTTTCGCAGCAACCTGCTCAGCATCGTGCTGCTGTGCCTGCCACCGGTGGTGCTCGAAGCGCTGATCAAGCAGGCCGTGGATGGCAGCCTGCCAGCCAATGCCTCACCGGCCTACGGCTTGCTGGTGAGCCTGTTTTTCTACCCGCTCTACAGTGGGGTCCTGATCCTGTTTCTCGATGCCCGCAGCCGTGGCGATCAACCGGGCTTTGCCGAGCTGTGGAGCAGGACCTTGCGCCTGTGGCCGAGCTTTGCCGTGCTGTCGGCCATGAGCACGCTGCTGATCATGTTCGGCCTGTCGCTGTTCGTGCTGCCGGGCCTGTGGGTGATGATCAAACTGGCATTCAGCGAATACCTGCTGGTGCTGCGCCAGCGCACCCCGTTCATGGCCATGCGCGAAAGCATGCTGATGAGTACCGGGCACTTCACCCGGATCATGGTGTGCCTGCTGATCATCTACATCCCGCTGTCGCTGATCGAAGCAGGCGGCCTGTATCTGCTGCCGCAACCGCAAAGCCCGGGCGTGTCGCTGCTGCTCAGCAGCCTGGCCAGTTTTCTGCAACTGTTCATGGGCGTGGCGATGTTCCGCCTGTTCATGCTCATTGAGCAGGACCGCCCACACACATAACTCGGCTATGCTGCCAGCACGCCCATCAGGACCCCGAACAGACCCATGAGCCGAATCCTGCTGCGCCTGATCCTGTTGCTACTGCTGCTGACCGGCGTGTTGTGGATCGCGGTGCAGAATCTCACCTGGCGGCCGGCCGAACGCGAGACGGTCACCGCCCGTTGCAGCAGCTCAGTTCAGCCCGACCTGCTGATGCCGGGGCAGGCGCTGAAAGTCATGACCTGGAACATCCAGTACCTGGCCGGCAAGCGCTATGTGTTCTGGTATGAGCAGCCCGACGACAACGGCCCGGACGAGCGCCCTACCCCTGACGACCTGGCGTACAACCTTGATGAAGTGGTGCGGGTGATCCGCGATGAGGCACCGGACCTGGTGCTGCTTCAGGAAGTCAGCGACGGCGCCAGAAACACCGACTACCAGGATCAACTGGCGCTGCTCCAGGAGCGTCTGGTGGATCTGTATCCGTGCAGCACCGAGGCCTTCAACTGGCAGGCCGAGTTCATCCCTGCGCCACGGATCTGGGGCAGCGCCGGGCTCAAGCTGGCGACCCTGAGCCGTTATCGCATCGACAGCAGCGAGCGCCTGCAACTGCCGGTGCAACCGGCCAACCTGCTGAGCCGCCAGTTCCAGCCCAGACCCGCGCTGCTGGTCAGCTACCTGCCACTGCGCGACGGCGGCCGCCTGGCGGTGATCAATACCCAACAGTACGCCCGGCATCCTGACCAGACGACCTTGCGCCAACAGACCGAATTCACCGTCGGGTTGCTTGATCGTCTGCAAGGCAGCGGTACGCCCTGGTTGGCCGGTGGCGACTTCGGCTTGCTTGCGCTGGGCCAGTACCAGCGCCTGGAACCGGCCCAACGGGCAGGCTACCAGCGCGACAGCGAACTGCACCTGCTGTGGGACAAATACCCGATGATCCCCACCAACGCCGAAGCCGGCGGCATCGAACGCAGCCAGTGGCTCACCCACTGGCCCAACGACCCACAGCTCAAAGGCCCGGACCGGACCGTCGACTACCTGTTCTACAGCCCCGCACTCAAACGTCTGGAGGCCCGGGTGCGGCAGGAGGACAGTTTGCAGATCTCCGATCATCTGCCGCTGATCGGGCGGTTTCTGTTGCCGGCCAGGCCTTGAGATCAGACGCTGCCGTTTGAGGCTCAAGGCGTGCCGTTACGCCCGAATGCCTGATAGCCGGGGCGCTCGGCCAGCCGCTCGTAATAGGCCCGGACATTTGGCAAATCCGGGTGGTCGATGGGGGTTTCATACCAGCGATTCACCGACAGCCCCACGGGAACATCAGCCAAGCTGAACTGCGCGCCGACTGCATGGCCGCCGGTAACGGCCAGTTGCCGGTCAAGGATTTCCATGGAGCAATTCCAGTTTTGCACCGAGGCGCGAATTTGCGCCGGGTCGTCATGGGCCGGTGAACGCCGCACCAGCGCCATGAATGCGTAGGACCAGGTGCGATTGAGGTCCGCAGCTTGCCAGTCAATCCACTGATCGACGCGGGCACGTTGCGCAGCCACTGCGGGGTAGAGCCACCCGGCCTGCTCGCGGTTGGCCAGATAACGAATGATCGAGTTCGACTCCCAGAGCACAAAACCTGCATCGTCGATGACCGGCACCAGCGCATTGGGGTTCAGGTGCTGAACGTCATCGCCGTTTGCCTGCTCGTGGCTAAGCGGAATGTTCAACTCCGCACAGGCCCACAGGACTTTTCTGACGTTGATCGAGGTGGATTTACCGAACAGCTTGAGCACGAGTGGATTCCTTTCTGTGCATAAGGAGGGTGCGTAACGCCGGGCACGCCGGGAAAACACAATGCCAGATCTTGCGCACCGCCCAAGATGAAATTTCATCCTTGCAAATTTAAGTTATGTTGTAACATAACAATTCAACTTGTTAGGAAAGATTTCAATGTCCGCCCACCACCTTCCCGTCCTGACGGCTCTGGCCGCAGCCCTGCTCGCGGCGCAGCCGCTATTCGCCGCTCAAACCGCCGTGACGCTTGATCCGCAAGTCATCACCGCCAACCCGCTGGGCAGCGATGCGCTGGCCTCCCCGACCAGTGTTGTAGAAGGCGACGACTTGACTCTGCGTCAGTCGGCACAATTGGGTGAGACGTTGAACAAGCTGCCGGGCGTGTCTTCGACCTACTTTGGCCCGGCCGCCAGTCGTCCGGTAATCCGCGGCTTCGATGGTGATCGCATTCGAGTGCTGCGCAACGGCGTCGGCGCGCTGGATGCCTCGTCACTGTCCTATGACCACGCCGTGCCGTACGACCCGGCCAGCGCCGAGCGCATTGAGGTGGTCCGTGGCCCGGCGGCGTTGTTGTATGGCGGCAGTGCGGTGGGCGGGGTGGTCAACAGTTTCGATAACCGCATCCCGACAGAACCGGTGGACGGCGTGCACGGTGGCGGCGAGTTGCGTTACGGCGGTGCCGACACCACGCGCAGTGCAGCGGGCAAGCTCGAAGCCGGCGACGGCAACTTTGCCCTGCATGTGGATGCCAACTCGCGGCAGTTCAACGACCTGCGCATTCCTGGCTACGCCCACTCGCGCGATCAGCGTGCGATTGACGGCGACGATAGCAAGCATCGGGTCAACAACAGCGACGGTCGCCAGGACGGCGGCGGCGTTGGCGGCGCCTATCACTGGGACCACGGCTATGTCGGCCTGTCTTACGACGAATACGACAGCAACTACGGCTCACCGGCAGAACAAGACGTGCGCATTGACATGGAGCAGCGCCACTACGCGCTGGCCTCGGAAATCCGCGACCTGGAAGGCCCGTTCAGCTCGGTGAAGCTCAACTTCGGCCACACCCGCTATGAGCACAGGGAAATCGAAGACGGCGAAACCGGCACGGTATTCAAGAACGACGGCTATGAAGCACGCATCGAAGCCCGTCACCAGGCCATCGGCCCGGTCGAAGGCGTAGTCGGCGCGCAGGTCGCCAGCAGCCAGTTCCAGGCGTTGGGCGCAGAAGCCTTCGTGCCCAAGACCGATACCGACAGCGCCGCGCTGTTCATCCTCGAAGACTGGAAAGCCACTGACCGGCTCGACCTGTCCCTCGGCGGACGCCTGGAACATACCCGTTTGCGCCCGGACGCCGCAGGCAACGAACGCTTTGCAGGCGCCGACGCCAGCCACAGCTTCAGCGCCGGCAGCCTGTCATTCGGTGCCATTTATGACCTGACCAACGTCTGGTCGCTGGCCAGCACCCTGAGCTACACCGAACGCGCGCCGACCTTCTATGAGCTGTACGCCAACGGCCCGCACGAAGCCACTGGCACTTATGAAGTGGGCGACGCCAATGCCGAGAAGGAGAAATCCTGGTCCACCGACCTGGCCCTGCGCTTTGACGATGGCACCCACAAAGGCAGCGTTGGGGTGTTCTACAGCCGCTTCTCCAACTATATCGGCCTGCTGGGCAGCGGCCGCTACCTGAATGATGACGGCGAACAGGTTGATGCCAGCGACGACGACGCCTTGCCGGAATACCTGTACAGCGGCGTCAAAGCCGATTTCTGGGGTCTGGAAGCCCAGGACCACTGGCGCCTGGCGCAAACCCGGTACGGCAATTTTGCCCTGCAAAGCTCAGCCGACTACACCCGCGCCAAAAACCGCGAAACCGGCGAGCCGCTGCCGCGCATCTCGCCGCTGCGCCTGAACACCGCGCTGCTGTGGGACTACAACCACTGGCAAGCCAGCCTCGGCGCCGAACACGCCAGCGCCCAGCGCCGCGTCGCCCAGGCCGAAACCGATACCGACGGCTACACCACCCTCAACGCCAGCCTCGGTTACCACTTCGATGTCGGGCAAAGCCAGTGGCTGGCGTTTCTCAAGGGCGACAACCTGAACAACCAGACCGTGCGCTACGCCAGCTCGATCCTGCGCGATGAAGTTCCGGCAGCCGGGCGCAGTGTGCAGGCGGGGGTGAAGGTAATGTTCTAAAGCTGTAGGGGTAACGCAAATCAGTCAAGCGATTTCAGGCCTGGCTCGTTCCTGGTGGGAGGGAGCTACTGTCTTTGATTGTTCAGAACATTGACAGCGCGATGCCCTGCGTTCGCCAGCAGAGCTGCCTCCCACACATCCGAGTCGAGCCGGGATCTTGCGTTCGACATCAATCCGGTGAGAGGAAGCTTTGCTCGCGAAGAGTCCACAGCAGATGTGCCGGTTCCACCGGCCCTTTCGCTGTGGTCCGGCACCCCGGCAAGCCAGCTCCCACCGAGGTTTGTGCCTTGCTCCAGTATCGGCATGACACAAAACCGGTAGGAGTCGGCTCAGCCGACGAATACTGCGGAACATTCACAACTGGAATCAGGAGTTTTCCGAAAATCATAGAATCTCCCACCGAGACCGAGCCAAGCCTCACAATCTCTTAACTGACCGGCATTAACCTGTAATTGCGCTTTGCGATCCTGCCGGTGATGCGTTGATAATCACCGTTCTGCGGCTAGCACTCTCTCGCACGACAACCTGACCGACATGCCGCTCGCCACTGAGGTGGCCATTACCGGATGCAAACCGATTAAACTCTTGTCGTTCGTGCTCATACACCCCATTACAGAGGCTTCAAGATGACTCACAAGATCTATGTCGACGGCCAGGAAGGCACCACCGGCCTGCGCTTGCTGGACTACCTGGGCAAACGCGACGATATCGAGCTGCTGCGCATCGATGAAGCCAAACGCAAAGACCCGGTCGAGCGCGGTCGCCTGCTGAACGCCGCCGACCTGGCATTTCTGTGCCTGCCCGATGCCGCGTCCCGCGAAGCGGTATCGCTGCTGGAAAACCCCAATACCTGCGTGATCGACGCCAGCACCGCGTTCCGTACCGATCCGTCCTGGGTTTATGGCCTGCCGGAACTGGCTGCCGGGCAGCGCGAGAAACTGCGCGCCAGCAAACGCATCGCCAACCCCGGCTGCCATGCCACTGCCTTCATTTTGTTGGTCCGCCCGCTGGTCGATGCCGGCCTGCTGCCAGCCTCGACTCTGCTCAGCGCCACGTCGATCACCGGTTACAGCGGTGGCGGCAAGCAGATGATCGCCGACTACCAGTCGCTGACCCCACAACTGCAAAGCCCACGTCCTTACGGGCTGGGTCAGGGGCACAAGCACCTGCCGGAAATGCGCTTTCAGACCGGCCTGGACAACGTGCCGGTGTTCAATCCGATCGTGGGCAGTTTCCTCAAGGGCCTGGCCGTGACCATCCCGCTGCACACCTCGCAACTGGCCCCAGGCGCCACGCCACAAGCCCTGCAAGCAGCGCTGGCCAAGCACTATGAAGGCGAGCAGTTCATTCGTGTGCTGCCGTTCGGCGACGATGCCGGCAATCTGGACGGCGGCTTCTTCGACGTACAGGCTTGCAACGACACCAACCGCGCCGACCTGTTCGTGTTCGGCAACGATGAGCGTATCAACCTGATCTGCCGCCTGGACAACCTCGGCAAAGGCGCCGCCGGCGCTGCCGTGCAGTGCATGAACATTCACCTGGGCGCTGACGAAGCCACCAGCTTGTAAGTTCGCGCATCTGCTTCACCGGAGGCTGCCCCTGCCTGCAGCCTCCGCTGTTTCCAGGCTTCAATACACTGTCAGCGGTTCTTTACCTTCCCTTTACCGACTCTGTACCAGGATTTACGCCAACCCGGTGTCTCATGGATACATGGCGAATACATTTGCCGCCTGAGGAGACATCATGTTTTCGAAGATCACCAAAATCCTGATGCTGTCCGCCAGCCTGCTGGTGGCCGGTACCGCCAGCGCCGCAGATCGTAACGTGATCGTGCCCGTGCTGGCCGGTGCGGCGGTCGGTGCAGTAGCGGCCACGCTCATTGCCCGCAACGACCGCGATGATGATCGTCATCGTTATTATCGTAAGCCGCCACGTGAATACCGCGAATACCGCCACTATCGCCGGCATCACCCGCCCGTGCAGTACGTGCCGGTGCGGCCATACTATGAACAGCGTCACTATGCGCCACCACCACCGCACTACTACCGTCATGATCGCTACGACCGGCATCGCTGGTAAATGATGCCCAACCATTAACCCTTGCGCGGTTTGGCCCGGGCCGTGGCTTCGGCTACCAACGGGTCATCCGGCCAGTAATGCTTGGGGTAGCGCCCCTTGAGATCCTTTTTCACCTCGGCATAGGTGCTGCGCCAGAAGTTGGCCAGGTCCTGGGTCACCTGCACCGGACGTCGCGCCGGTGACAACAAGTGCAACTTGACGATCTGCCGACCGTTGGCGATGCGCGGGGTGTCGGACAGACCGAACAGTTCTTGCAGACGCACCGCGAGAATCGGCGGCTGCTCGCTGTAGTCCAGCCGGATCGACGAACCGGACGGCACCTGAATATGCTGCGGGGCCAGTTCGTCGAGGCGTTGCGGCAGCGGCCAGGGCAACAGGTTGCGCAACATCGACGACAGGTCCAGTTGGGCGAAGTGGCTCAGGCGGCTGACCTTGCCCAGATACGGCAACAGCCACTGCTCCAGATTGTCACGCAGGGCGCTGTCGCTGACATCCGGCCATTCGCTGCTGACCTGTTGCTGCGCATCCAGCTCACGCAACAGCATCACCCGCGCCTGCCACTGGCGCAGTTCCGGGGTCCAGCCCAGCAACTCCAGGCCCTTGCGCCGTACCAGCCCCAGCAACGCCTGGCCTCGTGCAGCATCGTCCAGCTTCGGCAGCGGTTCACTGCTGAGCACCAGTTCACCGACCTTGCGTTGGCGCTCAGCACGCAGTACGCCTTCGCGCTCGTCCCAATCCAGATAATCGATGGCCAGCACCTGTTCGGCCAGCACACTGTCGAACAGTGCCGGGTCAAGATCGGCGGCCAGATAAATGCGCTCCTCGCGCTGCCCCTGGCGGCTGCCGAGGTCCGCGACGACCAGCCATTCATGCTTCATCAGCGCATCGGTTTCACTGAACAACGCCGCCCGACCATTGGCCAGACGATACTCCGCGCCGCCATCGCGGCGCTGGCGGGCGACCCGGTCCGGATAGGCCAAAGCCAGCAAAGCTCCCAGCCAGCGCGGGTGGTCAGGGTCAACAACCGCCTGGCCCGCTTTGCCGCGCAGGTAACCACGATACTGGCGGGAAAGTTGCCGGGCACGCTGCACGCCACCCTGGGCATTGCGCTGGGCTTTTTGTTCACCCGACAGCAGCACCAGACGACTGTGCACATCGGCCCCGGCGCCGCGCAGAATGTCGCGTTCGCCCAACAGCGCGGCTACATCACAAGCCATGTTTGCCAGTCCAAGCTCCTGGCCGCGCAATAGCAGATGGGCAATGCGCGGATGCGCCGGCATTTCGGCCATGGCCTGGCCATGCGTCGACAAACGACCATCGGCTTGCAGCGCGCCGAGACGCTGCAACAGATCGCGAGCCTGGGCAATCGCGGCCGCTGGGGGCAGGTCCAGCCACTGCAACTGCTCCGGGGTCACGCCCCAGCGCGCCAGTTGCAGGGCCAGCCCGGCCAGGTCGGCCTGCAGAATCTCCGCACTGCCGTAGCCAGCCAGTTGTTCATGCTGCGCTTCGGACCACAACCGATAGCAAACGCCCGGCTCCAGACGTCCGGCCCGACCGGTACGCTGGGTCGCGCTGGCCCGGGAGATGCGCTGGGTGTCCAGCCGGGTCATGCCGCTGCCGGGGTCGAAGCGCGGTACCCGGGCCAGCCCTGCATCGATCACCACCCGCACGCCGTCGATGGTCAGGCTGGTCTCGGCAATATTGGTCGCCAGCACCACCTTGCGACTACCCGCAGGTGCAGGATCTATGGCCGCGCGCTGGGCATTGAGATCCAGCTCACCATGCAAGGGACACAGCACAATGTCGCGACGCTCACCCAAGGCATCGGCCAGTTGTTGATGCACCCGGCGAATCTCCGCCTGGCCGGGCAGGAACACCAGCAGGCTGCCGGTCTCGTTGCCCAGCGCATCCAGCACGGTCTGCACCACTCGTGGCTCGACAAACTCACCGGGTTGAAACGGCCGCCCCCATTGAATGTCCACCGGGAACATACGCCCTTCACTGCTGACCACCGGCGCGTCGTCGAGCAACGCCGACAGCCGCTCGCCTTCCAGGGTCGCGGACATCAGCAGGATTTTCAGCGGCGGGTCATCACGCAACAGCTCACGGCCATTGAGACTCAGCGCCAAGGCCAGGTCGGCATCCAGACTGCGCTCGTGAAATTCGTCGAAAATCAGCAAACCCACGCCTTCCAGCGCCGGATCATCCTGCAAACGACGGGTCAGGATACCTTCGGTGACCACCTCGATACGGGTGTTGGGCCCGACCTTGCTGTCCAACCGAATCCGATAACCGACCGTCTCGCCGACCTTCTCGCCCAGTTCACTGGCCAGCCGCTCGGCCGCCGCCCGAGCCGCCAGCCGCCGGGGCTCGAGCATCAGAATGGTCTGCCCGGCCAGCCAGGGCTCGTTGAGCAACGCCAACGGCACACGTGTGGTCTTGCCGGCGCCGGGTGGGGCTTCAAGAACCGCTTCGTGGCGGGTAGACAATGCCTGGCGCAGAGCAGGCAATACGGCGTCGATGGGCAGGGAAATCATGGGCACTCCAAAGCTGGGCGGGCAGTATAGCGGCCACGTATGGATACCCGCTCAGAGGTTTTTCAGCGCGCGCTCCAGTTGCGAATGTTCCCAGCCACTGAGGAATGCGGCCGGGTCAGTGCCGCAGCGATGCCAATGCTGCAAAGAACCCTCACGACCATCCGGCGCCATGCAGTATTCACAACACAAGGGGCTACCCTCCTCATTGCGCAGGGTCAGTTGCCAGCCGTCAATCTCGGCACGGATGGTAAGCAGGTCAGTTTTGCAGACTGATAAAACAACAAGCTGACGCACACCCTGGGCCACATCTTTGAGAACTTGATAAACCTCCCGCGCCGACAATGGCATTTGTTCGCTCATTTTCATCTCGTGTTCAATAAGATACGGGCATTATGCCGGTATGGCTGCCGAACCAGTGCCTGGCCAGACAGTCTTAGCCTCGCGGTCTTTGCCTTGTATAGTTGCCACTTTTCTACAGGAGTTTCCCATGCGCATTCCTTCCCGATTGATCGGTGGCGTTCTGGCTGCCGCTTTGGTGACCCAATTGTCGGCCTGCGGCAGTATTTTCTATCCTGATCGCCGTGGGCAGATCGAAGGCAAGATCGACCCGGCGATTGCCGTGCTCGATGCCCTGGGTCTGCTGTTCTACGTGATTCCAGGGGTGATCGCACTGGGCGTGGACTTCGCCACCGGCGCCATTTACTACGGCCCGAATGAACAGGCGCAGGTCGATCCGCAGAAGCTGCAACCTGCGGTGCAGGCTGACGGCAGTGTCGATACCCAAAAGCTGCAAGTCATTCTGGAAAGCGAACTGGGCCGCAAAGTGCCGCTGGATGATCCGCGCCTGATCCAGAGCAAGGGCAGCTTCGAGCAACTGGCAAGCCTGGGCCTGAAACCTGCTGCCTGAAGCCCCACGGCATGACCCCAAGGAGGTTGAGTGAGCCGTAACACCGAACATGCACGCCTGCTGCGCCTGGCGACCCGGGCTTCGCTGGCCGTGGCGCTGGTGCTGATCGTTGCCAAGGGTGTGGCCTGGTGGCTGAGCGGCTCGCTGGCCCTGCTGGCCGGCCTCACCGACTCGTTGCTCGATGGCGCAGCTTCGCTGCTCAACCTGCTGGCGGTCCATTACGCGCTGCGCCCGGCCGATGAAGATCACCGCTATGGTCACGGCAAGGCCCAGGCGTTGTCGGGCATGGCCCAGGCGTTGTTCATCAGTGTCAGTGGTGTGTTGATCGGCATGCAGGCCATCGAGCGTATCCAGAATCCTGAACCGCTGATGTCGCAGTGGCCGGGAATCATCGTGACCCTGTTGGCGCTGGCCCTGACAGTCGCGCTGCTCAGCTTTCAGAGCCGGGTAATCAAAGTCACCGGCTCCAGCGCGATCAAGGCTGATTCGCTGCATTATCGCTCCGATCTGCTCCTCAATCTGAGCATCTTGCTGGCGCTGGCACTCAGTGCGCTAGGTTGGCCGCAAGCCGATGCCTGGTTCGGTCTGGGGATTGCCGGTTACATCGTCTGGAGCGCGCTACAGATCGCTCGCGAGACCTTCTCGGTGCTGATGGATCAGGAACTGCCGCCGGATGTCAGCGCGCACATGCTGGAGCTGGCCTGCACGGTGCCCGGCGTGTTGGGCGCCCATGACCTGCGCACGCGCGTTTCCGGGCAAGTGTGGTTCGTGCAGGTGCATCTGGAGTTACCCGGCTCGCTCACCTTGTCGGTAGCGCATGAGCTATGCGACCTTGCGGCGGCAACCATTACCGCCCAGTATCCGCAGGCCGAGGTACTGGTGCACGCCGACCCGCAGGAAGTGGTGAAGCAAGCTCCAGCCTGATGGTCTAGGCTACTGGACGCTGTAACCACGCTCATACAGACACGCGCCCATCGCGCGACGGTAGGTGTCCACTACCTGCTCCGAAGGCTGATAGGTCACGTTCGCCGGGTCGAAGCCACTCTGGTCAACGGCCTGGCGGTAGCATTGGTAACGATCGAATTCGACCTGCTCGGCGGTCTGCCCGGCAATCGGCGAGAACTGCGGATCATAGCTGTTGTTGCCTGGCACCGGCTGGGCATAGCCCTGCGGCGGGCTGACCACTTCATAATCCTGGCTGTCGGCCTGCCAGGCATAGTAAGTACCAGCCGCCATAAACAGCAGCGAACCACCGATCCAGACCTCGCGGGTGTAGTCCGGCAGGCTGCGGACCCGGACACCGTAAGGCGGGGTCACCACCACGTAGCGTGAATCCTGCGGGCGATACCAGTAACCACCGGAATAGAAGTAATCCTGACCACGCCACGGAATGCGCGCATAGCCTTGCGGTGCGCGGTCGAAGTGCTGGCCCGGACGATAGCGCGGCCCCGCCCCCCAGCCATCGCCGCGTCCGTCGGGGCGACCGGCCCAATTGTCACGAGGGCGCTGGTCACGCGGCAGGTCGCGGTAGTAACCCTGGCGCGGTGGCTGAGTCTGCCATACCTGGTCCGGGCGGCCCTGGATCGGCAGATTGTTCTGTTGCTGACGCAGTTGCTGGCGCTGCTGGTTCTGCTGTTCCTGAATCTGGCGCTGCTGCTCGCGTTGCTGCTGGTAGAGCTGCTGCTGTTGCTGGCGCTCGACATTACGCATCTGGTTCTGTTGCTGCTGGATCTGCTGATCTTGCTGGCGCTCAGCCTGGCGCTGCTGGTTGTACTGCTCCTGAAGCTGGCGCTGTTGCTGCTGTTGTTGCTGGTAGATCTGCTGCTGTTGCTGACGCTCGGCATTGCGCATCTGGTTCTGTTGCTGCTGGATCTGCCGATCCTGCTGCAACTCAGCCTGGCGACGCTGGTTCTGCTGATTGTGTTGCGCCCCACCATCGCGCAACTCGTCCAGCGGCGAGCCTGCACGGCGCTCGTCGGCCAGGCTCTGGGCACTGAAGCCAAGGCACAGCAGACCGGAAATCGCTAACTGCCAGAGACTGGATGTCATGCTTTGTTCACCAGAAATGTCACGTTTATAAAAGTAAGACTGCGCAGCCATGGCGCTGTTCGTCGCACTTTAGCAGAGCCAGAAAATAAAAAAGGGGGCCAGATGGCCCCCTTGGGATACGTCGTCCTGGCTCGACGCTTGTGGCGCCGGCTCACTTCATACCGTCTTCTGGACAGTATGCAGCCCGGGGGCCGGGTCCACCCTGTTGGGTGGCGGGCCGCCGCTCATCTGATTCGACGAGCGGCTGTGGACGCTGGGTCCGGGCAGTGATTGGGAGCAGCTCTAAAAATCACTCAGGTTTTTAGAAGTGCCCAGCTGTGAAAAATAATAAACCCGACCACGCGGCAGATGATTGCTAATATTGCTCAATAAATCATTACTTGCGCAATTTTTCACTTATAGAAAATAATTATGCGCAATTGAACTCGTAAAGGTAAACATCGTGAGCAAGCTCGATAGATATGACCTGAGCATTTTGGCTGAACTGCAGCGCGATGCGCGCATCTCCAACCAGGAGTTGGCCGAACGCATCGGCCTGTCGCCCTCGCCTTGTTCGCGCCGGGTCAAACAGCTCGAAGACGACGGCTATATCGTGCGCCAGGTCGCGTTGCTGGACCGCAAGAAGCTTGGTCTGAGCCTGACCGCCTATGTGCTGATCGGCATGGACCGGCATACCCCAGAGCGATTCGAGAACTTCGAACAGCATATCCGCAACCTGCCTCAGGTTCTGGAATGCAGCCTGGTGACCGGGATGGACGCCGATTACCAACTCAAAGTGGTGGTGCCAGACATGGATCACTACCAGAAGCTGCTGCTCGGCCACCTGACCCGTATCGAAGGGGTCACCAGCGTCAAATCCAGCTTTGTCCTCAATCAGGTGCTGGCCAGCACCGAAATGCCGCTTGCCCATTTGCGCAACTGATGCGGTACGAATGATCAGGCCTGGCGTTTTCCTGAAGCCTACAGCTCAAAGCTCTCCAGCTCGCGAAACTGCCCCTGTTCCAACCCGTCCAGGCTCCACGGTCCAATCCTGACCCGCACCAGCCGCAGGGTCGGCAAACCGACTGCGGCGGTCATGCGCCGCACCTGGCGGTTGCGGCCCTCTTTGATTATCAGTTCCAGCCAGCGCGTGGGAATACTCTGACGAAACCGCACCGGCGGATTGCGCGGCCATAGCTGAGGCTCTTCGATGGCCCGCGCCTCAGCCGGCAGGGTCGGGCCGTCATTGAGGGTTACCCCGTCACGCAGCTGCTGCAACTGGGCTTCGCTGGGTTCACCTTCGACCTGTACCCAATAGGTTTTAGCCAGCTTGTGCTTAGGGTCAGCAATGCGCGCCTGAAGCTGGCCGTCATTGGTCAGCAACAACAGACCTTCGCTGTCACGGTCCAGACGCCCGGCCGCGTACACACCTGGAATATCGATGAAGTCCTTGAGCGTGGCGCGGCCTTGATCGTCATTGAACTGGGTCAGTACATCGAACGGTTTGTTGAACAGAACCAGCTTCGGCTCGGCCGGGCGCGGCTTGGCGACACGCCGGGGCGCGCCGCTTTTGCCCTGTGCAGGGCGCCGGGAGGCGGAAGGTTTGGCTGGAGGGCGTGGAGTGCGGGACATGAATCTGGCCAGAAAAACAAAGCGCCACTTTAGCAGATTGACCCGAGCCGCCTGAAAAAACCGCCCGGCAGGAACCGCCGGGCGGCATCCGGCTCAACGGAACGGTGGCTCGTCGAAGCTGCGCAGTTTGCGCGAGTGCAGCGAGTTGAGCTCGGCACGCAACAGGTCCAGCGCGGCGATGCCGATTTTCAGATGCTGGCTGACCGCCCGGTTGTAGAAGGCGTTGGCCGAGCCCGGCAGCTTGATCTCGCTGTGCAGCGGTTTGTCCGAGACGCACAGCAGCGTGCCGTAGGGCACCCGCAGGCGATAACCCTGAGCGGCGATGGTGCCGCTTTCCATGTCGACAGCCACCGCGCGGGACAGGTTGATCAAAGGTCGCTCCTGCGCCCAGGCCAGCTCCCAGTTACGGTCGTCGTAGGTCAGTACCGTGCCGGTGCGCAGGCGTTTTTTGAGTTCTTCACCCCGCTCACCGGTCACCTGCGCGGCAGCTTCCTGCAAGGCCAGTTGCACCTCGGCCAGCGCCGGAATCGGAATGTGCGGCGGCAGCACCCGGTCGAGAATCCCGTCACGGCGCATATAAGCGTGGGCCAGCACGTAATCGCCAATGGTCTGCGACTGACGCAGGCCGCCGCAGTGGCCGATCATCAGCCAGCAATGCGGACGCAATACTGCCAGGTGGTCGGTGATGTTCTTGGCGTTGGACGGGCCGACGCCGATATTGACCAGGGTTACGCCATTGCCGTCTTCGGCCACCAGATGGTAAGCCGGCATCTGATAGCGATGCCAGACCACACTGGCCACCACACTCTGCGCCTCCTCGGCGTCCATGCTCTTGTCGACGATGACATTACCCGGCAGTACCAGACGCACGAAACGTGGGTCGTCACGCAGGACTTCCAGGCCATGCAAGATGAACTGGTCGACATAGCGGTGGTAGTTGGTCAGCAGAATCCAGGGCTGCACATGGCGCCAGTCACTGCCGGTGTAATGCACCAGCCGGCGCAGGGAAAAGTCGGTACGGGCGGCATCGAACAGCGCCAACGGTAGCGGGTCGGCGTTGGCCCAATCGTGCAGGCCGTCAGCGATACCGTCGGTGGTGGCCGACAGGTCGGTGCTGGGGAACACTCGCGCCAGCGCCGCAGCGGTCACGCCGGTGCCGGCCAGCTCATCACCCTGCTCGACCACGTAGGGGTACGGGATGGTCTTGTCACTCAGGCCGACTTCCAGCGTCACATTGAAGTCGCGGATCAGCGGCTTGAGCTGTTCGAGCAGGTATTTGCGAAACGCCGCCGGCTGGGTCACGGTCACACTGTAGGTGCCCGGCAACTGGACCTTGGCGTAGGCACGGGTGGTGCTCGGCACCTCACCATGGACGACATAGGTCAGGCGCAGTTCGGGGTAGCGAAACAGCGCGCGCTGCTGCTCATCAGGCTCGATGCGGTCTTTCAGATAGCGCTTGAGGGCCTGATTCAGTGCGCCGGTGGCACGCTCATGCAGGGCGGCCAACTGTTCGACGGCTTGTTCGGCGGTTTCAACGACAACAAAAGCTTGGGTCACGGTGCGGGTCCTGTATGACGTGCAGAACTGCATCCTGATAGGTTCGGCTGCTTATGTCACCTGCGGCGATGCACGAGCCAGCAAAGTTTCACAGTCCACCCCTCTGGGCAGCCCGCCATAGACCCTGGCCGGTGCGCGCAGGCGAGCGGCAATAAAGGCATCGCTGACGGCACTGACTCCGGCATCGAGCAACAGCCGGGCCTGCAGGGCCACGGCAATGTCTTCGGTCAGTTGCCGCGCGCGGTACGCCAGCTCTTCGCCATCGGCCAGGTCATCCTTGAGCTGGCGGACATGCCGCGCCAGGTCAGCATCGCCCCGGCCGTCGTCGAGCTCATCAAGCAAGGCGTCGATGATGCCCGGCTCACGGGACAGAGCGCGCAGCACATCCAGGCACTGCACGTTACCGGAACCCTCCCAGATCGAATTGACCGGTGCCTCGCGGTACAACCGCGGCAGGATGCTGTCTTCGATATAGCCGGCCCCACCCAGGCATTCGGCAGCCTCGTTGATCATCGCCGGCGCCCGTTTGCAGATCCAGTATTTGCCAACTGCGGTAACCAGCCGAATGAAGCGGGCCTGATGGCTGTCGTCGGCGTGATCCAGCGCGTGCCCCATGCGCAGCGTGAGGGCCAGCGCAGCCTCGCTTTCCAGGGCCAGGTCAGCCAGCACATTCTGCATCAGCGGCTGCTCGCCGAGCAGTTGACCACCGACCTTGCGATGCGCACAGTGATGAGTGGCCTGGGTCAGCGCCTGACGCATCAGCGCGCTGGAGCCGATCATGCAGTCATAGCGGGTCATGGCGACCATCTCGATGATGGTTGCCACACCCCGACCCTCTTCACCCAGCATCCAGGCCAGCGCGCCACGAAACTCCACTTCGCAGGACGCGTTGGAGCGGTTGCCCAGCTTGTTTTTCAGACGCTGGATCTGGAAGGCATTGAGGGTGTCGTCCGGCCGATGACGCGGCAACAGAAAGCAACTGAGCCCTTTATCGGTCTGCGCCAGCGTCAGGAAGGCATCGCACATCGGTGCCGAGCAGAACCACTTGTGGCCGACCAGTTCATAGGCCTGGCCCGCCCCGCCTGCACCAAGCGCAAAGGCACGGGTGGTGTTGGCGCGCACATCGGTCCCGCCCTGCTTCTCGGTCATCGCCATGCCGATGGTCACACCGGCCTTGTGGGCCATGCCGACATTGCGCGGGTCGTATTGTGTAGCAAGGATCTTCGGCAACCAGGCTTGCGCCAGCTCCGGCTGCACACTGATGGCCGGTACGCTGGCAAAGGTCATGGTCAATGGGCAGCCGCTGCCCGGCTCGGCCTGGGTGTGCAAATAACTCAAGGCCGCACGCGCCACATGGGCGCCTGGCTGCGGATCGCGCCAAGGCAAGGACGGGATACCATGCTCGATGGCGGTTCTCATCAACAGATGCCAGGCGGGATGGAACTCGATCAGGTCGATACGGTGGCCGTAGCGGTCGTGGCTGTGAAACTGCGGCGGGTGCTGATTGGCCAGAAAACCGGCTTCCATCAACGGTCCGCCGGCCAGTGCGCCGTAAGCATCAAGCCGCCGGTCCGCCCAGCCGCCGCCGAAATGCCCGACCCAGGCTTGCAGAGCCAGGTCGCAGCGGTACAGATTGAGGCCATCAAGCGGCGGTGGCTGGTTGGTGACTTCGTGGGTGCTGGCCTGTGAGTAAAGATTCATCAAACGCCTCCTCTCTGTCAGTGAACAGAATCAGGAACAGCCAGTGAATCACGCACCCCGCATCTTAAACAGCGCCATATTGGACGAATTGTCGGCGTTTTTGCCCTGACGCGCGCCAGCGGTCGTCAGCGACTGCGCCTGCAAAGGCAGGCTCAGGCAGAACCGGCTGCCGCGTCCGGGCTCGGAGTGATGACTGAGGCTGCCACCGAGCAGCTCGATCAGCTGCCGGCAGATCGCCAGGCCAATCCCCAGGCCGCCATATTCCCGGGTCATCGAGCTGTCAGCCTGGAAAAATCGTTGATACAGCACCGCATCATTCAGGCGGCTAAAGCCGATCCCGGTATCGATGACCTCAATGCGCAGGGTGAAATGGTCTGCTTCGCGGCGCATGCCATCCATCCGCAAGGTCACGGTGCCGTGGCGGGTGAACTTGATCGCGTTGTCCATCAGGCACTCAATGCACTGATACAGCTTTTCGGCATCGCCGCGCAGCAACCGCGGTACGAAGGGGTCCACTTCAAACGACAGACGCAGCCCCTTGGCCTGCGCAGGGCCGATGAAGCGCTGATGCAACCGATGCGTCAACACCGGTAACTCGAACGGCCCGCACTCGGCATGCAGCACCCCGGCTTGCAGCTCGGTGAGGGTCAGGATGCCATTGATCATGCGCATCATGTCCTGAGCCGAGGCCGAGGCGGTCTGCTGATACATCGACACTTCGCCATCCAGCGGCACGGTCTGCATCAGGTCCAGCGAACCGATAATGCCATTCATCGGCGTGCGCAACTCATGGGTCAGGGTGGCCAGAAACTCATCCTTGAGCCGGTTGCTGGTCGCCAGTTGCTGGTTCAGACGCTCCAGGTCCCGCCCCGCCTCGAGCAGGGTACGGGCCTGCAATTCGCGGGCGTAGTTGATCCGGTCGGCCAGCGCCAGTGACAGCAGCGCGACCTCGATCACCGAGCCGATCTGGCTGGCGTACATGGTCAGGAAGGTATTGGGCAAATAACCGAGCAACATCACCGCGTTAACCAGACCACCGAGCAAAAATGCCGACCAGGCCAGCAAAAAGTAACGCGCCACCCGCACGCCTCGCAGCCAGGCGGTAATCCCGGTGGTGAACACCACCACGGTGAAGACCAGCACCAGCAGGGTGACCATCCGCAGCGCCAGGCCATAATCGGCAAACAGTGCAAGGGCGATCACCAGCACCGCACTGCCCATCACCCACAACAACAGATTATCGACCCAGCGGCCAAGCAACGGGCTTTGCAGAAAGCTGCGGGTGAACTGGCTGGCGAACAGCACCGAGGCGCCGATCAGAAAAGGCGTGGCGGCGTTGGCCCACCATGGGCTGTCGGGCCACAGGTATTCGATGGCGGCGCCATTGATCGATACCTGGTACAGCCCGAACGACGCGATATACAGGATGTAATACAGATAGCTGGTGTCACGCACACTGACATAGATGAACAAGTTATAGACCAGCATGCCCAGCAACACGCCGTAGATCAGCCCGAGCACATAGATGCGCGCGGGCTGTTCTTCGAGATAGGCATGGCTGGACCACAGGTTCAGCGGCGCCTGGACCGAGCCATTGCTTGCCACGCGAACATAGGCAGTCATGGTCTGACCGGGCTTGAGCGGCAGTTCGAACAGGTAGTTGTTCTGGCGAATCTGGCGGCTGGCAAAGGGCAGCATGTCGCCGGTTTTCCAGGCCATCTGCTGTTCGCCCTGAGCATCGATCAGATAGACATCGACATGGTCCATCGGCGGATAGGCCAGTTCCAGAAGCCAGTCGGAGTGCTGCTGCGCATCACGCGGGACGTACGACAGGTCAATTTTCATCCAGAACGCCGAGCGGGAATAACCGGCATTGAGCGTCGGCTCACCCAGGGGGCGAAACGCTGAGGCCATCTCGGCACTGCTGATCTGTTTGATGTCAGCCTGACCACTGGCATCTTCCAACACCTGAGTCCAGCGGCCCAGAGAAAGGCTGCGGGTGCTCTCGTCAAACTCGACGGCGCCGGCCAGTAACGGCAGGCAGGCAACCAGCATTATCAGCAAATAGCGCATGAAAGCCCCAAGGTAGTCCGTCGCGGTTCATCGGTCCATGAAGCGACGCCCTGCAGTAGTTTCATCCGTGAAGCAGGCTGAATGATTCCATAAAAGCGGTGAGGCAACCGACGCGCATCTACCAGATGCAAACCCTGGCGTCGTTGGTATGCCAAATGTCTAGACAGCCAAGCATAGCTGTTAATCGTCACAGAGTGTGTTCCCGTTTCAGCACAAATCGCATTTGCGGGGTGACCTGCAGCCACGAAAATTCCATACCACCAGCAACAGCGCCAGGAGGGTTTGATGATAAGCTCGCGCACCATGAACACTATCTATAGCACCCGCCCCGTAGTTCTCTGCCTGTCCGGCCATGACCCCAGTGGTGGCGCCGGCCTGCAGGCCGATATCGAAGCCCTGCTTGCCCAGGGCTGCCATGCTGCCCCGGCCGTGACGGCCCTGACCGTGCAAGACACGGTAGACGTCAGCGACTTCCGCGTTCTGGATCGTGACTGGGTGCTCGCCCAGGCCAACGCCGTGCTCAATGACTCGCCGGTGGCCGCCGTCAAACTGGGCATGCTCGGTTCTACCGAGATGGTCGATACCGTCGTTGCGCTGCTCAGCGCCCACCCTCACCTGCCTCTGGTCTGCGACCCGGTGCTGCGCGCTGGCGGCGGTGGCCGGCTGGGCAAGGATGAAGTCGGCTTTGCCATGCGCGAGCGACTGCTGCCGATCGCCACCATCGCCACGCCCAACCTGCCCGAAGCGCGGATTCTTGCGGAGTTGCCCGAGGGCACAGCCGATGAGTGCGCCGAACGCCTGCTGCCGTTCTGTGAACATTTGCTGATTACCGGCGGGCATGGCGACGAGCAACAAGTGCATAACCGCCTGTACAGCCGTAGCGGCACATCGCATACCTTCACCTGCCAGCGTCTGCCAGGCAGCTATCACGGTTCAGGCTGCACCCTGGCAAGTGCCCTGGCCGGCCGGCTGGCCCAGGGTCAGGAACTGGTCAGCGCTGTCCAATCAGCCCTGGACTACACCTGGCGCACCCTGCGCGACGCCGATCAGCTGGGTCGCGGACAGTTTGTCCCGCGCCGCCTGCCGCTGGATTTCTGCTCATGAGCCGGCCTTCAAAACTGCGCGGCCTGTACGCGATCACCGACGGCCAGTTGCTGGCCGGCAGGTTCCTGGCATATGTCGAAGCCGCACTGGACGGTGGCGTCACGCTCTTGCAGTACCGCGACAAGAGCCAGGACGAGTCACGCCGCCTGCGCGAAGCCAGTGAGCTGCTGAAGCTCTGCGAACGCTACAAGACCCAATTGATCATCAACGATGACGCTGAACTGGCGGCGCGCCTGGGTGTGGGTGTGCACCTGGGCCAGACCGACGGTTCGCTGTCGGGCGCCCGCGCCCTGCTGGGTCACCAGGCCATCGTCGGTGCAACCTGTCATGGGCGCCTTGAACTGGCCGAACAGGCCAAAGCTGACGGGGCCAGCTACGTGGCCTTTGGACGCTTTTTCAACTCGCTGACCAAGCCTGATGCTCCGGCAGTGCCCTTGCAGTTGCTGGAGCAGGTCCGTGCCAAAATCAACCTGCCCATTGCGGTGATCGGCGGCATTACCCTGGACAACGCCGCGCCACTGATCGAGCACGGTGCCGACCTGCTGGCGGTGGTCAACGGCCTGTTCGGCGCCGACAGCACGGCCGAAGTCACCCGTCGCGCACGGGCGTTCAACGATTTGCTGGCCCGCACCTGACAGGCCGTTAAAAAACGTAGGCGAGAAAGCGCAGTTTACGAGCAGTAAATGAGCATTTTGAGCCGGTTTTTAACGCAGCAATGGCGCGCGTAGTGCCGTAGGCGCCCAGCCAGCAGGTAGTTTTTCAACAGCCTGCTGATCAAATGAGCCTGAAGCCGCTGCCGGCTTCCAGGCTCAGCAGCGCCCGCTTGCGTTCCACGCCACCGGCATAGCCGGTCAGGTCGCCGGCCGCACCGACCACCCGATGACACGGCACGATGATTGAAATCGGATTACGCCCATTGGCGGTGCCAACCGCACGCGAATGCCCGGCGCTGAGCCCCATTTTTTTTGCCATCGCCCCGTAGGACAGCAGTTCGCCATAGGGAATACGCGCCAGTTCCTGCCAGACCTGTTCCTGAAACGGCGTACCGCGAGCGCGCAGGGGCAGCTCGAACACCTGCCGTTCACCGCTAAAGAACTCCTGCAATTGCTCGCGGGCCATGGCAATGATGCGCGGCAATGCGCCGTCGTCCGGCATCACCAGCAGTTCGGGGTAGTGCTTCTGACCAACAAAGAACACGCCGGTCAATGCGTCGTCTTCGGCGCGCAGCACGATATCGCCCAACGGGCTGACAAACAGATAACCCGGTTTCATCGTTTTGCCTCCTCACTCAACCGCCACAGATGCACCACCGCATACGCGCGCCAGGGAGCCCAGCGGCTGGCGTAGTCATCGAGTTGCGCGGCAGTGGCGCAACCCAGGTATTTTTTCAGCACCGCATCACCCTGCGGGAACGCATTGGGCCAGCCCAGCGCCCGCATGGCAATGTATTGCACGGTCCACTCGCCAATCCCGCGGATCTGCCGCAACGCGGCCAGGGTCGGCTGCAACGGCACCAGTGGCTCCAGCACAATGGCGCCTGCCGTCACTTGCCTGGCGACCTCGATGATCGCTTCGGCACGGATACCGATCAGCCCACAATCGATCAGCGCCTGCGATTGCAACCCGGCAATCACTGGCGCAGCCGCAAAGGCATGGCGCAGCCCGGCAGGCGCGCCCGCCACCGGGGTGCCATAGCGCTCGGCGATGCGACCGAGAATCTGCCGCGCCCGCAGCACCGAAATCTGCTGGCCCACCACCGCACGCACGGCAATCTCGAAACCGTCGAACGTCCCCGGCACGCGCATGCCCGGCAAACCATCGACCAGCGTGCCGAGGTGTTCATCGACCAGATCGGGTCGGCAGCCGGTATCGAACACCCGACGAACCAGCCCCAACACCTGAACGATGGCCGGTTGTAATGAGCTGGAGACCTCGACTTGCAGGGCATGGCGCTTGCCGACATGACTGACATTGATCCAGCCTGCCAGGCGTGTGCCGCCCTGCTCGACCTCGATCAGTCGGCTATAACGCTCTGGCTCGACACTCTCGACCCCGGCAATGCAGCGCTGCGCCAGAAAAGCCAGCACCCCTCGCCAGGCGAAAGGCGGCCGGTAGGCCAGTTCGAAACGCAGGCCCTGGGTCAGTGATGCCTGGCGCGTCTTGCGCAGCCGCGATGGGTTAAGGCCGTAGCGCGCCAGAAACACATCATTGAAGCGCCGCACACTGCCAAACCCCGAAGCCAGGGCCACCTCGGCCATGGGCAGGCCAGTGTCAGTCAGCAGCCGCTTGGCGGTCAGCAGCTTCTGGGTCTGGGCATAGCCGACCAGCCCCACACCGAATTCGGCCTCGAAGATCCGCCGCAGATGCCGGGCCGTCACCCCGACCCGCTGCGCCAGATCCTCCAGGCTGCGACCATTGAGGTAGCCTTGCTCGATCAGGCGCGCCGCGGCCTGCGCCAGATGTCCGGAAACATCCAATGCCGCGTGCCCTGGGGCCAGTTCGGGACGACAGCGCAGGCATGGCCGATAACCGGCCTGCTCAGCCGCCGCTGCACTGCTATAGAAGGTGCAATTGCTGGCCAGCGGTGCGCGCACCGGGCAGACCGGCCGGCAGTAGATACCGGTCGACGAGACGCCCATGAAAAACCAGCCATCGAAGCGACGGTCACGGGCCACGAAGGCGGCATAGCAGGTTTGCGGATCGAGTCTGTTCATGGGCCGACTGTAACCCTGTGCCGGGCGAAAGTCTGGCTGAAATCGGACATCGACAACCGGGCTGCCGAGGCATTTGTTATAGTGCCACCTCTTGCGCCACCAGCACTGGCGCAAACCCGATTTCCGTTTCAAAAGCAGAGACCCGATCATGTCCCGTTCCGAAACATTGTTCGCCAATGCCCAAAAACACATCCCCGGAGGCGTCAACTCTCCGGTGCGAGCGTTCAAGAGCGTGGGCGGCACGCCGCTGTTCTTCAAACATGCTGCGGGCGCCTATGTAACGGACGAAGACGACAAACGCTATGTCGATTACGTGGGTTCCTGGGGGCCGATGATTCTTGGTCACAGCCATCCGGAGGTGCTCGATGCAGTGCGCAGCCAGTTGGAGCACGGCCTGTCCTATGGCGCGCCGACCGCCATGGAAACCGAAATGGCCGACCTGGTGTGCAGCCTGGTACCGTCCATGGAAATGGTGCGCATGGTCAGCTCGGGCACCGAGGCGACCATGAGCGCCATTCGCCTGGCCCGCGGCTACACCGGCCGCGACAGCATCATCAAGTTCGAAGGCTGCTATCACGGTCACTCCGACAGCCTGCTGGTCAAGGCCGGTTCCGGCGCGCTGACCCTCGGCGTGCCAAGCTCACCCGGCGTACCGGCGGCGTTCGCCAAACACACCCTGACCCTGCCATTCAACGACCTGTCGGCTGCCCGCCAGATGCTGGCCGAAGTGGGTCAGGAAGTGGCATGCATCATCGTCGAGCCGGTGGCCGGCAACATGAACTGCGTACCGCCAGCGCCAGGCTACCTGCAAGGCCTGCGTGACCTGTGCGATGAGCACGGCGTGGTGCTGATCTTCGACGAAGTGATGACCGGCTTCCGGGTCGCCCTGGGCGGCGCGCAGGCTTACTACGAGGTGACTCCGGACCTGTCGACATTCGGCAAGATCATTGGCGGCGGCATGCCGGTGGGCTGCTTCGGCGGCAAGCGCGAAATCATGTCGCACATCGCACCGCTGGGCCCGGTCTATCAGGCCGGTACCCTGTCGGGCAACCCGCTGGCGATGGCCGCCGGCCTGACCACCCTGCGCCTGATCAGCCGCCCGGGCTTTCATGACGAACTTGAAGCCTTCACCGGCCGTCTGCTCGCCGGTCTGCAGGCGCGTGCCGATGCCGCCGGTATTGCCTTCACCACCACTCAGGCCGGTGGCATGTTCGGCCTGTACTTCACTGAACTGAAAGACATCGTGACCTTTCAGGACGTGATGAGCAGCGATGCCGAACGCTTCAAGCGCTTCTTCCACCTGATGCTCGACGGCGGCGTGTACCTGGCGCCAAGTGCCTTCGAGGCCGGTTTCACCTCCATCGCCCACGGCGAAGCCGAGCTGCAACTGACCCTGGATGCGGCTGAAAAGGCGTTTGCAGCGCTGAAATAATCCATCGGCCAGCCCTGATCACTCATCAGGGCTGGCACCGGCTTAGTGCTTTACCCTCTAAAAACAAGCGTTTTAAAAGCCGTGCAGCAGAAAAACCGTAAACACTTTGTAAGGTTGCCTCAGCTTATTTCATAATGCGCGCCAGCACCTTTCGCTGTACGGGCCCAGCCCGCACCTTTTTCGCCCGCACCTTATCCAGAGGTAAGTCGACTCCCATGAACCGCACCGGCCGCACCCTTGCATTGGGCTGCCTGTTGCTTATCTTTCCCCTGCTGGCCCACGCCGCAGGTGGCAACTCGCTGCTGATTCCAGCGATGGGTCGTTGCACCCTCAATACACTGCCGGAAAACCTGCCCGACGCCCTGGCGGCGTGCAAACAGGCCGCACAGTCCGGGGATGCACAGGCGCAATACGAGTTGGGCGAGTTCTACTACGAGGGCAAACAGACATCTCGCGATCTGGCGCAGGCACTTGATTACTTCGAGAAAGCGTCGCTGCAGGGTCATGCCCAGGCGCAATACCGGCTGGGTTCGATGTTCGCGGCCGGCGAAGGCGTGCCGATGAACAACATCCAGGCTTACGTGATTCTGAAGATGGCGGCGGTCAACGGCGCAGAAGATGCCCTTGACGCAGCTGACGAAGTCTCGGCAAAGATGCAGCGCAGCGAGCTGGAGGCCGCCACCCAGGTACTCGGGCAGATCTTCCGCAAGTACCTTCTGGAGTTGCAGACAGCCGAAGGGCGGACGCCGTTCTCGCCGCTGCCTTAAGCATTATTTCTCCGGCATCGGTACCGGAAACGGCATTACATTGCCGGTGCCTTTCGCCTCACTGATCTTCGGCGTGCCCATCCGCTCGACCTCGTCGATGCGCACGATCGAATGCATCGGCACAAAACTGCGCACCACGCCCTCGAATTGCGCCTTGAGCTTTTCTTCACTGGGGTCGACGACCACGGTGGTTCGCTCGCCAAAGACAAACTCTTCCACCTCAAGAAATCCCCACAGATCACTCTGATAGATCTGCTTGGCGTACATTTCGAACACCTGGCCCTGGTTGAGGAAGATCACTTTGTAGATGGGAGATTCACGTTTGGTCATGGTTGCGGCAAGGATCGCTTGGCAGAAAAAAGGCCGAAACTATAGCACGTCGCTCAGACCGGCAACGCTAGAAGACCGCACAGTTCATCCCTATAATGCGCGGTTCTTTGAATCAGCAGATTATTTGAGCATGGCCAAGAAGCTTTATATCGAAACCCACGGTTGCCAGATGAACGAGTACGACAGCTCGCGCATGGTCGACCTGCTGGGCGAGCATCAAGCCCTGGAAGTCACCGCACGCGCCGAAGATGCCGACGTGATTCTGCTCAATACCTGCTCGATCCGCGAACGCGCCCAGGATCGGGTGTATTCCCAGTTGGGCCGCTGGCGCGAACTGAAGCTGGCCAACCCGGAAATGGTCATTGCTGTCGGCGGCTGTGTCGCCAGCCAGGAAGGCGCGGCCATCCGCGACCGGGCCCCTTATGTCGACGTGGTGTTTGGTCCACAGACCCTGCACCGCCTGCCGGAAATGATCGACGCCGCACGGGTCAGCCGCGAACCGCAGGTTGACGTTTCGTTCCCGGAAATCGAAAAGTTCGACCATTTGCCCGAGCCGCGGGTCGATGGCCCGACCGCTTATGTGTCGGTCATGGAAGGCTGCAGCAAGTACTGTACGTTCTGTGTAGTGCCCTATACCCGTGGCGAGGAAGTCAGCCGACCGTTCGATGACGTGATTGGTGAAGTCATTCACCTGGCCGAGAACGGTGTGCGCGAAGTCACCTTGCTGGGCCAGAACGTCAACGGTTATCGCAGCACCAACCCGGACGGCAGCGTGGCCGATCTGGCCGACCTGATTCGTGTGGTCGCAGCGATCGACGGCATCGACCGGATTCGCTACACCACTTCGCACCCGCTGGAGTTCTCCGACAGCCTGATCCAGGCCCACGCCGAGGTGCCGGAGCTGGTCAAACACCTGCACCTGCCGGTGCAGTCAGGCTCTGACCGGGTTCTGGCGGCGATGAAGCGCAACCATACTGTGCTGGAGTACAAGTCGCGGTTGCGCAAGCTCAAGGCGGCGGTGCCAGACATTTGCATCAGTTCGGACTTCATCATTGGTTTTCCTGGCGAAACCGAGAAAGACTTCGAGAACACCATGAAGCTGGTTCAGGATGTAGGCTTCGATTTCTCGTTCTCGTTCATCTACAGCCCGCGCCCTGGTACGCCGGCCGCAGACCTGAAGGACGAAACCCCGGAAGAGGTGAAGAAGCAGCGGCTTAATGCCTTGCAGCACCGCCTGAATCAGCAGGGCTTTGAGATCAGCCGACAAATGGTCGGCAGCACCCAGCGGATTCTGGTGACCGATTACTCCAGGAAGGATCCGGGGCAGTTGCAGGGGCGTACCGAGAACAATCGCATCGTCAACTTTACGTGTGATAACCCGCGGTTGATCGGGCATTTTGTCGATGTGCATATTGATGATGCGCAGCCGCACTCGTTGCGTGGGTCGTTGTTGCAGTAAGGCAACTATCGGGCTTGGCTAGCCCCCGTGGGAGGGAGCTTTGCTCGCGACAGGGCCAGTAAAGCCGGTGCATTTGCGCGGGCCTCACCAGAGCAGTCGCCAGCAAAGCTGCCTCCCACAGGACCGTGTTGTCCTTGACTGATCGGCATTACCCTGTAGGGGCGACCTCGGCCTGGGCAGATCACCCCGCTCGCTGCCAACCAATTACAAGTCAGAGCTTTCCCACAGCGAACACTGGGGTTATTCTTCAGTTCAATTCAACAGCCGTCGGGCGGCTAAAAAAGACCTTGAACGCACCCATAGAACCTCATCGTTTCATCCTCGAACCTTTCGAGGCCCATCGTTTCGCCAACCTGTGCGGACAACTCGACGAGCATCTGCGCCTGATCGAACAGCGCCTGGATATCGAGATCCGTAACCGGGGCAATCAGTTCGAGCTGATCGGCGACGCCCAACGCACGTCTTCTGCGGAAAACCTGCTGCGCTTGCTGTACCGGGAGACCAAAGGCTCTGACCTGACCCCGGACATGGTGCATCTGTTCCTCCAGGAGTCGGGCATCGAGGCCATGAATGCCGGTCCCGCCGCTGACCCCAGTGTCGCGCTGCGCACCAAGAAAGGCATGATCCGGCCGCGGGGTTTCAACCAGCAGCGCTACGTCAAATCGATTCTCGGCAACGACATCAACTTCGGCATCGGTCCGGCCGGTACCGGCAAGACCTACCTGGCGGTGGCTTGCGCCGTCGATGCGCTGGAGCGCGAGCAGATCCGCCGCATCCTGCTGGTGCGTCCGGCGGTCGAAGCGGGCGAGAAGCTGGGTTTTCTGCCCGGTGACCTGGCGCAGAAGATCGACCCCTACCTGCGTCCGCTCTACGATGCGCTTTACGAGATGCTCGGCTTCGAATACGTAGCCAAGCTGATCGAAAAGCAGGTCATCGAAATTGCTCCGCTGGCCTACATGCGTGGTCGCACCCTTAATAACAGCTTCATCATTCTCGACGAGAGTCAGAACACCACCGTCGAGCAGATGAAAATGTTCCTGACCCGTATTGGCTTCGGCTCCACCGCCGTGATCACCGGTGACATCACCCAGGTCGACCTGCCACGCGGCACAAAATCGGGCCTGGCGCACGTCATCGAGGTGCTCAAGGATGTGCCGGGTATCAGTTTCACCCACTTCAAGCCCAAAGATGTCGTGCGTCATCCGCTGGTGCAACGCATCGTCGAGGCCTACGAGCGCTTCGAAACGCAGCACGCCGACCCGGCCACGAACCAGCGGGGCGGCGACCGCGATGCTTGAGCTGGACCTGCAAATCGCCAGCAAGGATGCGGCACCGACTCAAGCCCAGTTTCGCCTGTGGTGTGAAATGGGCTTGCGCCAGCGCAAGGCCGACTCGGAAATGACCATCCGGCTGGTGGATGAAACCGAAGGCCGCGAGCTCAATCACATCTGGCGGCAAAAGGATTACGCCACCAACGTTCTGTCGTTCCCGGCCGACGTTCCTGACGAGTTGCTGGATATTCCGCTGCTTGGCGATCTGGTCATCTGCGTGGCAGTGGTCAATCGCGAAGCGCAGGAGCAAGGCAAGAGCGTTGATGCGCACTGGGCGCACATGGTTATCCATGGTTGCCTGCACTTGCTCGGCTACGACCACATCGACGATGAGGAAGCCGAAGAAATGGAAGCGCTGGAACGAACGTTGCTTGAGGAGCTGGGCTACCCGGATCCCTACGCGGACGACGAGAGCGACGAACCCCAACATTCAGACACACCACGCAAGGACCACGAGTAAGGGCCATGAGCGAAGATCGATCGAGCAACGGGCAAAAGTCATGGCTGGGCAAATTGACCCAGGCTTTTGCCCACGAGCCCAAAAACCGCCAGGAGCTGCTTGAGCTGCTGCGCGAAGCACACCAGAACAAACTGCTCGACAGCGAGGCACTGGCCATTGTCGAAGGCGCCATCCAGGTCGCAGACCTGCAGGTGCGCGACATCATGGTTCCGCGTTCGCAGATGATCAGTATCAAGGCGACGCAAAGTCCGCATGAATTTCTGCCGGCCGTCATCGACGCCGCGCACTCGCGTTACCCGGTCATTGGCGAGAGCCACGATGACGTGCTTGGCGTGCTGCTGGCCAAGGACCTGCTGCCCTTGATCCTCAAGCAGGACAGCAACCCCGACGACATCAAGAACCTGCTGCGCCCGGCCACGTTCGTGCCCGAGTCCAAGCGCCTCAACGTGCTGCTGCGTGAGTTTCGCGCCAATCACAACCACATGGCCATCGTCATTGACGAATACGGCGGCGTGGCGGGCCTGGTGACCATCGAAGACGTGCTGGAACAGATCGTCGGCGACATCGAAGACGAGCACGACGTCGAGGAAGACAGCTACATCAAGCCATTGCCCAGTGGTGACTTCCTGGTCAAGGCCCTGACCCCTATCGAGAGCTTCAACGAGTTCTTCGACAGCGAGTTTTCCGACGACGAGTTCGATACCGTCGGCGGCCTGGTCATGAATGCTTTCGGCCATCTGCCCAAGCGCAACGAGACCACCGAGATCGGCGCCTACCGTTTCCGCATTCTCAATGCCGACAGCCGCCGCATTCACCTGCTGCGCCTGAGCCCTGTTTCAAGAGTATGAGCCGTCTCTATTAAGGAAACCTGATGCGCTGGATCACCCGCCCCGGCTGGCCCGGTAACCTGCTGGCCGTGGCGGCCGGTGGCCTCACCACCCTGGCATTGGCGCCGTTCGACATCTGGCCGCTGGCCATGGTTGCCATTGCACTGTTCTACCTTGGCCTGCGCGATGTGAGTCCGCGTCAGGCACTGGTGCGGGGCTGGTGTTTCGGCTTCGGCCTGTTTGGCGCGGGGACCAGCTGGATCTACGTCAGCATCAACACCTACGGTGGCGCCTCAGCGCTGCTGGCAGGCCTGTTGATGCTGCTGTTCATCGCACTGATCGCCCTGTTCTTCGCCCTGCCAGCCTGGCTTTGGGCACGCTGGCTGCGACGCAGCGAGCGGCCGCTGGCCGATGCGCTGGCGTTCGCGGCACTGTGGGTTTTGCAAGAAACTTTCCGCGGCTGGTTCCTGACCGGTTTCCCGTGGCTGTACTCGGGCTATAGCCAGCTCGAGGGTCCATTGGCCGGACTGGCACCGGTCGGCGGCGTCTGGCTGGTGTCCTTTGCTCTCGCCTTGAGCGTTGCGCTGCTGTGCAACCTGCCGCGTCTGCGCAACCAGCCCTCATTGCTGGCGGCGGCAGTCGTGCTGCTGCTCGGTCCTTGGGCGGCAGGCCTGGCCCTGAAGGATCACGCCTGGACTTCGCCCTCCGGCAACCCCCTGAGCGTCGCGGCGCTGCAAGGCAACGTCGAACAGATGCTCAAGTGGGACCCGGCGCACCTTAACGCGCAACTGGCGCTGTACCGCGACATGACCTTTCGCTCGCAACCGGTCGACCTGATTGTCTGGCCGGAAACTGCCGTACCGGTGCTCAAGGAAATGGCCGAAGGTTACCTGAGCATGATGGGCAACTTCGCCGGCGAGCGACGTTCGGCGCTGATTACCGGCGTGCCGGTGCGCGAACTCAGCGGCCGCGGCGAGTACCGCTATTACAACGCGATCACCGTCACCGGCGAGGGTGACGGCACTTACCTCAAGCAGAAACTGGTGCCGTTCGGCGAGTACGTACCGCTGCAGGATGTGCTGCGCGGCCTGATCGAGTTTTTCAACCTGCCGATGTCGGACTTTGCCCGCGGACCAAATGACCAGGCGCTGTTGCAGGCCAAGGGTTACCAGATCGCGCCGTATATCTGTTACGAAGTGGTCTACCCGGAGTTCGCGGCCAGCCTGGCCGCCCGCAGCGACCTGCTGCTGACCGTGAGTAACGACACCTGGTTCGGCACCTCGATAGGCCCTCTGCAGCACCTGCAGATGGCGCAGATGCGCGCCCTTGAAGCAGGCCGCTGGATGATCCGCGCCACCAACAACGGAGTCACCGCCCTGATCGACCCGTATGGCCGCATCACCCGGCAAATTCCGCAGTTCGAACGTGGCGTGCTGTATGGCGAGGTGGTGCCGATGCATCACCTGACCCCGTACCTGCGCTGGCGCTCCTGGCCACTGGGGATTGTCTGCGCCGTGCTGCTGGGCTGGGCGTTCATCGCCCGCCGCAAAACCGCATAACCGCCGCGGGTTACCAAGCTGGCGCGAAAAGCCCCTTCCTTCAGGTGGGGGATGAAAGCGCCACCGCGAAGCGGTAATAAGGGTTAAAACCCATAAAAACCGACCCTATTCTGTGTTTCATGACTGAAATGAAAGCGACCAGAACCCTCAAGATTCGAGTGCGAGACAAGCATGCAGCGCAGTTGCGTGAAGCGTCTCGTGCTGTGAATTTTGTGTGGAACTACGTAAACGAGTTGAGCCGTCGCTCGATTCGTGAGCGTGGTCGTTTTCTGTCGGCGTTCGACATTCACAAGTACACCAACGGGGCCAGCAAAGACCTGGGACTGCACAGCCAATCGGTGCAGGCTGTTGCCGACGAATATGTCACACGGCGCAAGCAGTTCAAAAAGCGCCAGCTCCGCTGGCGCTGCTCGGGCGGCGCCCGGCGCAGTCTGGGTTGGCTGCCCTTCAAGGTCGGCGCTGCTGTCTGGAAAAACGGCCAGGTCGTCTTCAACAAACAGCCCTTCAAGGTCTGGGACAGCTACGGCCTGGCGGGCTTTAAATTCAGATCCGGTAGCTTCAACGAGGACAGCCGTGGACGCTGGTATTTCAACGTCGTGGTCGAGGTCGACCGCCAGTTATCGCCAGGCCAGGACGCAGTGGGTATCGACCTCGGACTGAAAACCACGGCCACCTGCAGCGACGGTCATCGCCTTGAAAGCGGCAGGTTCTACCGGGATCTGGAGAGCGCCCTGGGCACGGCCCAGCGTGCCGGCAAGAAGGCTCGTGTACGGGCGATTCACGCCAAGATTGCGAACCGCCGCAAGGATTGCCTGCATAAGTTCAGCAACGCGCTGGTCGCGCGTTGTGGCGTCATTGTGGTGGGCGATGTGAACTCACTGAAACTCGCGAAAACCAGGATGGCCAAGTCGGTGCTGGACGCCGGCTGGGGCCAATTGAAAACCATGCTGGAATACAAATGCGATCACGCAGGCACGGTTTTCAAGGTTGTCAGCGAGAGAAACACCACCCAAACCTGTTCGAGCTGCAAGCAATTGCCGGACTCGAGGCCGAGAGGTATCGCAGGGCTTGGAATAAGGGAATGGACTTGTTGTGGGTGTGGTGCCACCCACGACCGCGACGTCAACGCCGCAAAGAACATTCTCGCGCTCGGGCATGAGCGTCCAGTTGTGGGAATCCCCGCCCTTTAGGACGGGGAGGATGTCAAGGATACACCCACGGATACACCAATGCCCCTGCGGCTTCGTTGAGCAGCAGGGCGCTCTGGCCAAAGGCGCGGCTTTCCGGCAGCCAGCCGCCGAACGGCCGGGCGTTGTCCACCCCCAGAAAGCCCACCGGCGCACCGATCACCGTAAACCCCGCCTGCTCGAAGCTCCAGCGTGCACGGGGCATGTGCCAGGCCTGGGTGACCAGCACCACGCGGGTCAATCCCGACGGCGCCAGTTGCTGCGCGGTCATGGTCGCGTTTTCCCAGGTGGTGCGGCTGCGCTCCTCAAGCCAGCGCACACTGACGCCGAAATCCCGGTTAAGCACCTCACTCATGATCTGCGCCTCACTGGGCGGTTCGCCGTAGTGCAAACCACCTGTGACCAGCAGTGGCAGCCCGCTGGCTTTGGCCAGGCGTGCGGCCATTTGCAAGCGTTGCAGGCCCATGTCGGTGGGCACATCTTCACCCCAGGCCGGCGCGTTGCGCTCACGGCCATTGCCCAGCACCACGATCACATCGGCCTGGCCGGCAAGTGTCGTCCACTGCTCAAGCGCCAGTGGCGGCACCCGCTCCAGTTGCCGGGCAGCCTGCTCGACCGCCACCGGCAGGCTCATCAACCATAAGCCGCCCAGCCCTGTCACCCAGCACAACAAGGCCAGGCGCGGTCGCGAACGACGCAGCCACCAGCCCAGCACAAGCAGAAGCAACAGAACACCCGGAGGTAACAGCAGGGTTTTGAACAGATAACGCAAAGGCATCGGGCATCTCCATCGATGCCCGAAGCCTAGATTGATTGGTGCCAGGCAACAATGCCTGCTGAACGGGCCCGCAGCCCGCGATGATCAGAACTTGAAGATATTCTGTGAATAACGGCCCGATCTGGCCACGGTGTTGGTCCGCCTCTTGTCTTCGAGCCAGATGACTCTGGCCAAATCCTGCGACACCCTGACTGGCACGGATCGCTCCGGTGCATCATTGAAGCTGCCCTCAGACTTACCCTTAACAGCCCCGTTTGCCGCCTTCACGCCTTTTTCAAGGTAGGCCTCGATCCACTCGAATTCAGCATCGCTCAACCCATCAAGTTCAAGCTCATCGGGTAACTCATTGCGAAGCCGGACTGCTGTGCTGGCCGTTTCCAGCGCAAGTCCGAGTCGATTGATCAAACGTTCATACAGCTCAGAAGTGACTACTGTGTGCTGCAACTCTGTCATCCGCTCACCTCTTTGAAGATAGGACATACCCTCATTGTTGAGCTTAGCGCTGCTATTGAAACAGGCGGAAAACTGCGACAAACGGCAGGAACTGGCCAGCGAATGCGACGCTGGGCGGTTTTTTTGCCGCTCGCCAGCGCAATCAGGGTTTCCCTCGATAGACAGCGCTCATGTATGCTACGGCGTTTCCTGTCACTCCACTTGCGCTCTCCTGAGCCGGAACGCAGCGCCCAGCCCTCGTGCCGGGTGCCGAACGACTCGGCGAAGCGATGAAGAGGCCAAGGGTCACCACTCCTTAGTTAAAAGCAGCCATGCACGAACTCTATCAGCCCCGCGAAATCGAAGCCGCCGCCCAATCCTTCTGGGATGAGCAAAAGTCTTTTGCAGTCAGTGAACAGCCAGGCAAGGAGACTTTCTACTGCCTGTCGATGTTTCCTTACCCCAGCGGCAAGCTGCACATGGGTCATGTGCGCAACTACACCATCGGTGACGTGATTGCCCGTTACCATCGCATGCAGGGCAAGAACGTCCTGCAACCGATGGGTTGGGACGCTTTTGGCATGCCGGCAGAAAACGCCGCGATGAAGAACAACGTCGCGCCGGCCAAATGGACCTACGAAAACATTGCCTACATGAAGTCCCAGCTCAACAGCCTGGGCCTGGCAATCGACTGGTCCCGCGAAGTGACCACCTGCAAGCCCGACTACTATCGCTGGGAGCAGTGGCTGTTCACCCGCCTGTTCGAAAAAGGCGTGATTTATCGCAAGAACGGCACCGTCAACTGGGACCCGGTGGACCAGACCGTACTGGCCAACGAGCAGGTCATCGACGGCCGTGGCTGGCGTTCGGGCGCGCTGATCGAAAAGCGCGAAATCCCGATGTACTACTTCCGCATCACCGACTACGCAGACGAACTGCTCGAAAGCCTCGACGAACTGCCGGGCTGGCCTGAGCAGGTCAAAACCATGCAGCGCAACTGGATCGGCAAATCCCGCGGCATGGAAGTGCAATTCCCCTATGACCAGGCGAGCATCGGCCACGCCGGCGCGCTGAAAGTCTTCACCACCCGTGCCGACACGCTGATGGGCGCCACCTACGTGGCGGTGGCCGCCGAGCACCCGCTGGCCACCCAGGCCGCCGTCAACGACCCGGCGCTGCAGGCGTTCATCGAAGAATGCAAGAGCGGCAGCGTCGCCGAAGCCGACGTTGCCACCCAAGAGAAGAAGGGCATGCCCACTGCCCTGTTCGTCGAGCATCCGCTGACCGGCGAGAAACTGCCGGTGTGGGTCGCCAACTACGTGCTGATGCACTACGGCGACGGCGCAGTCATGGCCGTACCGGCCCACGACGAGCGCGACTTCGAATTTGCCCGCAAGTACAACCTGCCGATCAAGGCCGTGGTGCGCACCAGCGCTGGCGACGAGGTCGGTAGCGATTGGCAGGCCGCTTATGGCGAGCATGGCCAGTTGATCAATTCCGGTGAGTTCGACGGCCTGGACTTCCAGGGTGCCTTCGACGCCATCGAAGTGGCACTGATCAGCAAGCAACTGGGCAAATCCCGGACCCAGTTCCGCCTGCGCGACTGGGGCATCAGCCGCCAGCGTTACTGGGGCTGCCCGATCCCGATCATCCACTGCCCGTCCTGCGGCGACGTACCGGTGCCCGAAGATCAACTGCCGGTAAAACTGCCCGAAGACGTGGTGCCCGACGGCGCCGGTTCGCCACTGGCGCGCATGCCTGAGTTTTATGAGTGCAGCTGCCCGAAATGCGGCACTGCAGCCAAGCGCGAAACCGACACCATGGACACCTTCGTCGAGTCGTCGTGGTATTTCGCCCGCTATGCCTCGCCCAACTACGAAGGCGGCATGGTCGATCCGAAAGCGGCCAACCACTGGCTGCCGGTCGATCAGTACATTGGCGGTATCGAACACGCGATCCTGCACTTGCTGTATGCGCGCTTCTTCCACAAGCTGATGCGCGACGAAGGCCTGGTCACTTCCAACGAGCCGTTCAAGAACCTGCTGACCCAGGGCATGGTGGTCGCCGAAACCTACTACCGCACCGCCAGCAACGGCGGCAAGGACTGGTTCAACCCGGCCGACGTCGAAGTCGAGCGCGACGCCAAAGCCAAGATCATTGGCGCACGCCTGAAGACCGATGGCTTGCCGGTGGAAATTGGCGGCACCGAGAAGATGTCCAAGTCCAAGAACAACGGCGTGGATCCTCAGGCGATGATCGACGCCTACGGTGCCGACACCTGCCGCCTGTTCATGATGTTCGCCTCGCCACCTGACCAGAGCCTGGAATGGTCCGACTCCGGTGTCGAGGGCGCAAGCCGCTTCCTGCGTCGCGTCTGGCGCCTGGCCCATGCCCACGTCAGCCAGGGCCTGCCAGGCAAGCTGGACAGCACCGCACTGGACGACGCACAGAAAGCGGTACGCCGCTCCATCCATGCGGCCATCAAGCAGGCCAGCACTGATGTCGGTCAGTTCCACAAGTTCAACACCGCCATTGCCCAGGTAATGACCTTGATGAACGTGCTGGAGAAAGCCTCGCAAGCCAGCCAACAGGACCGCGCCTTGCTGCAAGAGGGGCTGGAAACCGTAGCACTGCTGCTCGCGCCGATCACCCCGCACATCAGCCACGTGGTGTGGCAACAGCTCGGTCATGCCGGCGCCGTCATCGATGCAGCCTGGCCGGTACTGGATGAAAGTGCTCTGGTGCAGGACAGCCTGCAAGTGGTGGTTCAGGTCAACGGCAAGCTGCGCGGCCATATCGAAGTGCCGGCCAGTGCCAGCCGCGAAGAAGTCGAAGCCGCCGCCCGCGTCAACGAAAACGTGCTGCGCTTCCTCGACGGCCTGACCATCCGCAAGGTCATCGTCGTGCCAGGAAAACTGGTCAATATCGTCGCAAGCTGATGAGCCAGGCGCCCGGCCGGTCCGGGCGCCCGCCAATTTCCAGGGTACGCACAGCGTGCCCATACGGGTTCAAGGGGAGTATCAAGATGATCAAACGCAATCTGCTGGTGATCGGCATGGCCGTGGTATTGAGTGCCTGTGGCTTCCAGTTGCGTGGTACCGGCACCAACCAGTTGAGCATCACCGAGCTGGACGTAAGCGCCCGCAATGCTTACGGCGAGACCGTCACCCAGCTCAATCGCCTGCTCACCGCCGGCGGCGTCAAGGTCTACACCGGCGCACCGTACAAACTGGTCCTGGTCAACGAAGCCGAGACCCAGCGTACCGCCAGTTACTCCGGCTCTGGCCGTTCTGCCGAGAACCAGCTGACCTCGACCCTCAACTACGAAATCCGCGGTATCCAGGATCGCTTCCTGCTGGCTGACAAGATCTCTGTCGATCGCATTTATGTTCACGACGGCAACAACCTGACCGGCTCCGACCAGGAAGCCGCGCAGATCCGTCAGGAAATGCGTCACGATCTGGTACAGCGCATGCTGGCCCGTCTGCAACAGTTGACTCCGCAGCGTCTGGACCAATTGCAAGCCCAGGCTGATGAAGTGGCCCGTGCCGAGGAACAAGCGCGTCAGGAGGCCCAGCGCCTGCGTGACGAAACACCTCAGCAGTCACCTATCGAAATCCCCGGCCGCTAAGCCTCAGGGGCCAGTACGCTGGCCCCGAAGCTGCCTGACCATGAAGCTCGCCCCCGCCCAACTCGGCAAACACCTGCAAGGGACTCTCGCACCGGTCTATGTGATCAGTGGCGATGACCCCCTGCTTTGCCAGGAAGCTGCTGACGCCATTCGCGCAGCAGCGCGCCTGCAAGGCTTCGACGAACGTCAGGTGTTCAGCGCCGACAGCAACTTCGACTGGGGCACCCTGCTCCAGGCCGGCGCCAGCCTGTCGCTGTTCGCTGAAAGGCGCCTGCTGGAACTGCGCCTGCCCTCGGGCAAGCCCGGTGACAAGGGCGCTGCGGCGCTGATCGAGTATTGCTCGCGCCCGGCTGAAGACACGCTGCTGCTGATCAGCCTGCCCAAGCTTGACGGTAGCGCGCAGAAAACCAAGTGGGGCAAGGCACTGATCGACGGCCAACACTGCCAGTTCGTCCAGATCTGGCCGGTGGACGCCGGCCAGTTGCCGCAGTGGATCCGCCAACGCCTGTCCCAGGCCGGGCTGGCCGCCACCCAGGACGCGGTGGAACTGATTGCCGCACGGGTCGAAGGCAACCTGTTGGCTGCCGCCCAGGAAATCGAAAAGCTCAAGCTGATGGCCGAAGCCGGCCAGATCACGGTAGACACCGTGCAGGCTGCGGTGGCTGACAGCGCGCGGTTCGATGTGTTCGGCCTGACCGACGCGGTGCTCAATGGCGAAGCCGCGCATGCGCTGCGTATTCTCGAAGGGTTGCGCGGCGAGGGCGTAGAGACGCCGGTTGTGCTTTGGGCCCTGACCCGCGAGCTGCGCTCGCTGGCGACCATGGCCATGCAATACAGCCAGGGCATGCCGCTGGACAAGGTGTTCAGCTCAGCGCGCCCGCCGGTCTGGGACAAACGCAAGCCGCTGATGAGCAAAGCCCTGCAACGGCTGTCCAGCAAGCGCTGGAACCAGCTGTTGCTCGAAGCCCAGCGCATTGATGAGCAGATCAAGGGCCAGGCACCAGGCTCGGCCTGGAGCAGCCTGGGCCGCCTGGCACTCTTGATGGCAGGCCAGCGCCTGGCACTGCCTGCCGAGTAGCAGCGGCTTGAGCCGCGAAAGCCTCGCATCACGAACTGTTCGGATAAGCGCTGCATGCCTTGGTGGGAACGAGCTCGCTCGTGAAGGGGCCGGCAAAGTCACAGCAGATGCAGTGTTTTCAATGGCCTCTTCGTCGGTATGCCGCCCCAGACCAAGCTCGCGTCCAGCGGGGCATAAAGCACTTGACTGAACACTATTGCGACCAAAGCCGCTCTTGCAGTGGCGGTCTGCATGATAGTGCAGAGCTATTGGACAACGCCGCCCACAAGCCTGATGATGCGCCCCGTTCAACCCACCGGGGAATCCTGCCATGAGCAAGAAAAAACGGCCCAACAAAGCCAAGTCCATCGTCGCCCAGCCACTGTTCCGCTGTCGTCAGGAACGCCCGGCCAAGGGCAAAGGCAGTTACCAGCGCGAAGCCTTCCAGTCAAAAAACTGGGAGGCTTCCTGCTTTATGGCGGCTTGATAAATGCCGTTACTTTCCAAGCCCCTGCAACGTTGCGGGCATGTTAAGGTCTGCATCTAAACGGTATTCCTTTCTGGACCCCAGCATGCATTTCTGTTTGACCCAGCCCTGGCCGTTACGCCAGCTGATCGCCGCCTCCAGCCTCGTTGCACTGGTCGCCTGCGCTGAAAAGCCCACCGCCGCCGATGCCACGCCTCTGCAAACCAGCAAAACCAATGCTCCAGCGGTTCTGACGCCAGTCGCTCCGCTGCAGGTCGACCAGAATCTGGCGATCGCGCCGACCATCAGCTTTGCCGAATGGCAGTCGGGCTTTCGCAACCAGGCCTTGCAGGCCGGCATCCGTGGTGAGGTGTTCGACAAGGCCTTCGCCGGCGTGACGCCGGACATGAGCGTGGTCAAGGCCGACCGCAGCCAGCCCGAGTTCAGTCGGCCGGTGTGGGAGTACCTCGATAACGCCATTTCCAATTCCCGGGTGCGCAAGGGCCAGGCGCTGCTGACCCAGTACGCCAGCGAGCTGCAGAGCATTGAGCAGCGCTATGGCGTCGACCGCCAGGCGCTGGTAGCGGTCTGGGGCATGGAGAGCAACTTCGGCCAGTTCCAGGGCTCACAGTCGGTGATCCGCTCGCTGGCGACCCTGGCTTATGAAGGCCGGCGCCCGGCCTTCGCGCAAAACCAGCTGCTCGCGGCGCTGCAGATTCTTCAGCAAGGTGATATCACCCCGGAGCGCATGCTGGGTTCCTGGGCCGGCGCCATGGGCCAGACCCAATTCATGCCCACCACTTACCACACCCATGCGGTGGACTTCGACGGTGACGGCCGCCGTGATATCTGGAACAGCCCGGTCGATGCCCTGGCATCCGCTGCCCATTACCTGCAAAGCTCAGGCTGGCAACGTGGCCAGCCCTGGGGTTATGAGGTGGTGCTGGGCGGCGATTTCGACTATGCCCTGGCCGACCCGACAGTGCGCAAGAACCTGGCGCAGTGGCAGGCGCTGGGGGTCAAACTGCCCGACGGCTCGGCGCTGCCGCTGGCGGCCAGCCAGCAACAAGCCTCGCTGCTTTTGCCAGCAGGCTATCGTGGCCCGGCCTTCCTGGTGCTGGATAACTTCCGCGCCGTGCTCAAGTACAACAACTCAACCTCTTACGCGATGGCGATCAACCTGCTGGCCGATCGGCTCAAGGGTGCAGGCTTTATCGTAGGCAACTGGCCAAAGAGCGATCTGCCGTTGAGCCGCTCCGAGCGTATCGAGCTGCAGAGCCTGCTCAGTGCCCGTCAGTACGACGCTGGCGCGCCGGACGGGATAATCGGTGCCAATACCCGCAAGGCGATCCGTAGCGCCCAGCAGGCCTTTGGCTGGCCGGCGGACGGCTATCCGACCCATGAGTTGCTCAACGCCCTGCGCAAGCCCGCATCCTGATTCAGATCGGCCGGGGCGGCTTGCGATAAGCCGTCTGCTGCAGTTGTCTGCCACGGCGCCGATCCGGCATTGGGCGGCGCCTGGCTAATAACAGCTCCAGGAGCAAGCGCAGATCAACAGCAACAGACAGCACAAATAAAAAGGGCCGGATATCACTATCCGGCCCTTTTTGCTTTTCAGCCTGGGATCACAGGGCTTTCTTGGCGATCTTGGCTTGCTCGTCAGCGTGGTACGAAGAGCGGACCAACGGGCCGGAGGCGACGTTCTTGAAGCCCATGCGGTAGCCTTCCTCGGCGAACCAGGCAAAGGTGTCGGGGTGTACGAAGCGTTGCACCGGCAGGTGGTTGCGCGAAGGTTGCAGGTACTGACCCAGGGTCAGCATGTCGATGTCATGTTCGCGCATGCGCTGCATGACTTCGATCACTTCGTCGTCGGTCTCGCCCAGGCCCAGCATCAGACCGGATTTGGTCGGTACATGCGGCACCATCTGCTTGAAGCGTTGCAGGAGGGTCAGCGACCACTGATAGTCCGAACCCGGCCGCGCAGCTTTGTACAGGCGCGGTACGGTTTCCAGGTTGTGGTTGAACACATCCGGCGGCTCGGCTGCGGTGATTTCCAGGGCCACGTCCATCCGCCCACGGTAGTCAGGCACCAGGGTTTCCAGTTGCACGTTGGGCGACAGGGCGCGGATTTCGCGGATACAGTCAGCGAAGTGCTGGGCACCGCCGTCGCGCAGGTCGTCGCGGTCGACGGAGGTGATCACCACGTACTTCAGGCGCAGGTCGGCGATGGCCACCGCCAGGTTGTGCGGCTCATCGACGTCCAGTGGCTTCGGACGACCATGGCCCACGTCGCAGAACGGGCAACGACGGGTGCAGATGTCGCCCATGATCATGAACGTCGCGGTGCCACCGGAGAAGCACTCGCCAAGGTTCGGGCAGGACGCCTCTTCACAGACACTGTGCAGCTTGTGCTTGCGCAGCAATTGCTTGATGCGGTCGACTTCCGGCGAAACCGGGATACGGACGCGAATCCAGTCGGGTTTTTTCGGCAGTTCTACGGTCGGAATGATCTTGACCGGGATGCGTGCGACTTTTTCCGCGCCGCGCAGCTTCACGCCGGCTTCGACTTTGGGACGGGGCGCGCGTTCGGAAATGTCGAGCGCGGGGATCAGGGTTTGCACGGTTTCAGTCATATCAGTCTATTCCGCCCGTAAGGGTCGCCTGCTCAGCATAGTCGAGGTGTCTGACGAGCTGCGCACGCAGCCGGGCACTTACCTCGGCAAATTCTATTGACCCGGCATGTTCGCTCAGCTGGGTCATCTTCAGCCCCGCATAACCGCAGGGATTGATGCGCCGGAACGGTTCCAGGTCCATGTCGACGTTCAACGCCAGGCCATGAAACGAACAACCGTTGCGAATGCGCAGGCCGAGCGACGCGATTTTCGCGCCGTCGACATAGACACCTGGTGCATCGGCCTTGGCCGCTGCAGTAACACCGTAGCTGCCCAGCAACTGGATCAGGCTGTTCTCGATCCGGGTAACAAGATCGCGAACACCACAGCCCTTGCGCCGGACATCCAGCAGCAGATAGGCAACCAGTTGACCAGGGCCATGATAAGTCACCTGGCCACCACGATCGACCTGCACGACCGGAATATCTCCGGGCAACAGCAGATGCTCGGCCTTGCCGGACTGCCCCTGGGTAAATACCGGCGGGTGCTCGACCAGCCAGACCTCATCGGCAGCCTCGCGGCTACGGGTGTCGGTAAAACGCTGCATCGCCTGCCAGGCCTGGCGGTAATCGACCAGACCCAGTTCACGAATGCCCAGTACATCGCTCATCAGAGCACCATGTGTACGATACCTGTCGCGCGCAAGGCGCTGTTGATATCGCGCAGTTGCTCTTCGCCGGTGGCGACGATGTGCAGTTGTACCGTGGTGTACTTGCCGTTGCTGCTTTGGCGCTCGGCCAGGGTGTCGATATCCACCGTGGCGTACTTGCTGAGGATCTCGATCACAGTATCAGTAAAGCCCACACCGGTATCACCGATCACCTTGATCGGGTAGTCGTTGCAGGGAAACTCGATTTTTGGCGACTGGACGTCGGTATCGGTCATGGCAGTAAAGGTCTCACAAGCCGTAAAGACGGACACGCCGCTGGTCCCAGGCAAGGACAAGCGGCGAAAAGATCGGCATTGATCAGGGCACACACAATAATCGGTTACGCGGGGTCAGGCGCCGTAACGGAGCGGCTTGCCTGACCCAGGCTCGCGATCTGCGTGCGAACCCGAATTAATTGAACAGGCCGAAGAAGAACAGGCGAATGCTATCCCACACGCGGCGGAAAAAGCCACCTTCCTCAACAGCATCGAGTGCGATCAGGTCAGCGGTGTGTATCACTTTGTCGTCCATGCGCACTTCAACCTTGCCGATAACATCGCCTTTGGCGATAGGCGCGATGAGCTGCGGATTCATGGTCATGCTGGCCGACAGCTTCTTCATTTGCCCTTTAGGCATGGTCAGGCTCAGATCCGACGCCAGGCCAGCCTTGACCTGACGTGTTGCACCTTTCCAGACCGGAGCCTGGGCCAGCTCCTGGCCTTTCTGGTAGAAGTTCTGGGTTTCGAAGAAACGGAAACCGTAGGTCAGCAGCTTCTGGGTTTCAGCCGCACGGGCCTGCTCGCTGTTGGTGCCGAAGACCACGGCGATCAGACGAGTGCCATCACGTACCGCCGACGACACCAGGCAGTAGCCAGCCTCTTCGGTGTGACCGGTCTTCAGGCCATCAACTGTCTTGTCGCGCCACAGCAGCAGGTTACGGTTAGGCTGCTTGATGCCGTTCCAGAAGAACTCTTTCTGCGAGTAGATCGCATAGTGCGCCGGATCTTCGTTGATGATCGCGCGGGCCAGCTTGGCCATGTCGTGCGCCGAGGAGTAGTGCTCGGGGTGCGGCAGGCCGGTGGGGTTCATGAAGTGGGTGTTGGTCAGCTTTAGGTCGGCCGAGGTCTTGTTCATCAGGTCGGCAAACGCGTCTTCACTGCCGGCGATGTGCTCGGCAATCGCCACACTGGCATCGTTACCCGACTGAATGATCACGCCGTGCAGCAGATCACTGACGCTGACCTGGCTGCCAACCTTGATGAACATCCGCGAGCCACCGGTGCGCCAGGCATTTTCACTGACGGTTACCGGGTCATTTTCACCGATCTGGCCACGACGGATTTCCAGGGTCGCGATATAGGCGGTCATCAGTTTGGTCAGGCTGGCTGGCGGCAGACGCTGGTCGCCGTTGCTCTCCACCAGAACGTTACCGCTGGCGGCATCCATCAGCACGTAGGACTTGGCGGCCAACTGCGGTGCAGCCGGTGTCATCTGCTCTACGGCCCATGCAGTGGGGGCGATCATCAGTGGCACTAGCAGGCACAGACGTTTTGCGAAGGTTGTGATGTTCATCCGTCTCTCGAAATTGCTGAATGGGCAGATATGCCCTCGCGGGCAAAACTCAAGGATCCGTCGCAGGCAGCGCCGCCCACGAGGTCCCGTAATGCCAGGCCAAACCTGGCAGGCAAGCCCCACAGGGCATTGCCGTCTACAACGCCGCCTCCTGCTCTGCACGGCAGATTGAGGCACGCTGCGCACCACCGGCGCACATGTCGCCGGCAGCGGTGGATCAATCGGCGGTTACCACACTGGGTTGCCCCAGGTTGGCCGACCTTACGCTGTCCTGCAGTTGCTGGGCCTCACCCTGCGTCGCCACCGGCCCCATCCGCACGCGATAGAGCGTCTGCTGGTTGCGGGCGATGGAACTGACGAACACCGGTGCGCGGACCATCGTGCTCAGCTTCGAGCGCAGCAGCTCCGCAGCATCCGGATTGGCGAAGGCTCCGACCTGGAGAAACAGCCCATCGGCTGATCCTGAAGCGTTTTTTTTTGCCTCGTCCTGCAAGGGTACAGGCGGCGCGGCGTGTTGCTGAGGCGGCGGAGTCCATTGCTCGATGGTCCCGGCCGAGGCAGTGATCACCGGCGCGGCGGGCTTGGGAGCCGGCTGTGCCTGGGCCATCATCAACGGCGCCGAGCGGCCACGCTGGGCCCACCACTCCTGAGGATCGATGCCTTCGACCTTGACCCGCGCCGTGCCGCTTTCGGCATAGCCAAGCTTCTTGGCCGCAGCATAGGACAGGTCGATGATCCGGTCCGAATAGAACGGCCCGCGATCGTTGACCCGCAGTACCACAGTGCGGTTGTTGTCGAGGTTGGTGACCTTCACGTAGGTCGGCAGCGGCAAGGTCTTGTGCGCGGCACTCATGCCATACAGGTCATAGACTTCGCCGTTGGCGGTGTTCTGGCCGTGGAACTTGGTGCCATACCAGGATGCCGTACCGGTGGCCACATAGCGCCGACCATCGTTCATCGGAAAATAACTCTTGCCCAACACGGTGTAGGGGTTGGCCTTGAAGGCACCGGTGTGCAGGGTCGGGGTGGCGTCGGGAATCTTCGAGATATCCACATCCCACCATGGCGCGCCATCCTTGTGGGCGCGGTTGATGTCCAGCCCCGGCGCAGAGCGCACGGCCTGACTGCCGCTGTGTTGCGGTGAGCGGCTGGACGACGAGCAGCTGGCAAGCACCAGACCGATCCCGACATACACCAGCAATTTGAATGAGGTACTTGCCCGCATTACTTGACGCCTCGAGCTTGAACCAGAGATTCGGAGAGCTGATGCACGGCCATGGCGTACATCACACTCCGGTTATAGCGAGTGATCGCGTAAAAATTGTTCAACCCTATCCAGTATTCGGGCCCGTTGTCACCCTCCAGGCGAAACGCGGTCACTGGCAGGTCATCGCGCAGCGCATCATGACTTGCCCAGCCCAGGCCTCGCAACTCTCCCAGGCTCATGACCGGATCAAGCCCAGGGCTCAGGCCCTGCTCGGCTTGCGCGCCCGAGACATTGGCGCGGCTGACCACTGGCTGGCCCGCTGCCCAGCCGTGACGCTTGAAATAACTGGCAACACTGCCGATGGCATCGTCCGGATCAGTCCAGATGTTGATATGGCCATCACCGTCGAAATCTACCGCATAGGCGCGAAAGCTGCTGGGCATGAACTGCGGCAGCCCCATCGCCCCGGCATAGGAGCCCTTGATGGTCAGCGGGTCGATCTGCTGTTCACGGGCCAGCAGCAGGTACTCGCGCAGCTCCTTGCGAAAGAACGTGGCGCGTGGCGGATAGTCGAAACCCAGGGTCGAAAGTGCATCGATCACCCGGTAATTACCGGTATTACGACCGAAAAATGTTTCTACGCCGATGATCGCGACAATGACTTGGGCAGGCACTCCGTACTCGCGCTCGGCACGTGCCAAGGTGGCCTCGTGCTGACGCCAGAAATCCACGCCACGGGCGATCCGCGCTTCGGTGATGAACATCGGCCGGTATTCTTTCCACGGCTTGACCCGCTCCGCTGGCCGGGAGATCGCATCGAGAATTGCCTGCTTGCGCTCCACATCACGGAACACACCCACCAGTTGTTCGCCGGCAAAGCCGTAGTCGCGGGTCATCTCGGCGACAAACTCGGCGACCTGCGGCGAGCCATCGTAGGAACCGGCCACAGCCTCCTGAAGCGAGCCCAGGAGGCTCATCAGGCTGACCAGCGGTACGTAGCGAGCCAGGTTGCGCGCTGCTTGCATTGAATAGTTCACCTTAATCAAGCCTGTGCAATCCATTTGCGGTGGGTATGAATCGACATCAAAACGCCAAACGCTGACAGCAAGGTCACGAGTGAAGTTCCGCCATAACTAATGAAGGGCAATGGAACCCCCACCACCGGCAGCAGACCGCTGACCATGCCGATGTTGACGAAGACGTATACAAAGAAGGTCATGGTCAGGGCGCCGGCCAGCAACTTGCCGAACAGCGTCTGGGCCTGGGCGGTGATCACCAGCCCACGACCAATCAACAGCAGGTAGACGATCAGCAGCGCACAGATGCCGACCAGGCCGAACTCTTCACCGAGCACCGCAATGATGAAGTCGGTGTGGCTCTCTGGCAGAAAGTCCAGGTGCGACTGGGTGCCCAGCAGCCAGCCTTTGCCGAATACGCCGCCCGAACCAATCGCCGCCTTGGACTGGATGATGTTCCAGCCGGTGCCCAGCGGGTCGCTTTCCGGATCAAGGAAGGTCAGTACCCGCTGTTTCTGGTAGTCATGCATGAAGAACATCCACATGACCACAGAAGCGGGCACGATGGCCGCCACCACACTCAGAATCCAGCGCCAGCGCAACCCGGCCATGAACAGCACGAAAGCACCGGAGGCCAGGATCAACAATGAGGTGCCCAGGTCAGGCTGGCGCACGATCAGCACAAAGGGAACGCCGATCAGGCCAAGACTGACCACCACATGCTTGAGCTGCGGCGGCAGGCTGCGCTTGGACAGATACCAGGCAATCGTGGCCGGCATGAGAATCTTGAGAAACTCCGAGGGCTGAAAGCGGATCACCCCGGGGATGTTGATCCAGCGGGTTGCCCCCATGGCGTTATGGCCCATGATGTCGACCACCACCAGTAACAGCACGCCGACCACATAGCCGACCGGCACCCAGCGGGCCATGAACCGGGGTTCGAACTGGGCGATGATGACCATCGCTACCATGCCGATGCCGAACGAACTGGCCTGTTTGAGCAGCAGATCCCAGTTCTTGCCGCTGGCCGAATACAGCACGAACAGGCTGCCGGCCGCCAGAATCAGCAGCAGCACCAGCAATGGCCCGTCGATATGAATGCGCTGCAGCAGCGTCGCCCGGCGACGCATCACGTCTTCGCTGGACAGCACCCGGTCGAAATTACTCTTCACGGCCGGTGGCCTCCACAACAGGCGCAGAGCCGCGCTCAGGATTGAACGAGCCGGCATATTCGGCTTTCAGATGACCGTTGCCGTCGAGCAGCCAGGCATCCATCACCTGCCGCACCACCGGCGCCGCGACCCCGGAACCGGACTCACCGTTTTCGACCATCACCGCCACGACGATCCGGGGGTTGTCGGCCGGCGCGAAACCGACGAACAAGGCGTGGTCGCGATGGCGCTCCTGAACCTTGCTGCGGTCGTACTTCTCGCCCTGCTTGATCGCCACCACCTGAGCGGTACCGCTCTTGCCGGCAATCCGGTACTGAGCGCCAATCGACGCCTTGCGCGCAGTACCGCGGGCACCGTGCATCACTTCCTGCATGCCGTGGTTGACCCTGGCCCAGTTGTTCGGGTCGCGCAGGATGATGTCCGGTATCGGGTTCTCGTCCACCGGTGTCTGACCTTCGATGGTCTTGGCCAGGTGCGGACGGATCCACTTGCCTTTACTGGCCACCAGTGCCGTGGCCTGGGCCAGTTGCAGCGGCGTGGCCTGCATGTAGCCCTGACCGATACCGAGAATCAGGGTCTCGCCGGGGAACCACGGCTGGCGGCGGGTGGTGCGCTTCCACTCACGCGAAGGCATCAGGCCGGGAGACTCTTCGAACATGTCCAGCGAGACCTTCTGGCCAATCCCGAACTTGTTCATGTAGGTCGACAGCTTGTCGATACCCAGCTTGTGGGCCAGATCGTAGAAGTAGGTGTCGTTGGAGCGCATGATCGCGGTGTCCATATCCACCCAGCCGTCACCGGAGCGGTTCCAGTTACGGTATTTGTGGTCATAGTTGGGCAACTGGTAATAACCGGGGTCGAACACCCTGGAAGTCGGCGTCACCGCCCCGCCATCCAGACCGGCGATGGCCACCGCCGGCTTGATGGTCGAGCCGGGCGGGTAGAGGCCGCGCAGGATGCGGTTGAACAACGGCCGGTCAATCGAATCACGCAACTCGGCGTAGGCCTTGAAGCTGATCCCGGTGACGAACAGGTTCGGGTCGAAGCTCGGTGCACTGACCATCGCCAGCACTTCCCCGGTGTTCGGGTCCAGCGCCACGACGGCGCCGCGACGCCCGCCCAGCGCCGCCTCGGCGGCTTCCTGCAGGTGGATGTCCAGGCCCAGCACGATGTCCTTGCCCGGCACCGGGTCGGTACGCTTGAGCACCCGCAGCACCCGACCACGGGCGTTGGTCTCGACTTCTTCGTAGCCGACCTGGCCATGCAGTTCGTTTTCGTAGAAACGCTCGATGCCGGTCTTGCCGATATGGTGCGTGCCGCTGTAGTTGATCGGGTCGAGGGTCTTGAGCTCTTTCTCGTTGATCCGCCCGACATAGCCTACCGAGTGGGCGAAGTGCGGGCCTTGCGGATAGTGCCGGACCAACTGGGCGACCACTTCCACCCCTGGCAGACGGAACTGGTTCACCGCGACCAGAGCAATCTGCTCTTCGGTCAGCTCGAACAGGATCGGCACCGGCTCGAACGGCCGCCGGCCCTGCTTCATGCGCTTCTCGAAGATAACCCGGTCATCGGCGCTCAATTGCAGCACATCGACGATGGTGTCGAGCACCTTGGCCCAGTCGCCGGCCCGCTCGCGGGTCACGCTCAGGCTGAAGCTTGGCCGGTTGTCAGCAATCACCACGCCGTTACGGTCATAGATCAGGCCACGGCTCGGCGGAATCGGCTGGACGTGGACGCGGTTGTTCTCAGACAGTGTCGAGTGGTAGTCGTACTGAATGACTTGCAGGTAATACAGCCGCGCAATCAGCACACAGACCAGCAGCACGATGGCCACAGCCCCGACCACAACACGGCTGCGCACCAGGCGGGCGTCTTTCTCGTGATCTTTGAGGCGGATCGGCTGGGACATTCGAAACGTACTACTTGTGGTAAGGATGACCGGACAGAACTGTCCAGGCGCGGTAGATCTGCTCGCCGATCAAGATACGAACCAGCGGATGCGGCAAGGTCAGCGGCGACAACGACCAGCGTTGCTCACTGCGCGCACAAACCTCCGGTGCCAGCCCTTCCGGGCCGCCGACCATAAGGTTGACGGTACGCGCGTCCAGCCGCCAGCGATCCAGCTCGCACGCCAGTTGCTCGGTGCTCCATGGCTTGCCATGCACTTCCAGCGTCACGATCCGTTCACCCGGCTGGACCTTGGCCAGCATGGCCTCGCCTTCCTGCCGGATGAGGCGCGCCACATCGGCATTCTTGCCACGGGTGTTGAGCGGGATCTCTATCAGTTCCAGCGCCAGCTCAGGTGGCAGGCGCTTGGCATATTCATGCCAGCCTTCTTCCACCCACTTGGGCATGCGTGAACCTACAGCAATCAGGCGTATGCGCACGGCAAGGTCTTATTCGTGACCAGGGGTATGGTGCGCTGCGCTGGCTGCACGGCTTTGCTCGGCACCCTGCCACAGACGCTCCAGGTCATAGAACTGACGCGATGCAGCGGTCATCACGTGCACGACGACGTCACCCAGGTCCAGCAGTACCCAGTCGCTGTCGCCCTTGCCTTCTTCACTCAGCGGCTGGACTCCGGCGGCCTTGACCTTCTCGCGGACATTTTCGACCAGCGCATTGAGCTGACGGTTGGAGCTACCGGTGCAGATCAGCATGTAATCGGCGATGCTGGTCTTGTCGCGCACGTCCATCTTGAGGATATCGGTACCTTTTACGTCTTCCAGGGCCGCGATGGCGAGGTCGACGATTTCTTCACTGCTCAGTTTCTGTTTGCTCATGAACACTCATTCACTCTTCAATGTGGATACATCCGCAGGCTTGCCGTGCAAGCCATTGTCGGGTGCTCCCTCGGTATTGGGCGCACGGTACAGACCGTGTGCTTCGATATAGGCCAGAACGGCGTCAGGCACCAGAAAACGCACTGATCGGCCTGCCGCCAGTGACTGGCGGATCTGGGTGGCAGACACCGACAGCGGCGTCTGCCAGACAAAGGTAATCTGCCCGCCCGGCCCGTCCAGAGCCTTGGGGTCGCCGACCGCCCGAGCGGCGACCAGGTCGCGCAGGGCTTCAGGCGGTTCGCTGTCGGCATCGGGCCGCTGCAGCACCACGATGTGGCAATGCTCCAGCAGTTCTTCCCAACGATGCCAGGACGGCAAGCTGCAAAAGGCATCCCAGCCCAACAGCAAAAACAGTTGATCGTGTGCAGCCATCCCGGCACGCATCGACTCCAGGGTATCGACGGTGTAGGACGGCTTGTTGCGGCGCAACTCACGGTCATCGACCGTCAACGGCGCTACCCCGGCCACGGCGCTACGCACCATGGCCAGGCGGTCTTCAGCGGTCACACTCGGCAACTCACGATGCGGGGGCCGGGCACTGGGCGTCAGACGCAGTTCATCGAGTTCGAGCAGCTCGGCTACTTCCAGGGCGCCACGCAGATGGCCGATATGCACCGGATCAAACGTGCCGCCCAACATGCCGATACGCCTGGGCAGGGCGAGCGCAGGCTCACTCATGTCAGGCAGGCTCAACTCAGACGGGCTCCTGTCCACGCAGCTGGCCATCCCCGATCACGATGTACTTCTCACAGGTCAGGCCTTCGAGCCCCACAGGGCCGCGAGCATGCAGCTTGTCGGTGGAGATGCCGATCTCGGCGCCCAGGCCGTACTCGAAGCCGTCGGCAAAGCAGGTCGGTGCGTTGACCATCACCGAACTGGAATCGACTTCAGCCATGAAGCGCCGAATCTGCGCCTGATGCTCGGAGACGATGCCGTCACTGTGGTGCGAGCCATAGTGATTGATATGCTCGATGGCCTCGTCGAGGCTGGCCACTACACGGATCGACAGGATCGCTGCCAGATACTCGGTGTGCCAGTCTTCTTCGGTGGCCGGCACTACATCAATCAACGCCCGGGTCCGCTCACAACCGCGCAGCTCGACGCCCTTTTCGCGCAGTTGCGCGGCCATCGGCGGCAAGAAATCGGCGGCAATGGCCTGATCGACCAGCAGGGTCTCCATCGCGCCGCAGATGCCATAACGGTAAGTCTTGGCGTTGAAGGCGATCTTCTGTGCCTTGTCCAGCTCCGCATGGGCGCTGACATAGATATGGCAGATACCGTCCAGATGCTTGATCACCGGCACCCGGGCGTCACGGCTGATGCGCTCGATCAGGCCCTTGCCACCGCGCGGCACGATCACATCGACGAACTCGGGCATGCTGATCAACGCGCCGACCGCCGCACGGTCAGTGGTCTCGACCACCTGCACGACACCGGCCGGCAGACCGGCTTCGGCGAGGCCCCGGGCGATACAGGTCGCCACGGCGCGGTTGGAATGGATGGCCTCGGAGCCGCCCCGCAGGATGGTCGCGTTACCGGACTTCAGGCACAGGCTGGCGGCATCGATGGTCACGTTCGGCCGCGACTCATAGATGATGCCGACCACGCCCAGCGGTACGCGCATCTTGCCAACCTGAATGCCGGAGGGTCGATGACTCATGTCACGGATGGCGCCGACCGGGTCCGGGAGGCTGGCAACCTGACGCAACCCGACAATCATGCTGTCGATACGTGCGGGGGTCAGGGCCAGGCGGTCGAGCAGGGCCGGTTCAAGGCCGTTGGCCCGGCCATTGGCCAGGTCTTGTTCGTTAGCGGCGGTCAGCTCGGCGCGAGCGGCGTCGAGTGCCGCAGCGGTGGCCAGCAGGGCGCGGTTCTTTTGCGCAGTGCTGGCCCGGCCGATCACGCGCGACGCCTCACGGGCGGCACGTCCAAGGCGGGTCATGTAGTCAAGAACGGACTCAGTCATGGTCTCAGAGGTCTTGGCAGCGAAGAAAGCGGTCGATTATAGCTGTCAGGCCGACTTAACGACAGCGCAGACAGGCGGATGGTTACGATACTGGCAAAATCTTCATCAATACCCGGTATATCGAGCCCCACAGGGGGGTGCTCGACGCTGAAACACTGGCTTGTCATCTTCCGATACAACAAAGCACTGAAAAAACCGCGATAGCGAAAGCCGCACGCTTGCTATGATCGGCGCCCTGCCCTTGCCCGCGAGCCACCATGCCCACTGCGCTGCCTAATATCCTGCCCGACAGCTTCTTCAATCGCGATGCCCAACTGCTGGCCCGCGACCTGCTGGGCAAGGTCATCCGGCACAAGGTCGGTGATTTATGGCTGGCGGCCCGCATCATCGAGACCGAAGCCTATTACCTGGCCGAAAAAGGCAGCCATGCCTCGCTGGGTTACACCGAAAAGCGTAAAGCGTTGTTTCTTGATGGCGGGCACATCTATATGTATTACGCCCGTGGCGGCGACTCGCTCAACTTCAGCGCCGAAGGGCCGGGCAACGCCGTACTGATCAAATCGGGCATGCCTTGGGTCGATGCGTTCAGCGATGCCAATGCCCTGGCACAGATGCAACTGAACAACCCTGATGCCAGTGGTGCCCTGCGTGCGCCCGAGCGGTTGTGTGCCGGGCAAACCCTGCTGTGCAAGGCCATGGGCCTGAAAGTGCCAATGTGGGACGCCAAGCGCTTCGACCCTGAGCGCATCTTTGTCGAAGACGTCGGGCTACGCCCGCCCCGCATCATTCAGGCTGCCCGCCTGGGCATCCCGTCCGGGCGTGACGAACACCTGCTGTATCGTTTCGTGGACGCCGAACAGGCACGCTGGTGCACACGGAACCCTCTCAGGCGCGGTCAGGTCGAAGGCCGCGATTACCTCATTCTGGATCAAGGAAATTGACCATGGGCGAATGGCTCAACGGCATTACCGGCTGGCTGACCGCCAACCCTTCCTGGGTCGCGGTAGCCATTTTCATCGTCGCGTTCATTGAGTGCGTGGCCATTGCCGGGATCGTGGTCCCCGGTACGGTGCTGATGTTTGCCATCGCAGCGCTGGCCGGCAGCGGGATTCTGGGCCTCAGCGACGTTCTGCTGCTGGGTTTTGCCGGGGGTATTCTGGGCGATCTGGTTTCGTATGCCGTGGGCCGGCGCTTTCACCAGAATATCCGCCGCCTGCCCGGCCTGCGTTCGCACCCGGAGTGGATGACCGGTGCCGAGGCGTATTTCCAGCGCTACGGTATTGCCAGCCTGCTGGTCGGCCGCTTCATCGGCCCGCTGCGGCCCATGCTGCCGATGATTGCCGGCATGTGCGACATGCCCTTTCCGCGTTTTCTGGCGGTCAGCATCATCGCCACCATCGGCTGGTCAATCGCTTACCTGTTGCCCGGCTGGGCCGCCGGTGCTGCCATTCGCCTGCCATTGCCAGAAGGGTTCTGGGGTGAGGCCGCTGTTGTCGGCGGGGTTCTGGCAGTGGTGTTTGGCCTGAGCATCCAGAGCAGCATGCGCAAGCAGCGCTATGCGACCCGGCTGATCAGTGGCTTGTGCCTGGTGACCATGGTGGCACTGTTTATCGGCTGGCCGTGGCTGGACAAGTTCGATCAGGGCCTGATGACGCTGGTGCAAGAGCATCGCAGCGAGGCGGCGCAGAACATTGTCCTGCTGGTGACCAGTATTGGTGATTTCCACACCCAGTTGCTGGCGGCGGCCCTGGTGGTACTGGTGCTGCTGGTTGCCCGGCAGTGGCGCCATGCGGCATTCGCGGTTGTCACCATGCTCGGCACTGCTTGTGCCAACGGTGCGCTCAAGGCGTTCTTTGCCCGCGCCCGGCCAGAGGTGCTGGTCGACCCGCTGACCACCTACAGCATGCCCAGCGGGCATAGCTCGGCAGCGTTCGCATTGTTCATGACCCTGGCCGTGCTCGCTGGCCGCAGTCAGCCGGTGCGGCTGCGCCTGGCGTGGCTGGTGCTGGGGGGCATTCCGGCGCTGGCCATTGCGCTGTCGCGGGTTTATCTGGGCGTGCATTGGCCGACCGACATTCTGGCCGGGATGATGCTGGCGCTGGGTATCTGTGCGGCGAGCCTGACGATTATTCAGCACCGCGAGCCGCTGCCGGCCATGTCGGCACGGGTCTGGTGGCTGTTGGTGCCGGCGGTGACGGCTTTGCTGGGTGGTTTTGCGGTCAATGCGCTGTCGCATGCGGTGTTGCGGTATCAGTATCTGATGTAGCGACGACTGGAAAGCGATCCGCTTTGGCTGCGAGTTGACATTTAGACTGATGAAAAGTCCTTCATCGTGTTGTCTGCACTTCAGGTTTCGCCCTGCTGGGCGAGTTACTTTGGAGCGCCAAAGTAACCAAAACGCTTGCGACGGCTAGTCCCGCTTCAAGCGGGATTCCCTTGCTCCGGTGCCGATTTGGCGTTCGGCGTCGTCTGGGCCATCTTGGTTCGTAGAGCAAAAGCAAGATCAACGGCGGTTGGCCGTTGCTCGGGCTTACGCCTGCAGGTCGCCCTGCATTTCGTCGAGCAGGCTCTGAATGGCGACCAGGCGCTCTTCGGGGTCGTCGATTTCCAGCAGTTCGATCTTGTCCTGCTCATCGAATGGCAGCAGGTAGGCCAGTTGGTTACCCAGCGATTGCTGGCCTGCCGCTTCCAGGCCCATGTCCAGCGAAGCGACCATCGGGTGTTCGGCCAGTGCATGCAGCAGCGCCACCAGGTCGGCGTCTTCTTCCTGCAAAGGCCGCTCTTGATGATCTTCAAGCCAGTGCACATCGGCGACCAGCAGTTGGTCGCGCTGGACTTCAGCACTGACAACCCGGAAGCGTCGCCCACCCACCACACGGATGCCCAGCAGGCCGTTGTCCTGTTGCTGGAAGTCGCGCACCAAGGCTTCACAGCCGATCAGCGAGTAGCCGCCCGGCGCAACACCGACCTCGCTACCTTGGGTGATGCACACCACGCCGAAGCCTTCATTGCGCTTCATGCAGCGACCGATCATGTCCAGATAGCGGGCCTCGAACAATTGCAGGTCCAGCACGCAGCCCGGAAACAACACGGTGTTCAATGGAAACAGCGGCAACGTCATAACAAGCTCCTTACACGACAACAGAGACCGCCAGCGGCAGACACAACGCCGTCGCCACACCCATCAGACTCATGGCCAGTGCGGCAAACGCACCCGCCTCCTCGCCTTCCTGCAACGCCTGGGCAGTACCCACCGCATGGGCGGTCAAGCCCAGTGCCATGCCGCGCGCAGCAGGATTATCCACCCCGCTCAATGACAACAGTAGCGGGCCGAGGATAGCCCCCAGCACGCCGGTAATCAGTACGAACACCGCAGCCAGCGCAGCGACGCCGCCCATTTGCTCGGCCACCAGCATGGCAATCGGTGACGTCACCGACTTGGGCGCCAGGGTCATGAGGATCATATGATCGGCCCCCAGCAACTCACCCAGCGCCAGACACAGACCGGTCACCAACACACCACCCAGCACCAGCGTAGTCAAGGTTGGCCATAACAACTGACGAATCCGGCGCAAATTCAGATAAAGCGGCACGGCAAGTGCAACCGTGGCGGGCCCCAGCAACGTGCCGAGGATCGCGGTGCTGTCGCGGTACTGCTCATAACTCAGGCCACAGGCCAATAAAATGCCAATCAGAATGGCCATCGACACCAGCACTGGCTGCAGGAGCACCAAGCGGCTTTTTTCGTATGCGGCCATCGCCAGTTGATAGGCGCCCAGCGTGATACCGATGCCAAACAACGGGTGGTTGATCACCGCCCCCCAGGCGCCGTGCCAGTCGAGCATCATGGGGTTTCCTTACGGCGGGCCTGGCGCTCGGTGAGTTTTTGCATCAATACGCCGACAAACACCACCGACACCACTAGCGACACCACCAAGGTGCCGAAGATCGCCCAGAAGTCTCGGGCAATCGCCCCGGCATAAGCCATCACCCCCACCGCCGGCGGCACCAGCAGCAATGGCAGGTAACGCAGCAGACTGGTCGCGGCCTGGCTGATCGGCTCATCGACCTCCCCGCGCACCATCAAAAAGCCCAGCAACAAGATCATGCCAATGATCGGCCCCGGCAGGATGGGGATAAACAGGTGATTGAGTGCAGTCCCCAGCAACTGGAACAACACCAGCGCCGTCAGTCCTCGTAGCAGCATGCGTACTCCGGCAAATGCAAATGTACGGGGCTCATTATAAGCATGGCAAACCTGCGGCCATATAACACTCCCGCAGACTTGACCTAATGGCCAGGCTCTGCTGATCTTCAGCGGTCCTGCATTAGGGGCTGTTGCCGTTTCATCCCAACCACGCCGAGGTCCAATACTGTTCAAATAAGCGCCGCATGCCTTTGCGGGAGCGACCTTGGTCGCGAAAGGGCCGGTAAAATCACAGCATCTACTGCGAATGTGCCGCCGTCTTCGCCAGCAAGCGGGCTACCACCGGTCTAACAGAACAGTATTGCGCCGAGGTCAACACCCCATAGCAGATTTCATTATCAAGGAGAGAACCATGCCCTATGTACCGGCACACCAACTCACGCAATACATTGGCAAGGAACTGGGATGTTCCGACTGGCTGAGCATCGACCAGGCGCGTATTGACCTGTTTGCCGAAGCCACCGGCGATTTTCAGTTCATCCATGTCGACCCGGTCAAGGCCGCGAAGACCCCGTTTGGCGGCACCATCGCCCACGGTTTTTTGTCGCTGTCACTGATCCCGGTGCTGATGGGCGACCTGATGGTCCTGCCTGAAGGCCTGAAGATGGTGGTTAACTACGGGCTGGACAGCGTGCGCTTCATTCAGCCGGTGGCGGTTGGCTCGCGGGTGCGCCTGAAGCTGCAGCTGACCGAGGTCAACGAGAAAAAACCTGGACAGTGGCTGCTCAAAGGCACGGCCACGATGGAAATCGAAGGCCAGGAGAAACCGGCCTACATTGCCGAACCACTGACCTTGTGTTTCGTGTAACGGCCATTGGGTGCCTCTAAAAACGTAGGCGAGGCAGCCAGCGCAAGACGAAAACAGGCGAGAGAGCGCAGTTTACGGATTGTAAATGAGCATTTTGAGCCTGTTTTCAACGCAACGGTGGCAACGAAGGTGGTTTTTAGAGGTGCCCTATTGGTACGAAACAGTCATTACTGACTGTTTCGTCAACCTGACAGCCTGCGGCATACTTCTGATCACGGCATCAAGGCTCGAAACGAGCCTGGGCCGCCCCTGCCGATTCATACCCCTTGAGACCTGACATGCGCGCGCTTGCCCCACTGGCACTGACCCTCCTGATCGCTGGCTGCGGAGACGGCGAGTCGCTGCTGCCGCCTGACGGCCGCCTGCCGGATGGCGGACGCTATCGTGGCGATCTGGTCAACGGCCTGCTGCAAGGTCAGGGACGTATCGACTACCCCAATGGCAGCTGGTATCAGGGTCAGTTCGATCGCGGCCAGTGGCATGGCCAGGGTGAATGGCGGGCCAGCAACGGGGATGTCTATAAAGGCGGGTTCGAGCACGGCCTCTACAGCGGCCAGGGCATTCTGACCACCCGTACCAGCAGTTACGTGGGTGCGTTCAAGCAAGGCCGCCGTGAGGGTGAAGGGACCTACAAGGAAAAGGACCTGCTCTACCGTGGCGGGTTCAAGGCTGACCTTTACGACGGCGCCGGCCGCCTGGAGCTGGATGACGGCACCCAGTATCAGGGCCAGTTCAGCCGCGGCAAACCCAATGGCGAAGGGATGCGCAGCGATGCCAGCGGCAATCAGTACAGCGGCCGCTTCGTCAACGGCCAGTTGCAAGGCAAGGGCACGTTCAGCAGTGCCGAGGGCGATCAATACATTGGCAACTTTCACGATAACCAGCTCGACGGCAAGGGCCGCTATGAGAACAGCGACGGCGATGTCTGGAGCGGCCAGTTCAGCGCAGGCGCCTTCACCGGCAAAGGCGAACTGATCGGCACCGATGGCAGCCGCTATCAGGGCGAGTTCAGCAACTGGCGCTTCAACGGCGAAGGCAAATTGCACTTGGCCGATGGCAGCACCTATACCGGTGGTTTCGCCAATGACACCTATCAGGGCCAAGGCACCCTGACTCAAGCCGACGGCACGGTGCTGCGTGGCGTCTGGGCCAATGGCCAACTGGTCCGCGATGCCAAGGGCGAGCTGCTGCCCGACACGCTGGAAACCGGCTTGCTGGCCCAGGGTGTACTGCTCGATAACGCCCTCAAGGCGGTGCCGGCCTCAACCCCGGCGGTGGAGCTATACAGCCTGGTGGTCGGCGGCGACGGCAAACAGAGCGTATTCAAGCGCGAGGCGGATTATGTCGGCAACCTGCTCAAGACCCGCTTTGGCGCTCACGGCCAGGTCAGCCTGGTCAACCACCGCGACCACATGGCCGATCGCCCCATGGCAACCCGCGAGACCATCAGCCGGGCGATCCAGACCCTGGCCCAGCGCAGCGGCCCGGAAGACCTGATCTTTATCTACCTGACCAGCCACGGCACGCACGATCATCAACTGGTACTCGACCAGCCGCGCCTGTCACTGTCCGACCTGCCGGCCGACCAACTGGCCACAGTCATGGCGCCGCTGCACAATCGCGACAAGATCATCGTGATCTCGGCCTGCTATTCCGGCGGGTTCATTCCGGCGCTCAAAGACGAACGTACGCTGATCATGACCGCCGCACGCGCCGACCGGGTTTCGTTCGGCTGCACGGAAGAGGCTGACTTCACCTACTTCGGTGATGCACTATTCGCCAAGGCGCTGGTCGAAACAGATAACCTGCAACAGGCTTTCGATCAGGCCAGTGCGTATGTCGCACGCCGCGAGATCGAAGACAATTTCGAGGCATCCGAGCCCCAGATATGGGCGCCAAAGGGGGTGGTCGCCCGCTGGCAACAACTGCGCAAAAACCAGGCAGAACGCGCGCTGAATACGACGTTGACTCGCAAGGATGCGAAGATTTCCAGTAGCCGCTAGACGAAGAACCCGGTTCTTCTGACAGATCAAGGGAGAAACATCATGTACTTGACGCCGCAACACATCCTGCTCGCAGGCGCCACAGGACTGACAGGCGAACACCTGCTCGATCGCCTGCTCAATGAACCCACTGTCAGCCGGGTCCTGGCCCCGACCCGTCGGCCGCTGGTGAAACATTCGCACCTGGAAAACCCTATCGGCGATCTTGCCGGCCTGCTGCCGCAACTCGATGGCCGGGTGGATATCGCTTTCTGCTGCCTGGGGACCACCATCAAACAGGCCGGCTCCCAGGAAGCCTTCCGCGCCGTCGACCTGGATCTGGTACTGGCTTTCGCGGCCCGCGCCCGTGCGCTGGGTGCCCGGCATCTGCTGGTGATCAGCGCCATTGGTGCCGACCCGAAGTCCAGCGTGTTCTACAACCGCATAAAAGGCGAGATGGAGCAGGCCCTGCAAGCGCAGCACTGGCCACAACTGACCATCGCCCGCCCTTCCCTGCTGGTCGGCAACCGTCCTGAGACACGCTGGGCAGAACAGTTGGCAGCGCCCATCGCCAAGCTGCTGCCGGGCAAGTACGGCGCCATCGAAGCCTGCAGCCTGGCCCGCGCCCTGTGGCGCCTGGCGCTGGAAGAACAGGATGGGGTACGGATTGTCGAGTCTGATGAGTTGCGTAAGTTAGGTAAGTAGCCCTGCACTGTAGGGGCGGCTTGCGGATCCATGGCATAGCGGCATGTGTGCATGCGAGCCGGCCAATTCTTCTTAGCTGGCTCAGCCTTGCTCCTGGATGCTTTTCTTCCTCCCTGGCATCAAAAATCGATGTGCCGTCCAGAGGATGAGAATGTCAGGCTTGCGAAATAGCAGGTAAATTAGCGCTTCGCCCTTAGACCACTACCTCCCAAATTGAGGGGCGATAGTGTCCGCGAGCAACGCCTGTGCTCTATGGGTGATCGTACACAGCCCATCCACCCAAGCGCAGGTTCAGCGCCAGAGAATCCCGGGGCTACGGGTGTTGGATCACTCATCAGTTTCCTACTTGTCCTAAGTGGTACTCACCGAAGCTGACGCTTTTGAAAATTTTCCGATTGGATAGACTATCCGCCCTTTTCGCACCAACCACGGCCTGCCCATGACCTCACCCACCGCCCTAGCCTACTCATCAATTGCCATCATCGGCGGCGGTCCTGCCGGTCTGATGGCGGCTGAAGTGCTGAGCCAGGCTGGTCTCAAGGTCGATCTGTACGACGCCATGCCGTCGGTGGGGCGCAAGTTTCTGCTGGCCGGGGTCGGCGGGATGAATATCACCCACTCCGAGCCCTGGTCGGCATTCTTGTCGCGCTATGCTCAGCGCGCGCCGATGATTGAGCCTTTTTTGCAGACGTTCGATGCCGATGCCCTGCGTCAGTGGATTCATGGGCTGGGCATCGAGACCTTTATCGGCAGCTCTGGGCGGGTATTTCCTGCCGACATGAAAGCCGCGCCCTTGCTGCGCGCCTGGCTCAAGCGTCTGCGCGACAGTGGCGTGAATCTGCACACCCGGCATCGCTGGCTGGGCTGGAACCCTGACGGCAGCCTGCGCCTGCGCGGCCCTGATGCCGAGCGCGGCGAACGCGCCGATGCGGTACTGCTGGCGCTAGGCGGCGCCAGTTGGGCACGCTTGGGGTCCGACGGTGCCTGGCGACCCTGGCTGCAGGATCAAGGCGTTGAGGTTGCGGCATTACAGCCCAGTAACTGCGGCTTCGAGGTCAACACCTGGAGCGACGTGCTGCGCAGCAAATTCGCCGGCGCGCCACTGAAAAACATCGCCATGTCTGTGGATAACTTGCCGATGCGCACAGGGGAGTGCGTCGTGACCGAAACCGGGGTTGAGGGCAGCCTGGTCTACGCCCTGTCAGCGCCGATCCGGGACGGGATCAATCGCGCTGGCTCAGCGACTGTCCACATTGACCTGCTGCCGGGCAAGTCCGTGCAAGCGGTGCAGGCGGCGCTGGAAAAACCGCGCGGCTCACGCTCGATGGCCAAACACCTGAGCGGCCAACTGGGCCTGGAAGGCGTCAAGGCTGCACTATTGCGCGAATTGACCAGCAAGGCGCAGTTCGATGACCCGCAGGCGCTGGCCAAAGCCATCAAAGCCCTGCCCCTGCAACTGGTGCGCACTCGCCCGCTGGACGAGGCAATCAGCACGGCCGGAGGCGTAACCTTCGAAAGCCTGGATCAGCACCTGATGCTCAAAGCGTTGCCTGGGGTTTTCTGCGCCGGCGAGATGCTCGACTGGGAAGCACCGACTGGCGGCTACCTGCTGACCGCCTGCTTTGCCAGCGGGCGCGCCGCAGCGCAAGGCATGCTGCACTGGTTGCAAACCTCGCCCCGCACCCCGTAACCGGCCGGGCGACGCTGCGACGCAAAGGCCGGTATAGACCCTACATCGGTGATGGTGATGAAGGTAATTGCGCCTTCACGAGCAAGCTCGTTCCCACCGCATTTCAAGTCACAATCCGTGCCGGGCTCCGAACTCCGGGTAAAAAAGTGTGCGATTTTCGAACAATTAACTAACTGGTTAGTTTTTGATGTTTATAATCGCCGGCATTCAAACACGGGTGCTACAAAATGACACAGCCACAACCCCTCTCCGGCCTGGTCAGGTTCATCCTGCTCGGGCTCGGCATCATTACCCTTTTGCTTGGTCTGGCCCTTGCGGCCGGCGGCTTCTCGCTGGTCCGTCTGGGCGGTAGCTGGTATTTCCTGATCGGCGGTCTGGTTATGGCTGCTTGCGGTCTGTTGATTGCGTTGCGCAAGCCGCTCGGCGCACAACTGTTCGCAGTGTTCCTGATCGGCACGGCCATTTGGGCGGTGCTGGACGCCGGCCTGCAATTCTGGCCGCTGTTCTCGCGGCTGTTCATGTTCTCTGTCATGGGTCTGGTGATCCTGCTGGTCTATCCACAGCTGGTGCGCGCCAGTGGTGCCGTACCGGGCAAGGCGCCGTATGGCATCGCTGGCGTACTGGCAGTCGCACTGGTGATCGCGGTGGGCAATATGTTTGTCGCCCATCCCAGTGTCGCACCCAATGGCAGCGGCCCTGGCCTGACCCCGGTGGACCCGGCCAACGCGCAGAAAGACTGGGCGCATTACGGCAATACCGAAGGTGGCAGCCGCTTTGCTGCGCTGGACCAGATCAACCGTGGCAATGTCGACAAGCTGCAAGTGGCCTGGACCTACCGCACCGGTGATATTGCGCAGAGCAACGGCAATGGCGCCGAAGACCAGCTCACCCCGCTGCAAATCGGCAACAAGGTGTTTATCTGCACACCACACAACAACATCATTGCGCTGGATGCCGACACCGGCAAAGAGCTGTGGAAAAACCAAATCAACGCTCAATCCGGCGTATGGCAGCGCTGCCGGGGCCTGGCGTACTTCGACGCCACCGCAGCGCTGGTACAGCCAAGCCAGCCAGGCAATTCAGCGGTGACCGCAGTCAACGTAACGGCCGGCGCCAACTGTCAGCGCCGCCTGCTGACCAACACCATCGACGCACGCCTGATCGCCGTCGACGCCGACACCGGCGAATTCTGCCAGGGCTTTGGCAACAACGGTCAGGTTGACCTGAAAGCCGGTCTGGGCAATGTCCCGGACTCGCACTATCAATTGTCTTCGGCCCCGCTGATGGCCGGCACCACGGTGGTGGTCGGCGGACGTGTCGCCGACAACGTCCAGACCGACATGCCAGGCGGCGTGATTCGTGGCTTCGACGTGGTCACCGGGCAACAGCGCTGGGCCTTCGACCCGGGCAACCCGCAAGAGCGCAACGCACCGGCCGAAGGCCAGACCTACGTGCGCAGCACGCCGAACAGCTGGGCACCGATGTCCTACGATCCGGCGATGAACACCGTGTTCCTGCCGATGGGCAGTTCGTCCACCGACCTATACGGTGTCGAGCGTACTCGCCTGGATCACACCTATGGCGCTTCGATCCTGGCCCTGGACGCCACCAGCGGCGCAGAAAAGTGGGTGTACCAGACGGTCCATAATGACCTGTGGGATTTCGACCTGCCGATGCAGCCGAGCCTGATCGACTTCACCGGTAAAGACGGCAAAAGTGTGCCGGCACTGGTGATCGGCACCAAGGCCGGGCAGATCTTCGTCCTCGACCGCGCCACTGGCCAGCCGCTGACCCAAGTGGATCAAGTGCCGGTCAAGGCCGGCAACATCCCCAACGAGCCGTATTCGCCCAGCCAGCCAAAGTCGGTGGGCATGCCGCAGATCGGCGCCCAGCAGCTAACCGAGTCGGACATGTGGGGCGCCACGCCGTATGACCAATTGCTGTGCCGTATCGACTTCAAGGGGATGCGCTACGACGGGCTGTACACCGCGCCAGGTACCGATAAATCGCTGAGTTTTCCAGGCTCGCTGGGTGGCCTTAACTGGGGCGGCCTGTCGACCGACCCGGTGCACGGCTTCATCTTCGTCAACGACATGCGTCTGGGCCTGTGGGTGCAGATGATTCCTGCGCAGAAAGATGCCAAGGCTTCCTCCGGCGGTGAAGCGATCAACACCGGCATGGGCGCGGTGCCGCTCAAAGGCACCCCCTATGCGGTGAACAAGAACCGCTTCCTGTCGGTGGCCGGCATTCCGTGCCAGGCGCCGCCGTTCGGCACCCTGACCGCCATCGACATGAAAACCCAGAAAATCGCCTGGCAAGTGCCGGTCGGGACCGTGGAAGACACCGGCCCCCTTGGCATCGCCATGGGCTTGCCGATCAAGATCGGCCTGCCGACCCTCGGCGGCACCCTGTCGACCCAAGGCGGTCTGGTATTCATCGCCGGTACCCAGGACTTCTACCTGCGCGCCTTCAACAGCGCCAACGGTGAAGAAGTCTGGAAAGCCCGACTGCCGGTCGGCAGCCAGGGTGGGCCGATGACTTACGTGTCGCCCAAAACCGGCAAGCAATACGTGGTGATCACCGCCGGTGGTGCGCGCCAGGCGACGCAACGCGGTGATTACGTCGTGGCCTACGCGCTGCCATAATCCGTTCTTTCGCCCGCCCCTGATGGGGCGGGCGATTGCTCAGTATTACTGCACAGCGGATGTGCACGATCTGAACCGCCTGCTGTCTTCTATCCTGCCTGTTGCATCCGCCCGCCGTAGTGACATCACTTTCATTCAATCGAGAGGTCTACATGCCTGTTCGACTTAGCCCCTGCGCCCTCGCCTTGCGGATTCACGCACTGGCCTGCGGTTTGGGTGTCAGCGCATTGGCCCTGGCCGATGACAACAAGGTTTCGACCTACGAGATTCTTACCCCCATCGTGGTCACCGGCACCTATGCGCCGGTCTCCAGCTTTGACCTGCCGTTTTCGGTCGACACCGTCAACCTGCAGCAGATCCAGGACGGCCAGTTGGGCACCAACCTGTCCGAAGTGCTGCCCCGCGTGCCGGGCCTTGTCGTGCAGAACCGCCAGAACTATGCCCAGGACCTGCAGATATCCTCGCGCGGTTACGGCGCGCGCTCGGCGTTCGGTATTCGCGGCCTGAAACTGCTCAGCGACGGCATTCCCGCCAGCACCCCGGACGGCCAGGGCCAGGCCGCCACGCTCAACCTGGATGTGGCCGAGCGTATCGAAGTGCTGCGCGGCCCGACCTCGACCATTTACGGCAGCAATGCCGGTGGGGTGATCCAGATGTTCACCCGCGACGGCCAAGGCAAGCCCAAGGTCGGCGCCGAGACCACGTTCGGCAGCGACGGCTATCGCAAGAACCACCTGTCGGCAGAGGGCGGCAATGACCAGGCGGGCTTTATCGTCGATGCCTCGCGCATGGATACCGATGGCTACCGCGACCATAGCTCGGCCCGCCGCGATCAGACCTTCGCCAAGGTGCATGTCAACCCCGACGCCGACAGCCGCCTGGCGCTGATTTACAGCAGCCTGGAACAGAACGGCACGCAAGACCCGTTGGGCCAGACCTGGGCCGGCTACCAGAATGATCCGCGCTCGGTGGCGGCGGTGGCCGAGACTTACAACACGCGCAAAAGCATCGACCACCAGCAGTTGGGCATGAACTACGAGCGCAGCTTCGGCGACGCCACCTTGCAGTTCAATCTGTATGCCGGCCAGCGCAGCGTGGTGCAGTACCTGTCGATCCCGCGCACAGTGGTTTCCAACAGCCAGCGTGGCGGCGGCGTAGTGGACTTTGACCGCGAGTTTCATGGCGGCACCCTGCGCTGGGTCCAGCCAATCCAGGGCGTACCGGGCCAGTTGACCGTGACCACCGGGGTCGACTACGACCGCAGTCGCGATGACCGCCGTGGTTTTCAGAACTTCAGCGGCACGCAACTGGGCGTCAAAGGTGAACTGCGCCGTGACGAGATCGACACGGCGACCAGTCTCGACCCGTACATCCAGGCGCGCTGGCTGCTGGACGACTGGACCCTGGAAGCAGGCCTGCGGCACAGCACCATGGAGATGGAGGTCGATGACCGTTACCTGGCCAACGGCGATGCCAGTGGCTCGAAGAAATACCAGCGCAACACCCCGTCGCTGTCGGTGATGTATGCCTTCACCCCTGACCTACATGGCTACATCAGTGCCGGCAAGGGCTTCGAAACCCCCACCCAGGCCGAGATGGCCTATGCACCGGGCGCCATCGAAGGCTTCAACTTCAGCCTGTCGCCAGCCACCAGTACCCAGTATGAGATCGGTCTCAAGGCCAGGGTCGGCGGCAATACCCGGATCAATGCGGCCATCTTCGAAATCCGCACCGATGACGAAATCGTCGTCTCCAGCGCCACCGACGGTCGCACCAGTTATCAGAACGCCGGCAAGACCCTGCGTCGTGGTTTCGAACTCGGCGTGCAAAGCCAGTTGAGCGACCAGTGGCAAGCCACCCTGGCGTACACTCGCCTGGACGCCACCTACGACCAAGCCTATGTAAGCAGTGGCAGGACCATCGACAAAGGCAACAAACTGCCCGGCGTGCCGGGCAGCAGCCTGTTTGGCGAACTGGTCTGGAAACCGCGACAAGGCATCAGCATGGGTGTCGAAGGCCAGTACCGCAGCAAGGTGTATGTCGAAGACAGCAATGACGACAAGGCCGCCCCGAGCTACACGGTATTTAACTGGCGCACCCGCTTCGAACAAAACTACGGGCCCTGGACCTTCCACCAGATGGTGCGCCTGGACAACCTGCTCGACCGCCAGTACGTAGGTTCAGTGATCGTCGGCGACGGCAACGGCCGCTACTACGAAGCCGCACCGGGCCGCTCGTGGTACGCCGGCGCAGGGCTGGCCTACCAGTTCTAAGCCGTAAGCCATAAGCTGCAAGCCTCAAGCTAAAAGCAGGTCGGAGGAAGCTGAGCCTTCACCGCACCGCTTGTAGCTTGTAGCTTGTAGCTTGTAGCTTGTAGCTTGTAGCTTGTAGCTTGTAGCTTGTAGCTTGTAGCTGGCAGCCTGAGGCTGCCTCAATAAACGTCTCGCTTGTAGCGTCCCTGTTCGATCAGCTCACTCACGGCCTGTTCACCGAGCAGGTCGTTGAGCGCCTGATCCACTCCGGCGGCCATGCCTTGCAGGCTGCCGCAGATATAGATCACAGCCCCGTCGGCCAGCCAGGCGCGCAGTTCGTCGGCGGCTTCGCGCAGGCGGTCCTGGACGTAGATTTTCTGCTCCTGATCGCGGGAGAACGCCAGGTCCAGACGGGCCAGTTGGCCACCCTCCAGCCAGCCTTGCAACTGGTCACCGCACAAGAAGTCATGGGCACGGTTACGCTCGCCAAACAACAGCCAGTTACGTGTCTGCTGTTGCTCAATCCGAGCCTTGAGCAGGCTGCGCAATCCGGCCAGCCCAGTGCCGTTACCGATCAGAATCAGTGGCACCGGCTCCTGCGGCAGGTGGAAGCCGCTATTGCGACGCAAGCGCAGGCTGATCGTGGCGCCCTCAACCAGATACTCGGTAAGCCAGCCAGACCCTACACCCAGACCGCCATCGGTGTGGATCTCTTGACGGACGATCAACTGCAGGTCGCCGTCTGACGGTGTCGAAGCAATCGAATACTCGCGGGCGGCCAGCGGCACCAGCGCATCGACCAGTGCCTGCGCATGCAGCCCCACCAAGTGCGCACGGTGTTGCGGCAACTGGCGGCTGCCCAGCGCTTGCAACAAGGTTTCCTGCAAGCCATCGACCGTGACCGGTTCCTGGCCGCTCAGGCCCAGGCCTTGCAGCAGGCGGGTCAGCACTGCATCGCTATTGCGCGGCAGAATTTCCACCAGATCACCAGCCTCCCAGCTCGCGGCCGCAGGCGCGCTCAGGCCCAGCAGGAACACCTTCGAGCCCGTGCTGCCGGGGTTGATCTGCTCACGGCGGCTCAGGGTCCAGCTCTCGAATTGCGGAGCCTGCCAGGCGCCGGTCGGCGTGCTGCCGGTCACCCGCCCCAGTTGTTGCTGCCAGTTCTGCAGCGCCGCCGGGTCGGCGTTATCCACCTCCACCGGGGCGAACAGCGAGCGGCTGCCACGCTCGGCCAACCAGCCGTGCAAGCGCTGAGCAAAGGCGCAGAAGTGCTGGTACTGGCGGTCACCCAGGGCCAGCACCGCGTAGTTGAGGTTATCCAGCGCCAGTGGCTGACCGAGCAGCTTGCGCTCGAAGCCACGGGCGCTGTCCGGCGCCTCACCGTCACCGAAGGTACTGACCACAAACACCGCGTTGCGACGTTGCTGCAGGTCTTGCTCGGTCAGTTCCGCCAGGCGCTGGACCTTGACGGGCAGGCCGGCCGCTTGCAATTGCCCGGCGGTTTGCCAAGCCAGTTGCTCGGCAAAACCGCTCTGGCTGGCAAAGCCCACCAACCACGAATCACCCTCGCCGCCTGCCGTCTGCAAGCCACTGCGGGCATTGCGAATATCGCGTTTCTTGCGGCGCCGATCCAGATACAGCAGCCAGCCGGTGATGAAGAACAGCGGCATCAGCAGCGAGGCGATGGTCATGATGATCCGCCCCGGCAGGCCGAAGTAACTGCCGACGTGCAGCGCATAGTTACTGGTCAACAATTGCGCACCGAGCCCCTTGTCGGCGTAGCGTGACACCGAGTTGATCTTGCCGGTGGCGGGGTCGAGATTGATGATGTTCAGCGCCCGTGGGTGCGGCGAGTCCTTGAGCAAATAGAACACGGTAGCCGATTGCCCACCGGCTGCTGGCAGGCGCAGGTTATAACCCGCCAAGCCAGGGCCTGCGGTGTCGCGGATGCTCGCCCAGACGGCGTCGTAATCCACCACCAGCGGCCCCGGCGGCTGGGCCGGCTTGCCACCGCCAGCACCAGGGCCGGCCGGGCGGCGCTGCTCACCGGCTGGCGGTGCATCGCCCAGCAGCCGGGTCATGCCCTGATTCCACCATTGATAGGACCACATCAAGCCGGTGATCGCGAACAACAGATAAGCCAGTAAACACCAGGTGCCAAAAATCGAGTGCAGGTCCCAGTTGAAACTGCGGCCCTTCTTGGCCCAGTCTATGGTCAGCCAGACCCGCCAGTCCAGCGGCTTGCGCGGCCAGCGCAGGTACAGGCCCGACAGGCAGAAGAAAATCAGGATCAGGGTACAGGCGCCGGTGATCTGCCGACCTGTCTGGCCGGAAGCAAGAAAGCGGTGCAGGTTGAGCATCAGGTCGAAAAAGCCTTCGCCCACACCATCGCCACGCAGTTCGCCGGTGTACTGGTCGAAATTGACCCGCGGTCCGCGTCGCTCGCCAGGTTTGGGCTGAAAATAGGCCTGGGCAACCCGATTGCTGGTGGTTTCAACCCGCAGGATAGCCACGGTCATGCCCTTGGCAGCTTCGAGCTTGCGCACCAACTCAACAGGCGGTAGCGGCGCATCGCGCTTCTCTACCAGCAAAACGTCGGGATTTATGGCGTCGAGAATTTCTTCCTCGAAGGAATACAGGGCACCGGTCACGCCCATCAGCGCCAGCACCAGACCTGCGCTGATGCCGAAGAACCAGTGCAACTGAAACAAAACTTTCTTGAACACCACCGGCACCTCTATTGCCCTGAGCGGCGCGCATTATGCGGCAGACGCTAGTTATTCTCATTATCATTTTAAGCCAGCCGCGCCGATCAGGCGGGCTGAGCTTGCTGACCACTTGAGCATGCGCAACGGCGACCCATACTCCGGCCGCGAAACATATTGCAATACTGCCCGAGAGGCAATTGAGAGTAATTGACATTTGCATATTTTTTACATTATTCACCCAGCTTTGCCAGAATCGCCAAGGGCTTTGACAAGCATCAATATCGGCATTGCGCCCATTCAATAAGAATAACTATCATTCACCACCTCCTCGGCCATATCGGTGCCACGTCATGCTTTTACACATCCCCGGCCTGTTCACCCGTGAAGAAGTCCTGCGCATCCGTGAAGCCCTGGAGCAGACTGACTGGGCTGATGGCAAGCTGACTGCGGGTTACCAGTCGGCCAAGGCCAAGCACAACCTGCAATTGCCTGAAGGCCACCCGCTGGCCAAGGAAATCGGCACCGCCATGCTTGAGCGGCTGTGGTCCAACCCGCTGTTCATGTCAGCCGCGCTGCCGAACAAGGTGTATCCACCGTTGTTCAACTGCTACACGGCCGGCGGCAACTTCGACTTTCATATCGACAACGCCGTACGCCAGGTCAAAGGCACGACCGAGCGGGTGCGTACCGACCTGTCCTCGACGCTGTTTTTCAGTGATCCCGATGACTATGACGGCGGTGAACTGATCATTCAGGACACCTACGGCACGCAACAGGTCAAGCTGCCGGCCGGCGATCTGGTGCTGTACCCCGGCACCAGCCTGCATAAAGTCAACGCGGTGACCCGCGGTACTCGTCTGGCCTCGTTTTTCTGGACTCAGAGTCTGGTCCGCGAAGACAGCCAGCGCGCCCTGCTGTTCGAGATGGATACCGCCATCCAGCAACTGACCCGCGATGTACCTGATCATCCGTCACTGGTGCAGTTGACCGGGACTTATCACAACCTGCTGCGCCGCTGGGTCGAGGTCTGAGCCATGAGCTGGAAGTTGGCCCGTGAAGAACAGCTCGACAGCGAAGCCCTGCAAGCCATGCTGGCAGATAACCCCGGACGTGCAGCCCAGGCCATTCTGGCTGCCGCCGGGCAAGGGCTGGTCGAAGCCCAAGCGCTACTGGGGCAGATCCTGCTTGATGGCAACGGCATACAGCGCGACCCGGCGCTGGCGGTGACCTGGTTCAGAATCGCGGCCGATCAAGGCCACTTGATGGCGCGCAACATGCTGGGCCGTTGCCTGGAGCATGGCTGGGGATGCGAGGCCGATGTCGTGCAGGCCGCGCAGCAGTATCAGCTGGCCGCCGAGCAGAACTTTGACTGGGGCCTGTATAACCTGGGCAACCTGCTGGGCAGCGGGCGTGGCGTACGTCAGGATCACTGGCTGGCCATGGCCTGTTACCACAAGGCCGCCCATCAGGGGCATGCCAAGTCGATGAACTTGCTGGGGCGCTATCTGGAAGAAGGGCTGGCCGGCAAAGTTGATCTGGAGGCAGCGCATGACTGGTATCGACGCTCTGCCGAAGCCGGGGATTTTCGCGGGCAATTCAGCCATGCCACCGTGCTGGCCGAACAAGGCGAGATTGAACAGGCGCAAACCTGGATGAACACAGCGCTGGCGGGCGGCAACCTCAATTTTCTGCGGGTGAGTCGCCAGTCATTACTGACCGCCGCTCACCCGGCATTGCGTGCTCTGGCGCAAGCCTATCATCAGCGTGCCGCTGAACTCGGTGACGAGTCAGACCAGGCAGCGCTGCGTGACGTTCTGGTCCGGCTCAGCCAGAACCCGTCTATCAACTGCGCCAGTCCCGGCGCAGCTCAGTGAGGTAATTGCTCAGGAAGCGGGCATGGCGAATAAACAGCGCCGTCTGGGCTTCAACACTGTCGACCGCTTCGATGCGATTGGCAGTGAGGAAGCCGTTCAGCGCAGCCAGTAATCTGGCGACTTCCTGGCTATAGGCCGACTTCAGTTCCTCCAGCGCCTGAAGCTGTCTGAATTGCTCCAGCTTGCGGGCCTCAGCCTTGCGTTTTTCGTGCAGCTCACGAGCATTACCGCGCAGCGCGTCGAGCAGCTCCTGCAAACGCTCGCGGTGCTTGAGCAGGTGCTTGTATTCCAGCGCATCGTTGGCCAGATCAAGAATACTGCTCATGCCGGCAATACCGGCCTTGATCGAGCCGACCAATCGATTGTTCGGGTCTATTTCGATCAGTTTGTCCAGAGACGCCACCAGCGGCTTGAACTTGTCGAGTGCACTCAATGCCTCGACCTCGGCAATCAGCTTGTTGAGCGCCGCTTCTTCCTCCAGCCATTTGCCCAACGGCTGGTTTTCAGCGGCAATCTGCTCATCCACTTGCGTCAGGCTGGCCTCGATCTCAACCACAAAGTGATCGACGTCGCTGACGCTGACTGCCGAAAAATTAACCAGCGCATCATCCAGCGCGCTGGACTGCAGTTGCAGCTCGGCAAGCGTCTTGAACCGCTCTTCACGGATCTCCTTGACGATCACCTCGATGTGGCTGCCGGTTTCGTCGGTCAACGGCTGTTGCTTGAGCTTGGCAATGGTTTCGAGCAGGTCCGGCAAGCCGTGATTGGCCAACAGCCCAGGTCCAAGCGTCAGTATGTCGAGCACCTGCTTGTCGACATGACTCAACTCCTCAATCAGGCTGAGCAGTTTCTCGCGCTTGACCGGCAAATGGATCTCGCCAAGCGCCTCAGTGTAGCGGCGCAATTGCGCTCTGTTGGCCACCAGCACGTCCAGATCAGGCTTTGGTAACAAAAACGGAGTGTCCATGACATGAACATTCATTCTTTAATCTTCCTTATCGTTAGTTACTTTACTATCAACGCCGCACATCACCAACGACCCTGTTAAAAGCCGTCAGCATATTGAACGCCTGCTCTTTTATGTCTTGCCAATTGGCAATAACTGCGCGAAACCGTGAAACAAAAACAACCAGCAGCAGCGCGTTGTCCAGGTCATTGATGCGCCGATGCGAGTCGTCTGCCAACTTCTCGAGCAAACTCCAGATACTTTCGATATTGCTGATACTGCTGGCCGCTCCTTCGATACGGGTTCTCAGATCCTGCATGCCAGACTCAAAGGCAAACAGGTTGCCGAGAAACCGGTCGTGCTGCCTGAGTTGGGTTTCAAGCGTCTGCTTTTCGTCGATCAACTGGCTCTGCTGTGCAAGGACCTCCGCGGCCTTGGGCCCGTAGATCGACCAGGAAACCGCTCCACCTGCCGGCCCCCACCAAAACCCGACCCATCGGTAGCCGCAGTACTCCTCATACTCGCTGGCCTTTTGATTGATACGCTCATTGAGCAGCACAATCCGGTCCTTGAGCTGAACCAGGTTGTCACCCGCTTCCGCAGAGCTCGCCAGATCAATCTTACGAGCGACCTCGGGCCTGATTCGGTCTCGCAGGTGCGCCTTGAACGCCTCAAGCCCCTGACTGACCCGCCGGGTACTGCTGCTGTAATCAGCGATGTGTAACTTCAGGTCACCCACCAAGGCCAGCAAACCCGGCAGGTGCCTGCGATCGGAGTCGGTCAGTTCAACCATCGGCATCTGCTCGATTTCACTGACGCTCAGCTCACTCAGCTTGAGGGTTCGCCAGGCTTCAAGCCCCTGAATAAAACCGACCATGTCTTCAGCGGTGCGAACCAGATTGCCGGCAAATACATGCAGATCGCTGCCCACCGCACGCATGTCGTCTTCCAGCCCGGCCCAACTTGCGGCGTGCTCCTGGATCGTCAGATACAGCTGTTTGACGTCTTCAGGCTGCAAACCGGGAATACCACTTTGGTAATTGCCCAGCAGTTGCCGGACCTGGGCAATGTCGCTCGGCAGGGCCAGCGCACTACTGACGTAGCGATGGATGCTACGTACGTCTTCGTTGGTTATCAGCAGGCCCCGATCGCGAGCCGCATTCTGGGCAACACCCGACGCGGCGCGAATGAAATCATTACTGACCCGGCTGATCTCGCTGACATCAGGCTGAGCGGCGTCAGTCGCCAATGCCACGTGTTCGTTCGACATATCCAATTTCCCTATCGTGATCATTCGGCCTAAATGGCAGTCCGGAACTCAAGCCTTGAAACTTATTAAAAGCTAGCAAAACTTCAAGACACTAAATAGCAAACAAAGCGGATCGACCCTGTAGGAATAAGCAACCAGAACTGAGGATTTATAAGAAGTTATCGAATAACTTAACCAATGGATCCAAAATCAATTGAGTTATGTAAATCTGGATCCTCTGTTACAAATCGCCGCGTACTTTTCTGAGGGCATAAAAAAACCCATGATCGCTCATGGGTTTTTTGTAGTGCGTGACGACCTTACAGGTAGAACGCCTTCAGCGGCGGGAAGCCATTGAACTCCACAGCGCTGTAGCTGGTGGTGTAGGCACCGGTCGAGAGCCAGTACAGGCGGTCACCGATGGCCAGGTTCAGCGGCAGACCGTACTTATAGTGCTCGTACATGATGTCGGCGCTGTCGCAGGTGGGCCCTGCGATGACCACTTCTTCCATCTCGCCTTTCTTCTCGGTCCAGATCGGGAACTTGATCGACTCGTCCATGGTTTCGATCAGGCCGGAGAACTTGCCCACGTCGGTGTACACCCAGCGCTCCACGGCGGTACGCGACTTGCGCGCCACCAGCACCACTTCGCTGACCAGAATGCCGGCGTTGGCGATCAGCGAACGGCCTGGCTCCAGGATGATTTCCGGCAGGTCATCACCGAAGTCTTCCTTCAGGAAGCGGATGATCTCTTCGGCGTAGGTTTCCAGGCTGTTGGTGCGGGTGATGTAGTTGGCCGGGAAGCCGCCACCCATGTTGATCAGCTTCAGTTCGATGCCGTCTTCCTGTTTCAGACGCTCGAAGATCACCTTGACCTTGGCAATCGCCGCGTCCCACACGCTGATGTCGCGCTGCTGGGAACCGACGTGGAACGAAATACCGTAAGGCACCAGACCCAGATCACGGGCCAGGATCAGCAGGTCCATGGCCATGTCGGTCTGGCAGCCGAACTTGCGCGACAGTGGCCAGTCAGCGGTGGTCGAGCCTTCGGTGAGGATGCGCACATAAACTTTCGAGCCTGGTGCAGCCTTGGCGATGTTGCGCAGGTCGGCTTCGGAGTCGGTGGCGAACAGGCGCACGCCCTTGTCGAAGAAGTAGCGGATGTCCTTGGACTTCTTGATGGTGTTGCCGTAGCTGATGCGTTCCGGGCCAACGCCGCAGCCCATGACCTTGTCCAGCTCATAGATGGAGGCGATGTCAAAGCTCGAACCCTTGTCGCGCAACAGCTCGATGATTTCTTTGGCCGGGTTGGCCTTGACGGCGTAGTAGACCTTGGCGAACTCGAAACCGGCGCGCAGGTCATCGTAAGCCTTGTCGATGATCTTGGTGTCGATGAGTACGAACGGGGTTTCCTGCTTGTCGGCAAACGCCTTCATTTTGTTGAAGGTGCTGGCTTCGAAATAGTCTTCGACCTTGATCGGCATGCTAAGGGACTCCACGGGGCAAACAGATGAATAAATGGGTGCATATGAACGTCCTCCGTATCCCCACTTTGGTTCGCCTACTTCCCAAGGCATGTCGCCGAAAGCAAAAAGGCCACGGGGCAACTCCCCTTGGCCTTGCTGTCTCGTCGTCAGTACTTGAGCCGGATGGATCGTTTCCAGCATGGACGTTCGGCGCGAACTTTAGGACCTGAGGGGCTTGAGATCAACTAAAAATGTCGCGATTTCGCACGCAACCAGTAGATCGCTCATTACACCCACCTATGTAAACGACCCACATGACAGGCTGATGTTCCTTGCGCCTGCCCGAACGGTCCGGTTTCACCTGGCCGCCAGGGTCATGGTGCTATGCTCGGCGCCGACCTGGAGAGACCCGACTGATGAATTACCTGTTCCCCGTCCTGGCCGCCTTCCTGTGGGGTGGCAACACCATCGTCACCAAACTCAGTGCCACGGCCATCTCGCCCATCGAGATCAGCTTCTACCGCTGGCTGCTGGCGCTGCTGGTGCTCACCCCGTTCGTGCTCGGCGGCCTGATCCGCAACGCCGCAGTGGTCGCCCGCTGCTACAGGCAGTTGATCGTCCTCGGCCTGCTCGGCGGCGTGGTGTTTCAGTGCCTGGCCTACTACGCCGCACACTCCACCACCGCGATCAAGATGGGCATCATCCAGGCGCTCTATCCACTGATCGCACTGATCCTTACCGGCCTGCTGATGAAACAGCGCACGACTACCGGCACCCTGGTTGGCGGCACGATCTCGATCATCGGCGTGGTGCTGGTGATCAGCAATGGTCATTTCGCTTCCCTGCTCAACGGCGGCCTGAGCATCGGCGATGCCATGATGCTGCTCGGCACCGCAGCCTTCGCGGTGTACAGCCTGCTGCTGCAGCGCTGGAAGATCCAGTTGCCGATGCTGCAGACGGTCTACACCCAGGCCATCGTCGCCAGTGTGGCCCTGGCGCCGTTCTACCTGCTCACCGAGCGGCATGCGCTGACCGGTGAAGTGCTGGCCCTGGTCGGCTTTGCCGGCATCGGCGCCTCGATCTGTGCGCCACTGGCCTGGATCCACGCCATTTCCCGACTGGGCGCCTCGCGTACCGCGCCGTTCTTCAATCTGGTGCCGGTGATCACCGCCGTGCTGGCGACTGTGCTGCTGGGGGAACAACTGACGGCCTGGATCACCCTGGGCGGGCTGCTGGCGATTGGCGGGGTGATCGTGTCGGAGTACTGCCGCAAGAAGGCATAGGTTTGAAAGGCTGGCAGTGCTGCGCACTGCTTTCGCCGGCGGCGAAAGCAGCGCAAAGCGCTGCCACTTATCAGGACGCCGCCAGTTCCGCTGGCGAGACGATGCTGGTCTTGGCCCCGCGCGAGCGTCCCGAACTCAGGTAAGCGGCAATCGACTCTTGGGTCACCTCGCCCAGGAACACCCGCTCGGCGTCCAGCACCGGCAGCCAGGCGCGGTTGAACTCGTACATGCGCGACAGCAGGATGCGCAGATTTTCGTCATAGGCTGCCGTGGCGTTGAACTCGCGCAGGAACTGCGCACAGGTGCCGGTCTGGCGGTGCAGGTCGCGGCGGCGCACGTAGCCCATGGCCTTGTTGTCTGCGTCCGTGACCACCACGTAGCGACGGTCCTGATCGTCCATCACCTCCAGCGCATCGGCCACTGGCGTCTCGGGGCTGACTGACGGCGCGTTGTCGGCGGCGTCTTCGGCCTTGACCAGCAGCAGGCGCTTGAGGGTGCTGTCCTGGCCAACGAAGTTGGAGACGAAGTCGTCCGCCGGGTGCGCCAGCAGGGTGTCCGGGTGGTCGATCTGGATCAGTTTGCCAGCGCGGAAAATCGCGATCTTGTCGCCCAGTTTGAGCGCTTCGTCGATGTCGTGGCTGACCATGATCACGGTCTTGTTCAGCGCCCGCTGCATCTCGAAGAACTCGTTCTGGATCATCTCGCGGTTGATCGGGTCGACCGCGCCGAACGGCTCGTCCATCAGCAACAGCGGCGCCTCGGCGGCCAGCGCACGGATCACCCCGATACGCTGTTGCTGACCACCGGACAACTCGCGCGGGTAACGGTGCAGGTACTGCTTGGGTTCGAGCTTGATCATGCTCATCAACTCGCGAGCGCGGTCATGGCACTTCTGCTTGTCCCAGCCCAACAGTTTGGGCACCACCACGATGTTTTCCTCGATGGTCATGTTCGGGAACAAGCCGATCTGCTGGATCACATAGCCGATATTGCGGCGCAGGGTCACTTCGTCCAGGCCGGTGGTGTCTTCACCGTTGATCAGGACCTTGCCGGAGGTCGGCTCGATCAGGCGGTTGATCATCTTCAGCGTGGTGCTCTTGCCACAGCCCGACGGGCCGAGGAACACGCAGATTTCGCCTTCGTTGACCGTGAGGCTGACCGAGTCGACCGCCTTCACTTCTTTGCCGTTGCTCTGGAAAGTCTTGGTGAGGTTTTGAAGTTCGATCATTTCAGGAGTCCTTTGGGAGTCAGCGAGCGTTGCAGCCATTGCAGAAGCAGGTCGGCGATGATGGCCAGAATGCTGACCAGCACGGCGCCGACGATCAGCATCGACATATCGCTGCGGCTGATAGAAGCAAGAATGAGTACACCAAGACCGCCGGCGCCAATGGTCGCGGCAATGGTCATGACGCCGATGTTCATCACCACGGCAGTGCGCACCCCGGCGAGAATCACCGGTACGGCGATGGGCAGCTCGACCATGCGCAGACGCTGGCCGAAGGTCATGCCAATGCCCTTGGCCGCTTCCCGAATGCCCGGTTCGACACCGGTCAGGGCCAGGTAGGTGTTGCGCATGATCGGCAACAACGAATACAGAAACACGGCGGTGATGGCCGGCAGCGGCCCCAGGCCCTGGCCAAATTTGGAATAGAACGGCAGCAGCAAGCCGAACAGCGCAATGGACGGCACGGTCAGCAACACCGTGGCACTGGCTTGCAGAGGACCTGCCAGGGTCGGGAAGCGGGTCATCAGGATACCCAGCGGCACGCCGACCAGAATCGCCAGGGTCACCGCGACGCCGACCAGGGTGATGTGCTGCCCGGTCAGGTGCAGGACCTGATTCCAGTCCATATGGGAGAAGGCGTTCAACAAATCCATACGTCTGTCTCTTTTAGTTGAGTGGATGCTGGCGCAGGAACTCTGCGGCCACGGTGGACGGGCTCTGATGGTCGACATCGACCTTGGCGTTCAGTGCACGCATGGTGGCGTTGTCGAGCAGTTCGGCCAGCGGTTTGAGCAGCCCGGCCAGTTCCGGGTGCTGGTCGAGGAACGCCTTGCGCACGACCGGGGCGGCGGTGTAGTCCGGGAAGTAATGCTTGTCGTCGTCCAGCACCTTGAGCTTGAAGGCGTCCAGGCGCCCGTCAGTGGTGTACACCAGACCGGCAAAAACCTGGCCGTTGCGCATCGCGGTATAAACCAGCCCTGCGTCCATCTGGCGGATGTTTTCCCGGCCCAGATTCATGTCGTAATGCTTGACCAGCCCGCCCAGACCATCGGAGCGGTTGGCAAACTCGGTATCCAGGGCAACGATGTGGCCCTGGTCAGCCTCGTCCTTGAGCACTCGGGTCAGGTCGCTGACGGTGTTGAGCTGGGGATACTCTTTGGCGATCTTGTCCGGCAGCCCCAAGGCGTAGGTGTTGCTGAAGCGCGACGGCGCCAGCCAGACCAGGCCTTTTTTGGCATCGAGTTCTTTGACCCGTGCGTAGCTCTGCTCGCTGTCGAGACGTTCCTCGACATGGTTGTAGGCGACCAGCGAAACCCCGGTGTACTCCCAGAGCAGATCCAGCTGGCCGCTCTCATGGGCACTGCGCGCCAGGTTACTGCCCAGCCCGCCGGTGATCTGCACGTCGTAGTTTTTGCTGCGCAGGTATTGCGCGGTGATCTCCGCGAGCATGGTCTGCTCGGTAAATACCCGTGCGCCGATGCGCAGCAGCGGTTTTTCGGCGGCCTGGGCGAACGCCGAGAACAGCGATCCCAATCCCAGGGTCAGGCTCAGCGCCAAACATAGCTTTTTCATGTCAGTTCCTTATCTCAGCGGTGCAGACCGCGCTCCAGCCAGATGCGACTACCCAGCGTGACCAGGGCATCAAGCAACAGTGCCAGTAACGCCGTGCAGGCAGCGCCCAGCAGCAGTTGCGGCTGATTGTTCAGACCAATACCGGGGAAGATCAGGCTGCCCAGGCTGTTGGCACCAATCAGGAACGACAGCGGTGCAGTACCGACATTGAGCGCCAGCGAGACCCGCACACCACCGATGATGATCGGCACGGCATTGGGCAATTCGACCTTGAGCAGCACCTGACGCGGGGTCATGCCGATGCCGGTGGCGGCTTCCTTGAGCGAGGCAGGTACATTTTTCAGGCCTTCGTAGGTGTTGCGCACGATGGGCAACAACGAGGCGAGGAACAGCGCGAAGATGGCCGGACCACTGCCGATCCCGAGAATACCGAGAGCGATGGCCAGAACCGCGAGAGGAGGAACGGTGTTACCGATATTGAAGACTTGCATGAAGCGTTCTGCGCTGCCGACCATCGACGGTCGGCTCAGGACAATGCCGGCGGGGATACCGACCACCAGGGCCGCCAACATTGAAACCAGAACCAGAACCAGATGGGCCTGCAGGTAGAACAACAGGTCATCCTTGTACTTCACGAACGTATCAGTGCCGATCCACTGGACCAGCAGGGCCAGGAGCACGATGGTAATCGCACCTCCCAATAGCCCCTTGCCATAGCGATTAGCCACGGGCGGACTCCTTTTTTCAGTCGGCAAACCTCGCCTGTGGCGGCCCGATGGGTCGCGCGAAACGGGTTTGCGAAGAGCAGCAGGTGGGTCGCCGTAAACGGGGATGAACCCTGGCGAAAACACAAGCCATGAGCACAGCTTCGTCAAGCTGAAACGCAGATAAATCAAGCCCTTGAAGCAGTGCCGAAATGGCCTGTTACAAGGGAATGGACGTCTCCGGGATCTGAAAGGTTCCCACGCAATGCAGCATTTGGCCACCCTTAATCGACTGAGCGGTTCGGCATTGGCCTTCACTTGCGCTATAATCTGCGCCCTTTTTTGACTCCCTTTTCAGGCGATTTCCCATGACCCAACAGGCCGCCGAAGTCGCGAAACGTCGCACTTTCGCCATCATCTCCCACCCCGACGCCGGTAAAACCACCATTACCGAAAAGCTGCTGCTGATGGGCAAGGCGATTTCGGTGGCCGGTACGGTCAAATCGCGCAAGTCCGACCGCCATGCCACCTCCGACTGGATGGAAATGGAAAAGCAGCGCGGCATTTCCATCACCACCTCGGTCATGCAGTTCCCGTATCGCGAGCACATGGTCAATCTGCTCGACACCCCCGGCCACGAAGACTTCTCGGAAGACACCTACCGCACCCTGACGGCGGTCGACTCGGCGCTGATGGTGCTCGACGGCGGTAAAGGTGTAGAGCCACGAACCATCGCCCTGATGGACGTTTGCCGCCTGCGCGACACGCCGATCGTCAGCTTTATCAACAAGCTCGACCGTGACATCCGCGACCCGATCGAGCTGCTCGACGAAATCGAAGCCGTACTGAAAATCAAGGCTGCGCCGATCACCTGGCCGATCGGTTGCTACCGCGACTTCAAGGGCGTGTACCACCTGGCAGGCGACTACATCATCGTCTACACCCCAGGCCACGGCCACGAGCGCACCGAGACCAAGATCATCCAGAAACTGGACTCGGACGAAGCCCGCGCCCACCTGGGTGACGAATACGACAATTTCGTCGAACAGCTTGAGCTGGTGCAGGGCGCCTGCCACGAGTTCGACCCGCAGGCGTTCATCGATGGCCAGATGACGCCGGTATTCTTCGGCACCGCGCTGGGCAACTTCGGCGTTGACCACGTGCTGGACGCCGTCGTCGATTGGGCGCCGCGCCCGCTGGCGCGCGCCGCCCACGAGCGGACCGTCGAGCCGGTCGAAGAGAAATTCAGCGGTTTCGTGTTCAAGATCCAGGCAAACATGGACCCCAAGCACCGAGACCGCGTGGCCTTCATGCGCATCTGCTCGGGCCGTTACGAGAAAGGCATGAAGATGCGCCACGTGCGCCTGAACAAGGACGTGCGCATCGGCGACGCCCTGACCTTCTTCTCGTCCGAGCGTGAAATGCTCGAAGAAGCCTATGCCGGCGACATCATCGGCCTGCACAACCACGGCACCATCCAGATTGGTGACACCTTCACCGAAGGTGAGAGCCTGGGTTTCACCGGCATCCCGCACTTCGCCCCGGAACTGTTCCGCCGCGTACGCCTGAAAGACCCGCTCAAATCCAAGCAACTGCGCCAGGGCCTGCAACAGCTGGCCGAAGAAGGCGCCACGCAAGTGTTCTTCCCGCAGCGCAGCAACGACATCATTCTCGGCGCCGTCGGTGTGCTGCAGTTCGACGTGGTCGCCAGCCGCCTGAAAGAGGAATACAAGGTCGAATGCGCCTACGAACCGATCACCGTCTGGTCGGCGCGCTGGATCGAGTGCGATGACAAGAAAAAGCTCGAAGAGTTTGAAACCAAGGCCTTTGAGAACCTGGCAGTGGACGGCGGCGGTCACCTGACCTACCTGGCCCCGACCCGGGTCAACCTGAGCCTGATGGAAGAACGCTGGCCGGACGTGAAATTCCGCGCGACGCGCGAGCATCATTGATATCACTGTCGCCCAGAAAGCCCGCCGCGAATGCCGAGGATGAACGAGGCATTTACGGAGCCGTTAAAAAAGCAGGCGTTCGCAATGAACGCCTGCTCAGACATCCCTGGAATGAACCGAACGCACCTGATAGGGGACTTTCGGTTCAATCACCGTGTTTTCCAGGTAACCGTGATTTAGAAGCAGGGCCTCTACAGTTTTCTCGCTGACATCAAAATGAAGAGCAGCTTGTTCACGAGAAGACTCTGAAAAATTCCCGACCAAATAATCAACCAGAGCGTCGACGGGACACAGAAACTCCGCGGCAAAGGCCCGCTGGAACTGCTGCTGTGCGGTAGCCAGATCAGTAGACACCTTCCAATAGCTACGGCTTTGCGCAGCCTCGTACAGGCTGGCGATGAAGCGGGCATATTCAAAGCGCCTGGCAACCGGATGTTTTTTGCGCGGTATCAGGCTTATTGATCCAGGCACGGATGTTTTCAGGACTGAGACACTCTGCCGATCAGCCACAGTAAACCTGTCGACCTGTTTCTCGGATACCCCCAGCAGTTGATACAACTCAAGGTCATCAATCGGCCGGTTCGCGTTATCAAGTGCAGCACGCAATTGCTTCGCAGCCGTCTCAGCCTTTTTCCAGGGCAATGCTGATACCGGTGTTGTGAAAGCTGGCAGCTCTGGCCTTCCTGAAATTCCAGGTTCCGAGTTCAGTTCCTGAATCAAACGAACCCCTTTCGCTCTCTGTGCTCCATGCAGTCCGATAAGAGGCGCCAACTCCCTCATGGCGTCTGGCCCCGTCGCCTGCTGCAGCCACAAAACTTCATCGAGCGTCGGCGCAGGACATTGCTCAGGGTCATAACCCATTTGCGCTTCCAGCACTCTGCGTTGCAAGGCCGCAGAGTCGTCCCGATCCTGGCAGACGTAACTCCAGAGTTGAGCAAGATCGCTATCTGGAAGGCCCATCGCATCAAGGCGTCCTATGACACTCTCGATAAACCCTGCGGCGCAGTTCTGGAAAGCGCTCAATGTCACGACACCTGGAGCGTCCAGACCGTACAAATAACGTACCGACTGATCTTGCCGGGCATTTTGCTCAGCCCAGATCTTCACTCCCTCTCCATCAGACGCCACGATCACCCGAGGCCAGACATAGCCATGATTGGCGGCTCCGAGCTCATGACTCATGCGCCAATCCAGCGAGGGACTGACTCCGGCTTCAGGCAAGGTCTCGTGACTGAGCCGCCACCATGACGAGGCCAGCCAAAGCGCCAAGGGATACGCAGACACGAGCACCGAGTCACTTATCGTGCGTGACCATATGCCCTCATTGCGGGTCAGGCATGTATCGGCCATCTGGAGTTTAAATTGCCCGGTGGTCGCACGAAGTACTGGATCACCCGAGCCGGGAGAAGACCACTCGATGGAAAAACTCAAATCATTCATGGCACCTCCAGCGGTCTAGAACCTCAGCAGCCAAGGGATCGCTATCAGGCATGGGATATCCGTGGTAGCGGCCTGTTTGCGGATTCTCAAGCTGCGCCTCAAGCGCAATGCCACCTTCTGCGACCGACCAGATATTCTTTGGCCAGCCGTTTTCCACTCTATCGCTGACGAGGCCCTTTTCCACGCCTTTTTTCAGTAATGCCAGGGCGACGTCGCGGGAGAAAATTTTCGCGACATCACACAGCGACTTGCCTTGTCGAGGATCAGCCGGAGGCGTCAGACCAAAATCGCCTGGATTTTTCTTGTGCTCCGGATTACCGCCATACGAAATAAGCCTGGCCCACGCTTGCAGGTGGCTTGGGGAAAACACATCAAACGAGGCAATCCGTCGCTTCAAATTAAATCTGTTATACCGTGTTTTCATACACATCCTGCCTGGTGCATCAACGATGCAAACGCTGATTGGCAGATCATCCGGGCTTTGATTTACCCAAGTGATCATTGACTTGATGGTATCCAGAATGATCCGCATGAGCACCGCCCTCAGGCCGATTCAAAAGCAGATACGTTGTGTAAGAATTTTCTATTCAACGACACGCATACACCGCCAGCTTCTCCTGCATGAAATCCAGAAAGCACTGAATCCGCAGCGCCAGTTTGGAGTTGCGGTAGTACACCGCATTGATCGGCTGGCGATAACCGTTGTTGATATCGGCCATGATCGCAACCAGCCGGCCTTCGCGCAGGTCTTGATGGGTCATGAAGTGCGACAGGCAGGCAATCCCTTCGCCGGCCAGCGCCAGGTGGCGCAAGGTGTCGCCACTGGACGCCGCAATGGTCGGCTGAATCGGCAGGCGGTCGCCACCGGCATGGCGTAACGGCCAGTTATTGAGACTGTCGACCTGGGTAAAGCCCAGCAGGCGGTGCTGCCTGAGGTCATCAACAGTGGTCGGCCTGCCATGGCGCTCGAGGTAAGCCGGGCTGGCAACGATGTTCAAAGTGCAGCAACCCAGTGAGCGGGCGTGCAAGGTCGAGTCGCTCAACTCACTCAAGCGAATGGCAATGTCGGTGCTTTGCTCCAGCAGGTCGATGAACCAGTCGTTGCTGGTCAGCTCCAGCTGGATATCCGGGTACAGGCGGCGAAACTCGCCCACATGCGGCACCACGCAATGCAGCATGAACGGCGAGGCGGCATTGACCCGCAGACGCCCGGCCGGCTTTTGCCGCGACTGGGTCAGGTGTTCTTCGAGACTGAGCATTCGCTCAAGAATGTCCCGCGCCTGAGCGAGAAAGAATCGCCCCTCCTCGGTCAGGTCCATGCGCCGCGTGGTGCGATTGAGCAGCGTGGTGTCCAGCTTGCTTTCCAGCCGGCTGAGCGTACGGCTAACCCCCGACGGCGTCAGCCCAAGCTGTTCGGCGGCAGCGGAAATCGAACCGCTGTCGATCACGGCAACGAACACCTGCAACTCATCAGACCTGGCTTTCATGCTGCCTCCCCTGCTCAAGAGAGAGGATGGTAGCGCTGACTGGCAGGCTGATGAATGCGCTCAAACGCCAAACACCTCGCTCAGATGAGCTTCATAACGCTGCACATCGCCCTCAATATCCGGCCGCTTCATCACATCCACCGCCAGGAAGGTCGGCAGCGGCTGCATGCCCAAGAACTGGTTGGCCTTGTGGAACGGCAAGTACACCGCGTCCACGCCCTTGGCTTCGAAGAAATCGGTCGGGTCGTCGAAGGCTTGCTGCGGGGCGTTCCAGGTCAGCGACAGCATGTACTGCTTGCCATGCAGCAGACCACCGCTGCCGTATTTCTGCGACGCATCCGATCGGGTCCGACCGTCATTGGCGTACAGGCTGCCATGACCTTCGGTGAACACTTCGTCGACGTATTTTTTCACCGTCCACGGCGCCCCCATCCACCAGCCGGGCATCTGCCAGACAATCACGTCAGCCCAGAGAAATTTCTGCACTTCCTCGGCCAGCTCGTAGCCGCCGTCGATAAAGGTTTCCTGCACATCAAAACCGGCGCGGTCCATATGGGCCAGCGCGGCCTGGTGCAGGGTTGCGTTATAGCGGCCATCGGAGTGGGCGAACTGTTTGCCGCCATTCAAGAACAGAATCTTTTTCATGGTCAGAACCTTTGCCTGTCGGCACATAATCAGTGAATGGGCCGCAGAATAGACAGGTGCAGCAGCGCGACCAAGACCCGCCGGGGCAAATGACCTTTGCTTTAAAGTCACGAATTGCACAGTGATTACTGAATTAAAATCGGCTCACTGTCTATCGAGGAGATGCTCATGAGCGAGCCCGTCAGCTTCATCGTCTACGCCCATACCCGCCCGGAAAAGTCCGCCGAGTTCGCCGCGCTATTCAGCAGTTACGTCGCTGCCAGCCGCCTTGAGCCAGGCTGTATCGAGTACCACATGCTGCGCGACCGGCAGGACCCGAGCCTGTTCATGTTCTTTGAAACCTGGGCAAGCCAAGCCCACCTGGATGTGCACGCCGCACAACCGCACATGACCCGCTTCGCCGAGCAGCGCATGGACTACCTGACCCGTGACTTCGACTTCCGCTTCGCCGACGTGCTCAGCCCTGCACCAACAGATGCAGACCCAGTGCAGCCATCCCGATAAAGAACACGCGCTTGAATACCACGGTGCTGATGCGCTGGCGCAGCCACTGGCCAAGCCACATGCCCAGCAAGGCCGGCAGCAGCGCCAGCCAGGAGGCGCCCAGTTCGGCGCCACCCAGCGCCCCGCTGCCGGCCAGCCCCGCCGCCAGCGCCAGGGTCGAGACGGTGAACGACAGGCCCAACGCTTGCACCAGTTGATCGCGCTGCAGCCCCAAGGCTTGCAGGTACGGCACGGCCGGAATCACAAACACCCCGGTGGCCGAGGTCACGATACCGGTCAGCCCACCGCACAACGGTCCCAGCCAGCGCTCGGCGCTGGCCGGCACCTTGAAGGCCGGTAACAACAGCCCGCTCAGCGCATAGACACACAACGCAGCACCCAAGGCATGCGTCATCCACGGCCCGGCATTGATGCCCAGCCACCATGACCCCAGCCCGGTACCTACGGCAATCATCAATAGCATCGGCCATAAACGCTGGAGCAGCCCGCGCAGATGCCCGCCATTGGCCAGTTGCCAGACGTTGGTCACCGTGGACGGAATGATCAGCAATGCCGCCGCCTGCGCGGGCAACATCGCCAGGCCCAGCAGCCCCATCGCCACCGTGGGCAGGCCCAGACCAATCACCCCCTTGACCGCACCGGCCAGCAAAAAAGTGCCGACCACCAGCGCCGTCAAGGCCCATCCCAGGTTCTGATAAAACTCGATCAATGCGTTCATGGGCACAGCATGGCTCAGGCCAAACAGGTTGAACATCTGGCATATACTCAGCCAGCCTCAGGCCAAGCCTGAGGCTGAGCCCTGCAACGCAACCCCCAGCGCTGCCAGACAGCCCAAGGTAGTGATCCAGGCCCGTGCATGTCTCCCACATCTCCAATGACCCGGAATTCCCCATGCGCTTCGATCTCACCGACCTGCGGCTTTTCCTCAACATCCTGGAAACCGGCAACATCACCGCCGCGGCCAGCCGCAGCCATTTGTCGCTGGCCTCGGCCAGTGCCAGGGTGCGGGCCATGGAAGGATCGCTGAACAGCGCCTTGCTGGAGCGCAACCGGCGTGGCGTTACCCCGACCCCGGCCGGCAAGGCCCTGGGGCGGCATGCGCGGCTGATCCTGCAACAGGTCGAGCGGCTGCAAGATGAGCTGGCCGATTACGCCCAAGGCTTCAAGGGCCAGATCCGCCTGCTGTGCAACACCTCGACCCTGAGCGAGCACCTGCCCGAAGTACTGGCGGACTTTCTGGTCAGCCACCCGCATATTGATATTGATCTACAGGAACACCCCAGCCTGCGCATCCTCCACGCCCTGCGCCACGGCAGTGCCGATATCGGCATCGTCACCGATGCAGTCGACGCCAGCGACCTGCAGACCCTGCACTTTCGCGCCGACCCGCTGGCGTTGCTCATCCCGGCCGGCCATCCACTGGAGCAGCACGACAGCCTTCGTTTCAGCCAGACCCTCGACCATGAGTTCGTCGCCCTCGCCGCCACCAGCGCGCTGGGCATCTACCTGGAAGAGCAAGCGCTGCACGCCGGCAAACGCCTGCGCATCCGGGTGCGTGCCGAAGGCGTCGACGGGGTCTTGCGCATGGTCGCCCACGGCGCTGGCCTGGGCATCGTGCCCCAGGCGGCAGTGGACCGTTGGCAGGGGCCACACGGCTTCAGGGCCGTGCGCCTGGCGGATGACTGGGCAGACCGCCAGTTGCGACTGTGCGCGGTGGATTTCGCCGCGTTGCCGGGGTATGTGCGTGAGCTGGTCGAGGTCCTGGCAGCGCCCCGCTGAACGAGGCGCCAGGCAAATGCGTTACTTCAGCTCACACAAAAGCACGCGCCGCAGCCCGTTCTGGCAGGCGTTTCCCTTTCTTTCGTACGAAGTTTCCGAGAAAATCCCGACCGCTTGCATGTGTCAATTTCGGCCACTAGGCTGCGTTCGTCGCTGAAAAAACAGCGATCGGGTTTAGCAGCCTGACGAGATCATTGAGACATGCAAGCTGCCATTTATGGCGGCTTCGCGTGGGGCACCTTCGGGTGCGCCGGTCTTTCTCATGATCTCCCGGTCTGCTAACCCGCGTCGAAGCCGCCACCCTTGATCGTTTAGCAGCGATTCAGCGGTGGCCCCAACGAGGATCATGAGATGAATAAAGCAGTCCCCGACCCACCCAGCCTGGAAGACTCGATGGTCTACGTACTCAACGTGCTGCGCTGCGCCGCCGCCACCGCTTACGAGACCGCTGACAATCTGAGTGGCACCCAACGCGACCTGGCCTTTTCCACCCATCACCTGATCGACCTGGCCTGCCGCGTCGCCGACGACGCCTTGAGCCGGGTCGCCACGTAGCAACCGCTTCAGCGGCGAACGGCAGGGCGAACCTTCGCCGCTCACACGGTTCCTATCGGGGCACAGACACACAAGGAATCAGCATGGACATCCAGGACATCAAACGCCAGTTGGCAAAACCGGCGACCCGATTCGAAGCCGGCGGCTTTCGCCCGACCGATTCGCTGCAAGAAAGCTGGCTGGGCAAGGTCTTTCTTTACCGGCCCGATGAACAGATCCCCACCAATGCCGCCGGCCAGCCGCTGATTCCCTATGCGCAGTTCTACCTGCCGGCCCTGCCCTACGTCAGCCCGCTGCTGGACGGCGTGAACGTCATGACGGTGTTCATCAGCGAGCCTTTCCCCGACGGCGAAGAGCCCATGGGCGAGAACTGGCTGATCCGCGAATACACCGCAGACGATCAACTGGTGCGCAAAGACCTGAGTGTCGACACCTTTCTCAAGCCATTTGCGCTCAAGGCCACTCTGGTGGAGGCTGACTACCCGCTCTGGGATGGTGGCGGCGTACCCAGAGCGCTGGAGCTTGAAGTGCTCAAGCTGGAAGACGACGGGGTGATCGAGAGCTACTACGACCTGATTGACCACACCTACGACCACAAGATCGGCGGTTACCCCTCGTTCTGCCAGTCGGGTATCGATCCGGGCGACGACTACGAGTTCGTGTTCCAGATCTCAACCGACGACAAAATCCAGCTCAACGTGATCGACAACGGCAGCCTGATGTTCTGGAAGCACAAGACCACCGGTGAGTGGTTTCTGTACTACGACTTTCACTAAGCTGCATCAGCGTTTGCTGAACGCCAACCGCGCCGCAAACAGCATGAAGATCACCCCGGTGGTGCGGTCCATCCACTTGATCACCGCCGGCTTGCGCAGCACCCCGGCCAGCGGCTGGGTCGCGCCGATCAGGCTCAGCGACCAGACCAGCCCCAGCACCACATGAATGCCCACCAGGCCGAAGGTCCAGGCCACCAGCGGCTCGCCCTGGGGGATGAACTGCGGCAGAAACGACACGTAGAACACGCCGATTTTGGGGTTGAGCAGGTTGCCCAGCAGGCCCTTGAGGAACCAGTTGGTCTGCTTGCCGCCCTCGCTGGCGGCCGGCGCAATGTGCGTGCGCGGGCGCAGCAGCATGTTCGCGCCCAGCCAACACAGATAGGCCGCGCCGCAGTATTTGAGGATGTTGTAGGCCAGCTCCGACACCGCGATCAGCGCGCCGAGACCGAAGGCCACGGCCGCGCCCCACAGCAAGCAGCCCACATTGATGCCGAGCGCAGCGCGCAAAGCTTGCTGTTTGCCCTCAACGGCGGCGGTGCGCAGGATCAGCGCGGTGTCCAGGCCGGGGGTGATGGTCAACAGGGTGGCAGCGAGGGTGAAGGCGATGAGGTTATCGGCGAGGGGCATGGCTCGGGACTGCGCAGGATGGGAAAGTGCGCAGGTTAACACGACGCCATTATTCCACCGTGACAGCCGCTTTAGCGGCGATGCTTTCGCCGCTAAAGCGCCTACGGGGTTTGCTCACAACCTGACAGAATTACAACAACGGCAATGTATACGAAACAATAAAGCGGTTCTCATCGCGCCGTCCGGTCACGTCACCCACCAGTTCCACATTGCGCAGCCTGAAACTGACATTTTTGAACGTGCCGCTCTGCACGGTGTAAGTCAGGTCGATATTACGCTCCCATTCCTCGGCGTCGCGGCCCTGGTATTTGAAGTTGTCGCCATGAACATAACGGGCCATGGCCACCAGGCCAGGCACGCCTACGCCGGCAAAGTCGAAGTCGTAGCGGGCCTGCCAGGAGCGTTCGTCAGCGCGGTCAAAACGCAGCACCTGGACGGCGTTGGCCGCCGCTGGCAGGTCGGTGTCGTGCATGAATGGCAAGGCGCTGCCACCGGCGTTGTACTGGTAGCCGAGGCGGAACGTCTGCGGGCCGAGGCCTGCCGAAAGCATGGCCGAGGGCATGCGGCTGTCGAGCTTGCCGGCCATTTCTTCGCCCGCTTCACGGGTGTACATGTAGTTGAGCTGGGCACCGAGTTTCCAGTCACCGAGTTGCTTGTTGAGGGTGCTAGTGATCAGGCTCTGCTGATACACATCCTTGAGCTCGCCTTGCCAGACGCCGACCGAGGCGTCCGGGGTGATGCGCCAGGTCGCGCCGCCGTAGGTGAAGCGCTCGCTCTCGACGGTCCAGTAGTTGCCGACCTGAATCTTGCGCGCGCCAGCGAACTCGCGGTAGTTCACCCGGTTGACGCTGCCCAGGTCAAAGTCGAGGTTGTCGAACTCGCGCACGCTGAGCATCGCGCCTTCGAAGAACTGCGGCAGCAGCCGCGCATCGCCGGCCTGAAGAATCGGCAGTTTGGGAAACAGGCCACCGACTTTCAGTTCGCTTTTGGAGATCTTCATCTTCACCGCTGCAGTGGCTTCGGAGTATTCGTCCACCGAGCGCGGGTCGGCGTTACGCGCCTGGCCGGCATGCTTGTAGGCGCCGGGCAGTAACGCCGAGCCGCTGCGCGACGGCGAGGAGTCGAGTTTCAGGCCAAGACCTGCGTATACGTCGACGCCAAAGCCGATAAAGCCTTCGGTGTAGCCCGATTGCGCCTTGAAAATAAAGCCTTGGGCCCACTCTTCAATTTTCGATTGCGCCGGTTTGGTGGAGTCGCGCAAGTCGTGGTTGTAGTAGAAGTTGCGTGCGGTGATCGAGGCTTTGCTGTCGCTGATGAAGTCGGCGTGGGCGCTCAGGGGCAGGCTGGCGATGGCCAGAGTGAGTGGCGCAAGGTGCAGTTTTTTATGCGTGTTGTTCATGTTTTTTATTCTTCTTTAGTTGTGGTGGACAGCGTTGTTCAAGGCGAGCGAAACCGCCGCCCCTGACTGTTGGGCGTTGTGATGAGGGTTGTTACCTGGGGTGGATCAGGGATTATTGGCAGTGCTTTGCACTGCGTTCGCGGGCAGAGCTGCCTCCCACGAATCCGCTGGGAGGCAGCTTGCTGCCAAGCCTCTGCTCAACGATCCGTCCATTGAAAACAGACCTGACTGCTGAAGTTCTCACCCGGTGTAATCACCTGGGTGCCGGTGCTTTCATGCCCCAGCCTTGCAGCCAGATTAAAGCCATTGGCCAAGTGCGAAACCGGTTCCAGACACAGGTAATCGACACCCGCCGGGCCGAACACCACCAAGTGATCGAGCTCACTGCCAGCCTTGATGCTCAGCTGGCCTTGTGGATAACTCACCGACGCCTCACCCCCCCATTGCGACAGATAATCGGCCCAGGTTTGCGTGGCCCAATCCTGCGGGGTGATCGAGCGACGTTCTTGCCCTTGGGTAAATGCCCCACTGGCGAGGTAGTCCGGCGTGATCGCCCACTGGCGCTGGCTGTTAAAGGCCACCTGCATCTGTGGATAAGCATTGAGGTAGGGGTGCAGCCCCATGCCGCCCGGCATCGGCGTTGCGCCGTTGTTGATCAGTACCAGCTTGATCGCCAGCTCTGCGCCGCGCAGTTCGAAGTGTTGTTCGGCGCGAATTGGCCAAGGCCAGTGCGCGCCACTGTATTGCAGACTCAGCACTGCGGTGGTGTCGGACGCCGACTCGACGGTCCAGGCCAGGGTATGGCTGACGCCATGCAAGGTGTGCGGCATGGCGTCGGGGTGGACCGGCAGCGTATGACGCTCACCTGCAAAGTTCAGCGTGGCATCAGCGATCCGGTTGGAATACGGAATCAGCGGGTAAATGCCGCCACGCGGCCAGTTCAGCGGGTCAAACGGCAGGCTGGCGTCAATCGGCTTGAACACGTCCAGGCCATGCTTGCGCACCAGCAGGCGCCCTACCCGGCCACCGGATTCGGGCAGCAGGTGCAGGGTCAGGTACTCGTTGTGCAGGATCACTTCAGCTTGGGCCATGACCTTTCCCCTCTTTAATCAGGCGCGCCGGAACCGCTGGAAAACGTCCATGTCGATCTGCTGGCCCAGCCCCGCGGCCTGCGGAATGTCGAACAGACGCCCGTTGCGAATGCCTTCGATGTCGTACAGCCAACCTTGCGGCTCGACAAACAGGTACTCGATCTGCGCCACACTCGGCTGCGCGGAGGCCAGGTGCAGGCTGGCCAGAAAACCCGGGCCGAAGTACGGGCAATGCGGCAACACCGGGGTGTCGTACTGCTCGGCCAGGCGGGCGATGCGCAGGCATTCGCTGATGCCGCCGACCTTGGTCACGCTGGGCTGGATCGAATCCACGGCGCCGGCCTTGAGGGCGTTTTCGAACTGCACGGCGGTGCACCAGTTTTCCCCGGCCGACAGTGCGACACCCTGGCCACGGAAGCTGTTAAGGGTGGCGAAGTCTTCCGGCGGAAAGATCGGCTCTTCCAGCCAGGCCAGGTTCAGGTCGCGCAGGGCCGGCAGCCAGGCGCGGGTGTCATCCACCGACCAACTGCAATTGACGTCGGTGGCCAGCGGCACCTGATCGCCGATTGCGCTGCGGCAGGCGGCGATTTGCGGCAGCGTGACCTCATGCAGCTTGATGTCCGTGAAGCCCATGTCCAGGGCCTTTTCGCAGATCGCGGGAGCCACTGCGTTGTCGGCATAGCGCACCAGACTGGCGTAGGCCTGGATCTGCTTGCGCGGCTGCTCGCTGAACAGCTGGTGCAGCGGCACGTCTTGGCGCTGCGCGGCGAGGTCCCACAGCGCGATGTCCACGCCGGAGATCGCGAAGGTGGTTACGCCGTAGCGGCCGAACAGGTGCAATTGCTGCTGGGTCTTGAGGTTCCAGGCCGGGATGTCAGTGATGGTTTGGCCGACCAGCACCGGCGCGATCAGCCGGTCGATGGTCGCCTTGGTGGCATCAGCGGTGAAGTAACCAAACGCCTCGCCCCAGCCCACATGGCCCTGATCGTCTTCGATACGCACCAGCACGTTTTCCAGGGTGTGCCAGGTGGTCGGGGTGATGCCCTTGCCTTTACCTCCATCAACGAAGGGAATTTCGACGATGAAGGTTTCGATCTTGCGAATGATCATTGGGCCTCTCCAGAACCGGACAACACACTGACCAGCGGACTGACCGCGTAGGCACCACCCAGGAACTGACGGCCCGAGGTTCCGGCGTCCATGGCGTCGAAGGCGAGAAAGTTCGCTGCCAGGAAGTCCTGGGCGTTGTCCTGTGGCCGGTAGCCCAGCGAACGCGCGTGATGATTGCTGAAGAACGCCTGTGGGCACTCCGACACGCCGTAGACCACGTCGTAGTTGATGGCCGGATGTTCCAGACCGATGCGCACCAGTTGCTCCAGGTCCCGGGCGCTGGTCCACAGCCGCAAACGGCGGGCATCGCTGACACGCGGGTCGGCGTTGCCGATGCGGATCACCAGGGCGCCCATGCCGGTGCGCTGTGCATACGTGGCGCAGGCGGCTTCACCAAACACCTTGCTGATCGCGTAGTAGCTGTCCGGCGCGATGGGCAGATCGTCGTAGACCTCATGGGCATCGGACGGGTACTGGCCCAGCACGTGATGGCTGCTGGCGAAGATGAACCGCTTGACCTGCGCAGCGGCGGCAGCTTCAAGCAACTGCAGGGTGGCGTCGTAGTTGGGTTTGACGGTGCTGTCGTAGCGAATGTCAGTGCCATGCGCGCAGGCCAGGTGCAGCACTGCATCGACCCCTTTGACCGCTTCCACCAGGTCCTGGGTGCGGGTCAGGTCGCCGACGAAGCCGGTTTCGTTGTCGGCCAGATCGGTGATCGGCAAACGATCGAACAGGCGCAGCGCGTAGTCCTTGCGCAACAGTGGACGAAGAGCGGTGCCGACGATGCCGGCGGCGCCAGTGATGAGCAGGGTCTGCATGGCAGCCTCCTTATATTTCGTTAGACGGTGTCAGGCTGGCGACAGGGCCGCTGTTTTGTTCTTCGCTTCACCGACAAACAGCGCCACGATCAGCGCGCCGACGATGCCCAGCGCACCGGCCAGAGCGAAGCCGCTGGAGTAGGTGCCGGACGATTGGATGATGAAGCCGGTGGCGGTCGGGGCGACGATGCCGGACAGGTTGGCCAGGCCGTGCATGAAGCCGCCCGCGGTGCCGACCTGATGATCAGGCACGGCGTCCTGGATCAGCGACCAATAGGCTGGCGCGGTGAGCATCAAAAAGCCCACGGCGACGGTCATTACGATCACGCACTGGGTCACGCCATCCACCTGACCGGTCAGGCCGATGCAGCAGGCCGCGATCAGCAGGCAGGTGACCAGCACCACTTTGCGCGAGAACAGGCGTTTTTTGGTGCGTTTGTAGATGGTGTCGATCAGCACGCCACCGGCCAGGAAGCCCAGGGTGCCCACCAGCCAGGGCAATGCGGTGACGATGCTCATGGATTTCAGGTCGATGCCCTTGGCGTCAATCAGGTAGCTGGGAAACCAGGTCATGAAAAAGTACAGAATGTAGTTGTAGCAAAACAGCGAGATCCCGGTGACCAGCACCGAACGCTGGAAGATGATTTCCATCACGGGGGTACGCGGCGCATTCTCGGTGGTGGTGACCGGCACTTCACGCTCGAAGTTGATCTCGGCCAGCTCTTCGGGCGACACCTTCGGGTGCTCGACCGGGGTCGAAGTCGCCATGCGATACCAGCAGATGGCCCAGACCACACCAACGGCAGCGATGATCACAAACGCTGCGCGCCAGCCCAGCCACAGGGCCAGGAAACCGACGATGGGACCGGCCAGGGCGCCGCCCAACGGGCCGCCCGCCTGGTTGATACCGATGGCACGGGCCCGCTCCTTGATCGGAAACCAGCTGTTGACGGCCTTGTTGGCGGTGGTCGACACCGGGCCTTCACCCACGCCGAACAGGGCACGGACGATCAGCAGCGACCAGAAGTTGAAGGCCAGCGCCGTGGTGCCGCACAACACCGACCAGAAGCTCATGGCGTACGTCAGCACACGCTTGGGGCCGTAGCGGTCGGCCAGGTAGCCGCCGACGAAGCAGAACAGCGCGTAGCCGAAGAAGAAGCTACTGAAGATCATGCCTTTTTCAGCCGGGGTCAGGTGGTATTCCTGAGTGATGAAGGGCATGGCGATGGACAGTGCCGCGCGATCCACATAGTTGATCACCATGGCGATGAACAACATGGTCAGGATCGTCCAGCGGTAATTCTTTTTCTTATGCATAACGGATCTCCGTCCGGCGCACGCGTAACGCGCCAGTTATTGTTGTTGTAGTGTCCGTCGCAAAGCGCGTGCAGTGACAGGCCACTGCACGCGTTTAACGACTTTACTCGGTGTAATCGACGGCCGCCCACTCGAAGTACGTTTTCAACTCCGTGACCAGCGCGACATGCGCCGGGTGAGGCAGATAACGCTGTACCGCTGCGGCGTCGTCGAAACTCGATTCGAGCAGGTAGTCCCAGCAGATCGGGCGATCCAGCTCGTTGGCCGATACGCGCCAGGCGCGGATGAAGTCGATTTGCTTTTCGAGATCACGCATGCCTTGAACCAGCGCGGCTTCCCGTTCAGGATTCCTGTCCAGCCCCGGCAGGCGGCGGAACATCACCAGATGCTTCATCATCAGCGCGCCCTCAGTTGCCCACGACCCAGGCCGGAGCATCCTGCAGCGCTACCGGGCGCAGGAAGCGCTGGAGTGCGGCATAGCCCACGGACGTGGTCTGTGGTTGGGTTGAGGCTGGCCATGGCCCGCCATGCTGCTGCGCGGCGGTGACCGCCACGCCGGTCGGCACGCCGCCGAACAGCACCCGGCCGGCGATCTTGCGTGCCGTGCGGTAGATAGTGCGGGCCTGTTCATCAGCCTGCTCGAAGCCCCACAGGGTAGCGGTCAGGGTGCCACCGATGGCTTCCAGTACCTGATTGATCTGCTCTACCGAAGCGGCGCGAACCACCACAGCCGCAGGGCCAAACACTTCTTCACGCAAATGCACGTTGTCGATAAACGCCTGGCCGCTGACTTCGAACAGCCGTGGAGCCGGGCCTTGGGTGTCGGCGGCAGGCTGGAACAGCGCACGGGTTTCAGCCGCCTGTTCAAGCTGCGCCACGCCATGCTCGAAGCCCTTGCGCATGCCGTCGGTCAGCATGGCGTGGGTGCTCAGGGGTTGCAGTGCGGTGGCCAGGTGGTCGACAAAACGGTCGCTGGCAGCCCCTGGCAGCAGCACAATCACGCCAGGGCTGGTGCAGAACTGACCGCAGCCCATGGTGATCGAACCGGCCAGGGTCTTGGCCAGGCTCTCGCCGTCGCGCTCAAGCACGTGCGGCAAGGCGATCAGCGGATTGATCGAACCCAGCTCGCCGAAGAACGGCACCGGCACCGGCCGTTCGTTGGCTGCACGCCACAGCGCGGTCCCGCCACCGAACGAGCCGGTGAAGGCCACGGCAGCAATCTGTGGATGCTGCACCAGGTAAGTGCCAGCGGCGCGACTGGCGCCATCGACCAGGCCGATCAGGCCGGCTGGCAGACTCTGCGCCTTGAGCACACCCTGGGCGATGTCGAACACGGCCCGCGACAGTTGCGGGTGGCCCGAGTGGGCCTTGACCACTACCGGGCAACCGGCGGCCAGCGCCGAGGCGGTATCGCCCCCGAGTACCGAGAAGGCAAACGGGAAGTTGCTGGCCGAAAACATCGCCACCGGCCCCAGCGGTTCACTGACCCGGGTCAGGCGTGGGCGACCGGCAGGCGGCGCACCGGCAATGGCCTCATCGTCGACAACGGCGTAAGGCACGCCGTTGCGCACTTCAGTGGCGAAACCGCGCAACTGGAACGCTGTACGTGCCACTTCACCATTAAGGCGACCAGCGCCCAGATGGGTTTCTGCATCGGCGAGGGCCACCAATTCAGCCTGATGGGCTTCCAGAGCCTGGGCCAGGCCGTCGAGCAGTGCGGCGCGCAAGGCCGGGGTCGAAGTGGCCCACAGCTCGGCAGTGGCGGCACTGGCAGCCACCACCTGGTCAATCTGTTGCAGCTCTGGCGAGTTGTTGGCAGCCATCATTTGTCTCCTGTCGCCGGGCCGAGGTGGTAGCCACGGCCGCTGTAATCGAAGTCCACCAGCTCGTTGATCTTCAAGTCCTTGTCCGCCGGCGAGGCGTAATAGGCGCGAATTTCTTTGATCAGGCCGCTGTCCTTGTCGAAGATGTACCACTCGTCGCCGCGCAGCGCGGTGCCCAGCTTGCCTTTCCAGTGGGTCCACTCGATCACCGCTTCGTCGCTGTCATGGCTGACCAGAATCTTCTCGATGGTCCACTGCGAACCGAGGTTCTCGACGCACCACACCCACTTGGCGGCGATGGTTTCAGCGCTGCGCCATGGCACCTCCGGCAGGCCGGCCGGAAAGTAGTGCACCGCGTCAGGGGTGAAGCAGGACACCAGCTTGGCGAAGTCGCCTTCATTGCAGGCGTCGAAATAGCGGCGAATGGTCTGGGCGTGCTTGTGCTCGGTCATTACGGGTTCTCCTTGTTGCCAATGACGCTCGGGATCGGCTGGCGGCCAGCGGCGATCCAGGCGTGGTACTGGGCCACGGTTTCCGGGCTGGGCGGGTACACCCCCCACAGCGCTTCGCCGGCGGCGATGCGCATGGCCAGGTAGTTCTCCAGGTCGTCCTGCACCGAGCAGTACTCGGCAACTTCTTCAGCCAGATGCGCCGGAATCACCGTCAGGCCATCGGCATCACCCACGATCACATCACCGGGATAAACCGCCACGCCGGCGCAACCGATCGGCACCTGCAGGTCGGCCACGTGGTGGTAGGAGATACGGGTGGTGGCGGTCACTTCACGGGCATAGGCCGGCAGCGGCAGTGCCGCGACCTCGCTGCCGTCGCGCAGGGCGCCGTCGGTGATGATCGCCTTGGCACCGCGAGCGATCAGGCGGGTGACCAGAATGTTGCCGGCCGAGGCGGCACGCGGGTCGTTCTGGCTGTCGATCACCAGCACATCGCCCGGCTGCACCTGCTCTACCCCCTGCCATTGCAGGTTGTCGCCGTTGGGTTTGGTGGTCATGGTGCCGTAGGTGTCGATGTCTTCACGGGCAGGAATGAAGCGCATGGTGTAGGCACGACCAGCAAACGGCTTGATGTCCTTGCTCAGCGCACGCAGCCCCACCAGCGCCGGCTGACGAAAACCCAGCTTGAACAACTGAGTGGTCAACGAACCACTGCTGCAGGTCGCCAGCTTGGCCAGCACGGCGTCGCTGACCACCACTTTGCGCTTGGCGGAATCTTCATGGCTGTCGGCGTAATGGTGGATCTCGGTCATTGTTGTTCTCCTGCACGGTTCGAAGACCCCGTCATGACCTTCCCGGTAAAAATTCCCAATATGCGGGAATCATAGAAAGGCTTCGGGGCCAAGGTGAGTGCGATGCTAGAGACAGATTGACTTGCTGAAAACGCCGTTTATGCTGCGACAACTTGTCCGTTCCAATCAGTGGGAATTTCTGATGAGCACAGCATCTGAAGGCACCGGCGCCCTGGAAAAAGCCATGGATGTACTGGAAGCCGTGGGTTCCAGCCCCAGCGGCCTGTCCCAGGGCGAACTGGCGCAGAGCCTTGGTCTACCGCGTACCACGCTGTACCGAATCATCGCCACGCTGATCGAACGCGGCATGATCCGCCGCGACCCGGTACGCAAGGTCTACCGCCTCGGGTTCCGCTATATGGAACTGGTGCGCAATGCCTACCTGATGCCCGACCTGGTCGCCGCCGCCAGTTTCGAGCTGCGCGCCCTGCGTGACCTCACCGGCGAGACGTCATACCTGGCGGTGCTCGATGGCAACCAGGTGATGTCGCTGGAACGCTGCGACGGTGCCCACACCCAACGCTCATCGGCCAGCCTCGGGCAGAGCAAGCCGGTGTACTGCACCGGCCAGGGCAAGGCGATTCTCGCCGCCATGGACGAGCAATCGCGGGAAGAAATTCTCAAGGGCCTGACCCTCACCCCACTGACGCCACTGACCCTGGTCGACCGTCGCCGCCTGAACGCCGAATTGCGTATCACCCAGGTGCGCGGTTACGCCATCGACAACGAAGAAATCCGGATGGGCGTGCGCTGTGTGGCAGCGGCGATTCGGGACAGCTCGGGCAAGGTCCATGGCGCACTGAGCGTGGCCGGCCCGTCTTACCGCCTGACCCTGGAGCGCCTGGAGCTGCTCGGCCCGGAGTTGGCCGAGGCGGCGCGGCGGGTGGGCGCGCAGTTGTCGGAGACGACGATAAAAATCAACGACAACGAACTGGAACTGGTCGACGGCCCGTGGTCGTTCCATGGCGCCTTCGCGCGCTGGAGCGAAGCGCGCCAGGCGCTGTTCTGGGCCGATACCCTGGCCCCGGCGATCCGCATTCGTGACCACCAGGGCGACCGGGTTTTCGCCCGCTTCGACGCACCGATTCACGGCCTGGAACTGCACCGCAACGGCTTGCTGGTGAGCCACGCCCACGGCTGGTCGCTGCTCGATGAGCAGGGCAAGGAGCAGCCGCTGGCCAACTGGCCCGGCAAGCAGTTACTGGCCCTGGCCAGCCACCCCGACGGCAGCCTGTGGGCCAGCATAAAAACCGCCAGCGGCTGCAGCCTGGGTGAACTCAACCCGCAAGGCGAACTGCGGGCGGCCTGGCAGTTTCAGGAGCCCATCGGCAGCTTCTGCTGGGACGCCGAAGGCGCCTCGGTGTATGCCGTGGGGCCAGAAACCGGCACATTGTTCGTGATGCGCCGCGACGCCGCCAACGTGCGCCGGCTGGCAAGCCTGCCCAAAGGCTCTGGCAGCCCCAGCGGTATAGCACTGGACGCCGAAGGCGGCGTATGGACCACCTTGCGCGACGGCTGGAGCCTGGTGCGCTTTGGCCCCGACGGCGCGCTGGACCGCATGATCGGCCTGCCGGTGCCTGGCCCGATCGACCTGGCCTTTGCCGGGCCTGACAAAGACACCCTGTACATCACCAGCTCGCGCCATGACCTGCCCATGGAAACCCTGAGCAATGCCCCGGCCTCCGGGCATTTGCTGCGCCTGGATCCCGAACTCAAGGGCGTTACTGCCCACGCCTGCCATTGGGGCACGCGCTGATTCACTTTCTTCAAGGACCCGAACCATGAGCTTTCACGACCGCATACCGCTGTGCCCCGAGATCCTCGACTTTCTCGCCACCAGCCGCCGGATCGGCGCCAGCGACGGCAGCCTCGAAGGCGGCCGCGAGGCATTCCTGCGCGTCTGCCGCCATTTCACCCCGCCACGCCCGGACGGCTGGCAGGTCACGGACTTGCAGGTAGACGCACTGCCGGTGCGCCTGTACCTGCCGCTCGCACAAGCCCCGAGCGGTGGCTGGCCGGTGCTGCTGTACCTGCACGGCGGTGGTTGGGATCATGGCCATCTGGACACCCACGACTGGTTCGCCCACGCCATCGCCCGGCGGTTGAAGATTGCGATTGTCGCGGTGGCCTATCGGCTGGCGCCGGAGCATCCCTTCCCGGCCTCGCTGGATGACAGCCTGAGTATTCTGCACGCCATTCGCGCCGGCCGGCTGAGCGATGCCCTGAACCCACAACGCATAGTGGTGGCCGGCGACAGCGCCGGCGGCGCCCTGGCCGCCGGGCTATGCGTGAGATTGCGCGATCAGGGCCAAGCCCAGCCGCTGGGGCAGGCGCTGCTGTACCCGGTACTGACTACCCACAGCCATCAGCCCTCGGCCAGCCTGTACTTCGATGCACCGTCGCTGTCGGTCGAGTCGCTGGCCGGTTGCCTGTCACGTTACCTGCCTGACCCCGCGCTGCGCGAACATCCGTGGGCCATGGCCCTGCACGCGAAAAGTTTCGAGGGCCTGGCACCGGCATTCATCGGCGTGGCCGAACACGACATTCTCTACAGCGAAGGCCTGCACTACGCCGAGCGCCTGCGCCAGGACGGTACGTCGGCAACGGTGCATGTGGGCAAGGGCATGGTGCACGGCAGCCTGCGCGCCATGGGCGTGGCCGAGGTGGAGCGGTTTTATGACGCGCTGGCGGCGGCGATCGAGGGGTTTGTGCGGGGTTGAGGCCTGGGCAGCTTCACTGGCAATACCTGCGCCACGCCAAACACCACTTCCATCACGGTAAATGCCAACAGCAGAAAACTGGCGCCCTGTGTCACGGCATACACCTGCCAGACGGCGAACAATCCCCTGGCCAGCGCATCGTACCAACCCACCTGCCGGGTGGGATGGTGCCAGCGCCATAGCGACCAGACCACCACTGCGCTGCCCAACAAATGACGAACAGCATGAAGCTGGCGTCGGGCTGCGGCACCGGCCGCTGCTGTGGTGCGCACCACAGGACTCCGGTGAGCAGCTGGCGCAGTTGTTCCAGGAAAAGATCGCCGTGCTGGATGAGCGCATTGCGCAGATGCAGATGCTGCGGGCGGCGCTTGTCGAACGGGCCGGGCAGCAGTGTCCTTTGCACGCCCCTGCGATTGACGACAACGGCTGATCGGGATGGCCGGTTGCCTGACTGCTGCCACGTACGCTAATTTAGAAAACAATTATCATTTGCGTATTTTTCCGGCGTCCTCTCCCCTGCCATGACCTCACCTTCCGATAACGCCCACAGCGCACAAGTGGCCAACCTGTATCTGCAAAACCATGACTGGATCAAGCAGTGGATCACCCGCCGCCTGGGCAATGCCAGCGACGCCGCCGAACTGACCCACGACGTGTTCGTGCGCCTGCTGGCGCAGCCACGCAGTTTCGACAGCGACCAGCACGCCCGCGCTTACCTGAGCCGGGTGTCACGGCATTTGTGCATCGACTTCTGGCGCCGCCGACAGCTGGAGCAGGCATGGCTCGAAGCGTTGCAACAGCGCCCGGACCTGCGCGCGCCGTCTGAAGAACACCAGGCCATCGTCATAGAGACACTGCTGCAACTACAGACGATGCTGCAACGCCTGCCAGACAAGGTCGCCGAGGCGTTCGGCCTGTCGTTGCTCGAAGGCCTGGGCTATCGGGAAATCGGCGAGCGGCTGGGGGTCAGCGAGCGCATGGTCACCAAGTACATGGCCCAGGCGATGTTCCAGTGCGCGCTGTTGCAGGCCGAACTCGACGGAGCACTGAGGTGAGCGACGCCAGGCTGGAGCACGCCACTCTGCAACAGGCTGCCGACTGGTTCGCGCGCCTGCAAGGCGCCAGTGACGATGCGCAATTGCAGGCCGCGTGGCGCGACTGGCTGCACGCCAGTGAGCAGCATCGTCAGGCCTGGCACTACATCGAAAGAGTCAGCCAGTCGTTCGCCAGCCTGGGGGCCCAAGGGCCGGCCGCTCATCAGACACTGCTCGACCAGCGCCGCAGCAAGCACGGGCGACGCCAGGTGCTCGGCCAGCTCAGCGTAGTGGGCGGTATCGTGCTGCTCGGCGGGCTTGGCTGGCAGCAGGATTGGCACCAGCGTCTGCCGCTGGTCGGCGCACGCTATCGCAGCAGCAACGAGTTGCGCCACGAGCGATTGGCCGATGGCAGCCAGATATGGCTCAACGCCGGGACCGCGCTGGATGTCGAATTCGATGGCCGGCAGCGCCGCTTGCGCCTGTATGCCGGTGAGGTGCTGATCGACACCGGCAGCGATCCGCGGCCGTTCCAGGTGCAGACCCGCGCCGGCGTGCTGATACCGCTGGGCACGCGCTTCAGTGTGCGCCAACAGGGCGGGCAGACCCTGCTCAATGTCTTTGCCGGCGCGGTGCAGGTGCGCTGCGCCAACCATGGGCAGCACGCCGTGGCGGCGGCCGGGCAGAGCCTGAGCTTCGACGCCGACACCTTGGGTACACCAGGCAGCGCACTGGCGCAGCGCGAAGCCTGGAGCAAGGGGCTGCTGCTGGCCGAGGACATGACGCTGCAGCAGTTCATCGCCGAACTGGCGCCCTGGCGTCACGGGCATCTGGGCGTTGCCCCCGAGGTCAGCCAATTGCGGGTGATGGGCAGTTTCTCGCTGCGCAACACCGACCAGGCGCTGGCGCAGTTGCAGGAAGCGCTGCCGGTGCAAGTGGTCAAGCGTTTCGACTGGTGGGTGACGGTAGAGCCGCGCTGAGTGCAAGCCGCTGCCTGAAAAAATTGTCCCGTCGCAGTTCCGGTTTTCATCGCAGGTTCGGATTACCAGATAACAAGGTGATAACAACCTTCTGCCATCCGACATTCTGCGCTGTGCCAAGGAGCCGCCATGCCTCGCCATTCCTTCCTCCCGACCCCGCTGCTATTGGCCATGAGCCTGGGCGCCAGCTGCCTGCTGGCACCACTGCCAGCGGCACTGGCCAGCGAGCAGAGTCCGGTGCAGGGCTTCGACATTCCGGCAGGACCGCTGGCCACCCAGCTCAATGTGCTGGCCGCACAGACCGGCCTGTACCTGGCAGCCGATGCCAGCCTGACCCGTGGCCGTCAGAGCCACGCGGTCAAAGGCCTGCTCAGCGCCGAGCAAGCCTTGCAGCAAATGCTGACCGGCACCGGCCTGCAGGTGGTGCGCCGCGAAACCGGGCGTTTCCAGTTGCTACCGGCCGTAGAGAACAACGCAGCGCTGAACCTTGACGCCACCACCATCTCCAGCCACACCCTGGCACAGGACACCGACAGCAGCGGTACCTACACCGTCGGCAACAGCCGCAGCGCTACGCGCATGAACCTGTCGCTGCGTGAAACACCACAATCGGTCAGCGTGATGACCCGCCAACGCATGGATGACCAAGGCCTCAACGACATCACCAAGGTGCTGGAGCAAAGCCCGGGGCTGTCGGTGCAGAGCCTGGGCAGCGAGCGGTTCAATATCTATTCACGCGGTTATTCGGTGGATAACTTTCAGTTCGACGGCCTGCCGACCACGCTGGATATCGTCAGCCAGGTGTCGGCCCAAAGTCTGGCCGACATGGCCATCTACGACCGCGTCGAAGTGCTGCGCGGCGCCACGGGGCTGCTGACCGGGGCCGGTGATCCCTCGGCGACCATCAACCTGGTACGCAAGCGCCCCACCGCACAGTTCCAGGGGCATCTGTCCGCCGGGGTGGGCTCGTGGAACAAATACCGCAGCGAAGTCGATGTGTCCGGGCCGCTGACCCCCACCGGCAATCTGCGTGGCCGCAGCGTGGTCGCCTACCAGCAGAACGACAGCTACATGGACCACTACCATCAGGAAAAGCAGGTGTTCTACGGGGTGTTTGAAGCGGACCTGAGCGACAGCACCCTGCTCACCGCCGGCATGGATTACCAGAAAAACAAACCCGAGGGCTCGTCATCGGTGGCCTTTCCGCTGTTCTACAGCAACGGCACGCAGGCTGACTTTTCCCGCGACACCAACAGCGCCAGCCGCTGGAGCAGCAACCGGCAGAACATCCTCAACAGTTTTCTGACCCTGGAACACAAACTGGCCGGTGACTGGACGCTAAAGGCCAGTCTCAACCAGATGTACATCGACCGCGAGTACAGCCTGGCCACCGCCAGCTGGGGCTTCCCCGACCCTGTCAGCGGGGCTGGCGTGCGCCTGTATGGCGGCGCAGGGAGCACCTGGCAGAAGCAGACCAGTGTCGACATCCAGGCCCAGGGCCCCTTCGAGCTGTTGGGCCGCAGTCACGACCTGATCGTCGGCTACAACTACTCGAAATTCGACAACCGCCACGACCCGCTGCGCGGCACTGCCATCGAAGGCACGGCGGTCAATGTCTACACCTGGAACAACTACACCTCACGGCCGGTCACCCACCTGGGTCAGTTGTACGACGGTGACACCACCATCTATCAGCGTGGCACCTACCTGGCAGCCCGCTTGCACCCGACCGAACAGCTATCGGTCATCCTCGGTGCCCGCGCCAGTGACTACGACTACACCTATGACCTGAGCTACATGCTGACCCCGGCGCGCAACAGCACCACCACCTACAAGGAGTCCGGCGTGGTCACGCCCTATGCCGGGGTGGTCTATGACCTGAACGACGAGCACTCGGTGTACGCCAGCTACACCAACATCTTCAAACCGCAGAGCGTACGCGACAGCAGCGGCGCCACGCTCAAGCCACGCGAGGGCGACAACTACGAGATCGGTTTCAAGAGCGAACTGCTCGACGGACGGCTGAATACCAGCATTGCCGCCTTCGAAATCCGCCAGGACAACCTGGCCGAAGTCGACCCCGGTCAGGTGATCCCCGGTACCACCAGCGCAGCGTATCGGGCCGTAAAAGGTGCCAGGACCCGTGGCTTCGAAATGGAAGCCAGCGGCGACCTGACCCCTGACTGGAACCTCAACGCCAGTTACAACCACAGCATTACCAAGAACGCCGACGGCGAGCGGATCAACACGGTGGCTCCGGCCAACATGTTCAGGCTGTTCAGCACTTATCGCCTGCCGGGCGAACTGAATCGCCTGACACTGGGCGGCGGGGTCAACTGGCAGAGCGGCATTCACTTCACCGCCACGCCATCGGATCTGGGCAGGACGGTCAAGGCCACCCAGGACGCCTATGCGGTGTTCAACCTGATGGGGCGCTACCAGATCACCGACCAGCTCTCGGCAACCCTGAACATCAACAACCTGTTCGACAAGAAGTACCTCAGCGCCCTGGACACCACGTTCTATAGCGGTTACTACGGTGAACCGCGCAATGTGATGCTGTCGACCCGCTACCGGTTCTGACAGGCTGTTGACGCTGGCAGCAGGGTGCGAAAAATTGCCACAGGGGCGGCAAAGGTCGGGCGATTGGGTAGAATGCGTCTCGCTAATGAGAATCATCACCAAATCTACTTTCCGTAGCTGCCCCAGGTCTCTCGATGAACACTGCTGTCCCCCTCACCCGGCCCGCGCCCCGCATTCTGGTCGTCGATGACCATCGCAAGATCCGCGACCCTCTGGCGGTGTATCTGCGTCGTCATCAGTTTGAGGTACGTACTGCCGAGGACGCTGCGGGCATGTGGCAGTTGCTCCAGCAGCAGTCGTTCGATGTCGTCGTGCTGGACGTGATGCTGCCCGATGGCGATGGTTTCGAGCTGTGCCAGCGGCTGCATCGGCGCGATAACATCCCGGTGATTCTGTTGACCGCCCGCGACACCAGCGCCGACCGGATTCGCGGCCTGGACATCGGTGCCGATGATTATGTGACCAAGCCGTTCGAGCCGCGCGAGCTGGTCGCACGAATCAACAGCCTGTTGCGCCGTCGCGGCAGCACTGCGGCCATACCCAGTGCTGCACCTGCCGGTCATGACACCCAGCGGCACGAGTTTGCCGGCATGAGCTTTACCGCCAGCACTGGCACGCTGTTGCGCGCCGATGGCACGGCGGTACGCCTGAGTACAGTAGAGAGCCGTCTGCTCGGCGTGTTTCTCGCCCACCCCAATCAGGTGCTGAGCCGCCAGCGGCTGATCGACCTGACCACCCGCCCGAACCACGAAGTGTTTGATCGCGCCATTGACCGACAGATCAGCCGCCTGCGCCGCAAACTAAACGATAACCCTGCCGTTCCTGAATTGCTGCGCACCATCTGGGGCGACGGTTACCTGCTGGCCGCCAGCGTCACGACGCACTGCACATGAAATGGCTGCGGCGTTTGTGGCCACGGCGGATGGCCCATCAACTGGGCCTGCAGCTGCTGCTGGCGCTGCTGGCCTGCAATGCAATTGCCATGCTCTACCTGCAACGCACCGGCGCGTTGCTGCACCCGCTGTCGCGCACCCTGGCGCTGGAACGGCTGATCACCGCCTATCATGCGGCCGAGGGCCTGACGCCCGAAGACGCCTCGCACTTGCTGGCGGCCATGCAAACCCATGAAGCGCATTTCTGGGTCGCCAGTAAAGCGGTGGCCGATACCCACGACATGCGCCCCGAAGAACAGCGGCTGATCGCCGACCTGCGCCAGCGCATGCCGCTGCCCGACAGCGTGCGGATCGGCATGCAACTGGAACGCACCAGCGGCGCCAATGCCCGCGAATGGGTGTTCAGCGGCGCCGGCTGGGCGCCTTTACGGCTGCGTACCAGCATCGACCTGCCCAACGGCGGCTACCTCAATGCCATACAGCACCCCACGGGCAGTTACGAATGGACCCGCATTCTTAGCTACAGCCTGCCGGTCACCACCCTGCCGGTGCTACTGATCGTGTTCTTCTTCATGCGCCGGGTGGTGCAACCGGTCAATAACCTGGCCCAGGCCACCGAACGGGTCAGCCGCGGCGAATGGATCGCGCCACTGCCCTTGCAGGGTCCGCAGGAAGCCCGTGACCTGACCCACGCCTTTAATGTCATGCAAGAACGTATCGCCCGACATGTAGAAGGCCGCACCCGAATGCTGGCGGCGATCAGTCATGACCTCAATACGCCGATCACCGAATTGCGCCTGCAAATTGAACTGCTCGACGACGACCCTGCCCGCGACGACATGCTGGAAAGTCTCGATGAGTTGCAGGCCATGGTCCGCGAAACCCTGAACTTCGTGCGCGGCGATGCGGTGCAGGAAGACACGGTGCGGATGTCATTGAGCGATCTGCTTGACGATCTGGCCCGCCGCTACGCCAGCATGGGGCAGGCCATCGGCTGGCAGCGCGGCGCGGAGATTGTCTGCCATTGTCGGCCGCTGGCGCTCAAACGCGCGCTGACCAACCTGATCGACAATGCCTTGCGCCATGCCGGCGATGCGCATCTCAGTGCCTGGACAGCCGGCGGCGAGATCATCGTGCAAGTGCTGGATCACGGGCCGGGCATCGAACAGGCCTGGCTGAGCCAGGTGTTCGAGCCGTTCGTGCAGCTTGGTCAGAGAAACTCAGACCATAGCCAGGGCGGCGGGTTGGGCCTGGGGCTGGCGATTGCCCGCGCCTGCATCCAGGCCCATGGCGGCGAGTTGATCCTGGAGAATCGCCCGCCCGCCGGGTTGTGCGCGGTGGTGCGGCTGCCAGAGGCCTGCATTCCGTAGGAGCTGCTTCAGCAGCGAAGGGCGAAGAATGCCTTCGCAGCTAAAGCTGCTCCTACAGACAGAAGCCCGGGGTTTGCCGGGCGATCCATCAATCAGAACCGCACAGTAGTGCTCGCCCACAAGGTCCGGCCATAGTTGACGGTGCCGTAGGTTTCGTCATCCAGGCGTTTGTCAGCGACGTTCTGCAAGGCCGCGTTGAAGCTCAGGTTCTTGCTGAACTCGAACGAGCCGCCGATATCGCCGGTGGTGTAGGCCGGCGCCGCTTCTTCGGTCAGGGTGGTGCCGTATTCCTTGCCGTAGTAGTTCACAGCCGCATACACGCTCAGCCGGTCGTTGAGCTGCCAGTCGGCGCGCACGTTGGCCTTGCGCTCCGGGGTCAGCGCCAGTGGTGCCCCGGCGTTGGCACCGCTCTTCTGCTCGGAGTCGGTGTAGGTGAAGTTGGCCTTGAGCGCCACGCTGTCAGTCACATCCCAGCGGCCGTTCAGTTCCAGCCCCTGAATCACCGCCTTGTCGACGTTGACGCGCTCCATGATCAGGTAGCCGTTCCAGCGCTCGGTGGTGGTGACCGTCGAGAGCTTGTCTTGGAAGTCGTTGTAGAACACCGTGGCGCCGGCCGACAGGTTGTCGCGGTTCGACCACAGCGCCGACAGCTCATAGTTGGTGCTGGTTTCGGGTTTCAGGTCCGGGTTGCCGAGCATCGCCCAGGTGTTACGGCGCAATACAGCGTAGTCCTGAATCACCGCACGCAGCTCAGGCGCCTTGAAGCCCCGCGACACACCGCCTTTGAAGGTCCATTCATCGGTGGCATTCCACACCCCGTAGACCCGCGGGCTGAAGTGCACGCCATACTGCTCGTGGTGGTCCATGCGCAGGCCGGTGGTCAGGGTGAAGGCATCGGTGACCGACCATTCGTTTTCAGCGAACAGCGCTTTTTGCACCACCGAATACTCGTAGTTGCGGCGGTCGTTCAGGCCCTGGTTCCAGTCGGTGACGGTGCTGTCGTTCCACTGGGTGCCGACCGTGGTGATGTTGTGCTCGGTAGGGATCACCAGCTTGGCGTCGAATACGGTGTTTTCCACGGTCGGCTTGCGGCCCAGCACGTCGCTCTGGCTGGCGCTGGCCAGCCCTTCGCGGCTGGATTTCTCATAGGCCAGCGACACGTCCGAAGTCGCCCAGCCCCAACGGCCCTGATGCGAGATCGACCAGTGATCACGGTTGTTTTCCTGCTCGCGGGTCGACCAGTTGGCACTCAGGCCGTCACCGTTCTTCAAACGAGTGGCACCGGCCTCAAGCAGGATATCGTGGTCGGCATTCGGAGTGATCGCCAGGCGCGCGGTCAGGTCCTTGTGGTCGGCCTTGCTGAAACCGTTGGTGATTTCGACGTCATCGTCAGCCTGACGGTCCAGATAACGCCCCCAGACCTGCAAGCCCAGCAACTTGTCCATGATCGGGCCGCTGAGGAAGAACTGAGTCTGCCGGGCATTGCCCTGGTCGCTGTGCTGGCGTGCCGAGTAATCGTAGGTGAGCGAGCCGGTCCATTCAGGGGTGACCTTGCGGGTAATGATGTTGATCACCCCGCCGATGGCGTCCGAGCCATACAGCGACGACATCGGGCCACGCACCACTTCGATCCGCTCGATGGCCTCGGCCGGCGGGATGAAGCTCTGCTCATACCCACGGTTGCCGTTGACCCGCGACTCGCGGGCGCTCTGGCGCTTGCCATCGACCAGAATCAGGGTGTAGTCGGCAGGCATGCCACGGATCGAAATATCGGTCTCGTTGGCGCTGCCGTTGACCGTCACGCCTTCCACATCACGCAGCGCGTCGGTCAGGTCATGGAAGGACTTCTTGCGCAGCTCGTCGCCGGTAATCACGGTGATCGACGCCGGAGCCTGCTCCACGGTCTGCTCATAACCCGCCGCCGTGACCACTACATCTTCCAGCGAAATCACGCTGGCCGTCTCGACTGCTTCCTGAATCTGCTCTTGGGCGAAGACTTGGCCGCTGACCAGCGTGGCCAGGGCGAATTGCATCATTACAGCCGAAGGCCGCAGACGGAATGGAGAAGGCATGGGCGTTCCTACGATTCAGGGGAGGTAAAAGAGAATCGTATGCATCTGCACTCAGGAAGGTTGGACAAGATGTGACAAGTGCTGCGGTGCGCCTCCCCCCTGCCGGCTACCAGCCGCCGCTGGCCTCGGACCCTACCCCCAACGCGGTCAGCAATGACAGCGGCAGCAACAGGGTGTCGAACAGCGCGCTGGCCGGCAGGTCCAGGGCCGGATAGCGCGGTGCTTCAGTGCCGAAACGCTCTTGGGCACAGCAGCCGCCCTGCAGCGCGTACAGGTCCAGGCGGGTGCCGGCATACACCAGCGGCGCGCCTGGCTGAGCGGCATTCAAGGTATTGACCGTGGCGCAGCCGCTCAGACCGAGCAGCAACACCACCAAGGCCAGCTTACTCATCACTGCCCATATGATGCTCGCCCCAGCGTGGCAACATGTCTTGCGGGATATTGAGCAGGTTGAGAATCCGCGCCACCACAAAATCCACCAGATCATCAATGGTCTGCGGCTGGTGATAGAAGCCCGGCGAAGCCGGCAGAATCACCGCGCCCATGTTCGACAGCTTGAGCATGTTTTCCAGATGAATGCTGGAATACGGCGCTTCACGAGGCACCAGGATCAGCTGGCGGCGCTCTTTGAGGGTTACGTCAGCGGCGCGCTCGATCAGGTTATTGCAGGCGCCAGTGGCAATCGCCGACAGGGTGCCGGTTGAACACGGCACCACCACCATCGCGCTGGGCGAGCCAGACCCCGAGGCCACCGGCGACATCCAGTCATCGCGGCCATACACCCGAACCTGCCCGGCTTCGGCACCGGTGTACTCGGTGAGGAAGGCTTGCATCATCGCCGGCTTTGGCGGCAGGCGCACGTCGGTCTCGGTGGCCATCACCAGTTGCGCGGCCTTGGAGATCAGAAAGTGCACCTCGCGGTCTTCACGCACCAGGCAATCAAGCAGGCGTAGCGCGTACTGCGCCCCGGAGGCGCCGGTCACCGCAACGGTGATGCGCTCCGGGCCGCTCATTGCAGCGGCTCCTGTTGCAGCGCTTCGGCCAGTTTGCCGTGCAGGCCGCCGAACCCGCCGTTGCTCATGATCACCACATGGGTTCCGGACTGGGCCTGGCTTTTAACCCGCGCAATGATCGCTTCGAGCGAATCGCAGACCACCGCCGGCACCGTGCATTCAGCCGCCGTAGTGCCCAGATCCCAGCCCAGATTCGGCGGCGCATACCAGACCACCTGGTCGGCCTGCTGCACGCTGTCTGGCAGACCATCGCGGTGCGCGCCGAGCTTCATGGAGTTGGAGCGTGGCTCAATGACCGCGATGATCGGCGCATCACCGACCTTTTTGCGCAAACCGTCCAGGGTGGTGGCAATCGCAGTCGGGTGGTGGGCGAAGTCATCGTAGATCGTAATGCCCTGAACCTCGGCCACCACTTCCATGCGCCGTTTGACACTCTTGAAGGCGCTCAGCGCCTGTACACCCAGAGCAGGCACCACCCCGACGTGGCGGGCGGCAGCCAGAGTGGCAAGGGCGTTGGCGACGTTGTGCTGACCGGTCAGCGGCCAGTCGACCACGCCTTGTACCTGGCCTTCGAACACCACCTCAAAGCGCGAACCGTCTTCGCTGAGCAAACGCGCCTGCCATTGACCGCCCTCGCCAGTGGTCTGCACCGGGGTCCAGCAGCCCATCTGCACCACGCGCTGCAAAGCCGTCTCGGTGGTCGGGTGAATGACCAGCCCTTCACTGGGGATAATCCGGACCAGATGGTGGAACTGTCGCTCGATGGCGGCCAGGTCCGGGAAGATGTCCGCATGATCGAACTCAAGGTTATTGAGAATCGCGGTGCGCGGGCGGTAATGGACGAACTTGGAGCGCTTGTCGAAGAACGCGCTGTCGTACTCGTCGGCCTCGACCACGAAGAACGGCGTATCGCCGAGCCGCGCCGAAACCGTGAAATTCTGCGGGATGCCACCGATCAAAAAGCCTGGCGCCATGCCAGCGTGTTCCAGCACCCAGGCCAGCATGCTGCTGGTGGTGGTCTTGCCATGGGTGCCGGCCACGGCCAGTACCCAGCGGCCCTGCAGCACGTGATCGGCCAGCCATTGCGGGCCTGAGACGTACGGCAGGCCGCGATTGAGCACGTATTCCACCGCCGGGTTGCCCCGCGACAGCGCATTGCCGATGACCACCAGATCCGGCGCCGGGTCGAGCTGCTGCGGGTCGTAACCTTGGGTCAGTTCGATGCCCTGTGCCTGCAACTGGGTGCTCATCGGCGGATAGACGTTGGCGTCGGAGCCGGTCACCCGATGCCCCAGCTCCTTGGCCAGAACCGCCAGCGAGCCCATGAACGTACCGCAGATACCAAGAATATGAATATGCATGACCACCTCGAAAATCCTTCGCGCAGGGTAGCCCAGAGGCCGTGAAATCGCACCCGCTGTTTATTGGCCTGTTCGACCAGATCTACGTCTGAAGTTCAGCCTACAGAACAGGGGTTTATGGCCTACGCTTGTGGACTGCACGAATGAAAAGCTCAGACGATAGTCACAAAAAAGAACTTCCACTCAAGAGGCAACACCATGCGTTACGCTCATCCCGGTACCGAAGGCGCCATCGTCAGCTACAAGGAGCGCTATGGTAACTACATCGGCGGCGAGTTCGTCGCCCCGGTCAAGGGTCAGTACTTCACCACCACTTCGCCGGTCAATGGCCAGCCAATTGCCGAATTTCCCCGCTCCACGGCCGAAGATGTCGACAAGGCCCTGGACGCCGCCCATGCCGCCAGCGAAGCCTGGGGCAAGACCAGCGCCCAGGCCCGCGCCCTGGTGCTGCTGAAGATCGCCGACCGGATCGAAGCCAACCTGGAAACCTTGGCCCTCACCGAGACCTGGGACAACGGCAAGGCCATCCGCGAAACCCTCAACGCCGACATTCCGCTGGCTGCCGATCATTTCCGCTACTTCGCCGGCGCGCTGCGCGCTCAGGAAGGCAGCGCTGCCGAGATCGACGCCGGAACCGTGGCCTATCACATCCACGAGCCGCTGGGCGTGGTCGGACAGATCATCCCGTGGAATTTCCCGATCCTCATGGCTGCCTGGAAACTCGCGCCGGCGCTGGCCGCCGGTAATGCCGTGGTGCTCAAGCCCGCCGAACAGACCCCGCTGGGCATTACGGTGCTGGTCGAGCTGATTGGCGACTTGCTGCCGCCGGGCGTACTCAACATCGTCCAGGGCTTTGGCCGCGAAGCCGGTGAAGCGCTGGCCAGCAGCAAGCGCATCGCCAAGATTGCCTTTACCGGTTCGACCCCGGTGGGCTCACACATCATGAAACTGGCCGCCGAGAACATCATCCCGTCGACCGTGGAGCTGGGCGGCAAATCGCCGAACATCTTCTTCGAAGACATCATGAATGCCGAACCGCAATTCATCGAGAAGGCCGCCGAAGGCCTGGTGCTGGCGTTCTTCAACCAGGGCGAAGTCTGCACCTGCCCGTCCCGCGCCCTGATTCAGGAGTCGATCTACCCGCAGTTCATCGACGCTGTGTTGAAGAAGATCAAGCAGATCAAGCGCGGCGACCCGCTGGACACCGAGACCATGGTTGGCGCCCAGGCCTCGCAGCAGCAGTTCGACAAGATCCTCTCCTACCTCGACATCGCTCAGGAAGAAGGCGCCGAGCTGCTGACCGGCGGCAAGGTCGAAGCCCTGCAAGGCGATCTGGCCAGCGGCTATTACATTCAGCCGACCCTGCTCAAAGGCACCAATAAAATGCGCGTGTTCCAGGAAGAGATCTTCGGCCCGGTGGTCAGCATCACCACCTTCAAGGACGAAGCCGAAGCGCTGGCGATTGCCAACGACACCGAATTCGGCCTCGGCGCCGGGGTCTGGACCCGCGACATCAACCGTGCCTGGCGCATGGGCCGCGGTATCAAGGCCGGTCGGGTCTGGACCAACTGCTACCACCTTTACCCGGCGCACGCCGCGTTCGGCGGTTATAAAAAGTCCGGTGTAGGCCGGGAAACCCACAAGATGATGCTCGACCACTATCAGCAGACCAAAAACCTGCTGGTCAGTTATGACATCAATCCGCTAGGGTTCTTCTGAGCACTGAATCCTTAAGGCACCCGCCGTAGGAGCTGCCGGGCGGCGATCCGCTTTAGCAGCGAAGGCTTCGTAGTCAAGAAGGCTTCGCAGCTGAAGCTGCTCCTACACGGGATCTGCCCTCCCACCGCTTTAGATTGCACTTTCTAAAGCGAGACGGCAGCATCGAACCCTCACCTGCGCAACAGCCCATCATGAAGTTGAGGCCCACCCATGCAGATCATCAAAGCCACGCTGGAACATCTGGACCTGCTGACGCCGCTGTTCGTGAAATATCGCGAATTTTACGGCGAGCTGCCCTTCCCGGACTCTTCCCGGGACTTTCTTGAAAAACGCCTGAGCCGTGATGAGTCAGTCATCTTTCTTGCCGTAGCCAAAGACGACGAACGAAAGATTCTTGGTTTCTGCCAGCTTTACCCCAGTTTTTCTTCCCTGTCGCTCAAGCGCGTGTGGATCCTCAATGACATCTATGTCGCAGAAGATGCACGCCGCCAGTTGGTCGCCGACCATCTGATGAAACACGCCAAGAAGATGGCCAAGGAGACTCAGGCCGTGCGTATGCGGGTCTCGACCAGTATCGATAACGAGGTTGCCCATCGGGTCTATGAGTCGATCGGCTTCAAGGAAGACACCCAGTTCAAGAACTACGTTCTGCCCATCAGCGACAGCTGACAGCAGCGGTGGGCTGCGAACAGATCGCAGCCTGACCGGCCCGCTGCCGGAGCGCCTGCATCAATCTGTAACCTGTCGCCACACCCTCTCACACCCCATCCAGCAGTTCTGGCTCTATAATGCCGCGCGTCTGTCGTCGCCCGCGCTATAGACATCGGCTGTAAAACCACGCTGATTGACCAGGTACTCCAATGGATTTCAACCCGTTAGACCTTATTCTGCACCTCGATGCTTACCTTGAGTTACTGGTGGCCAACTATGGTCCCTGGATCTACGCGATTCTGTTCCTGGTGATTTTCTGCGAGACAGGGCTGGTGATTTTCCCGTTCCTGCCCGGCGATTCGCTGCTGTTCATCGCCGGCGCCGTGGCCGCTGGCGGCGGTATGGACCCGGTGCTACTGGGCGGTCTGCTGATGCTGGCGGCGATCATGGGCGACAGCACCAACTACGTCATAGGCCGAACCATGGGGGAAAAACTGTTCACCAACCCCAATTCGAAGATCTTCCGTCAGGACTATCTGGCCAAAACCCACCTGTTCTATGAGCGGCATGGCGGCAAGACCGTGACCATGGCGCGCTTCCTGCCGATCTTTCGCACTTTTGCTCCGTTCGTCGCCGGCGTGGCGCACATGCCTTATCTGCGCTTCTTCGGTTTCAGCGTACTGGGTTCGATTATCTGGGTCGGCAGCCTGGTCACTCTGGGCTATTACTTCGGCAATGTGCCGTTCATCAAGAAACACCTGACGCTGGGCGTGCTGGTCATCATCCTGCTGTCGCTGCTGCCGATGATCATTGGCCTGTTGCGCACCCGCTTCAGCCGCTCGGCGGACGCCCGCTGAGCCCATGTGGTCATTCGGCAAATGGCGCCGGGCACGCACCCTCAAGCGCAACCCGGTGCCAGACGCGCTCTGGCAGCGGGTGCTGGAGCGCCTGCCGATCCTTGACGGGCTGGGCGACGAGCAACTCGCCTGGCTGCGTGACGCCTGTGTACTGTTCCTGCAAGACAAACACCTCACCACCCTGCCCGGCGTGACCCTGGACGACGAACAGCGCCTGCTGCTGGCCGCCCAGGCGCAATTGCCGTTGCTCAATCTGGGCGAGCTGAACTGGTATCAGGGTTTTCATGAACTGGTGATCTATCCCGACGACTTCCTCAGCCCGCAGCGTTATCGCGACAGCAGCGGCGTGGAACACCAGTACGACGGTGAGCACAGCGGCGAAGCCTGGTATCAGGGCCCGGTGATTTTCGCCTGGGCCGGCGTTGCGTCCAGCGGCGGCTGGGAAGCCTATAACCTGGTGATCCACGAACTGGCGCACAAGCTCGACATGCTCAACGGCGACGCCAACGGTCTGCCGCCACTGCACAGTGACATGCGCGTCAGCGCCTGGGCCAGCGCCATGCAGGGTGCCTTTGACGACATGAACCGCCAACTGGATGCCGATCCAGACTGCGAAACCGCCATCGACCCCTACGCAGCGGAAAACCCGGCCGAGTTCTTTGCCGTCACCAGCGAATACTTTTTCAGCGGTCCGGACCTGCTGCACGAGGCATATCCCGAGGTGTATGAACAACTGAAGCTGTTCTACCGCCAGGACCCACTGGCGCGCCTGCAACAGCTGCAACGTGATGACCCGGCCTACCAGCAAGTTGATGCTCACGAGGCCGTCGAGAACCCGGCCGGCTAATAACCGGGCGTGCTTCTACGTCTAATGGATAGATGCCCGGTGCGTGGCAAGCCCTCGGGAATATGCCTATAATCCGGGCCACTTTTTGGCGGTTAGCGCCAATAAGGTACCTCTGAAAACGTAGGCGAGGCAGTCAGCGCAAAGCGAAAACAGGCGAGAAAGCGGAGTTTACGAGTTGTAAATGAGCATTTTGAGCCTGTTTTCAACGCAGCGATGGCAACGCAGGTAGTTTTTAGAGGTGCCCGATAACTGTCTGTTAAACCACGGGGACATAGTCCAATGAGCTACAGCAAGATTCCGGCTGGCAAAGACGTGCCAAACGACATCTACGTCGCGATCGAGATCCCGGCCAACCACGCGCCGATCAAATACGAAATCGACAAGGACTCCGACACCCTGTTCGTTGACCGTTTCATGGCCACCCCGATGTTCTACCCGGCCAACTACGGTTTCATCCCTAACACCCTGGCTGACGACGGCGACCCGCTGGACGTACTGGTCGTGACCCCTTACCCGGTCGCCCCAGGTTCGGTAATCCGCGCCCGTCCCGTTGGCATCCTGCACATGACCGACGACGGCGGCGGCGATGCCAAAGTCATCGCAGTGCCTCACGACAAGCTGAGCCAGCTGTATGTTGACGTGAAGGAATACACTGACCTGCCAGCCCTGCTGCTGGAGCAGATCAAGCACTTCTTCGAGAACTACAAAGACCTCGAAAAAGGCAAGTGGGTCAAGATCGAAGGCTGGGGCAACGCTGACGCGGCCCGCGCCGAGATCAGCAAGTCGGTTGCCGCCTTCAAAGGCTGATACCGCTGCACCCTGTGCGAAGCGCCTGCCCGGGCGCTTCGGCACTAACCCTCCAAGCGTTTCAGGCGCTTGAGCATGTTTAAAAATTACGTTTACACATCCCCCCGATTAAACGCTGAACACCCCGCCCTCCATCGCACTCCATTCTGCCGCCGGGTTTAGCAAGCCATATCAGGCTTGAGAAATGCCCTACAAGCGCTCAGAGCCTGCGTAGGTACACTCATCACCCGCCACAAGACGCACTGCGCATTTGAACGCTTCGTTCATTTAAACGCGCTCGCTGCGCTCGTACACTCAATGCCCATGAATACATCAGGTGATCGACTACGTACCCTTCTGCGCGAGTGCCATCTCTCCGCCACGGACTTCGCCGCCAACCGCCGGGTCACGCCGCAGCACGTGAACAACTGGTTCAAACGCGGCATTCCCATGGCACGCCTGGACGAAGTGGCCGAACTGCTCAGCGTCTCGCCACGCTGGCTGCGCACCGGCGAAGGCCCCAAACACCCCACAGAGCCTGCCAACGAGGGTGATGGCGGCGAGCCAACGCCCGGCCCGGCACCCGCCAGCCTGGCGGATGTGGAAATACAGGTGTTCCAACAGGCCGAAGCCGGCCAGCACGTACTGAGTGAAGTCGCTGGCCGCAAGATTCGTCTGCCGCGCCATACCCTGGATGAACTGAACATTCACCCCAAAGACGCCATGTGCCTGAGCATGAACGGCAACAGCATGGCCGACCGTCTGCACAACGGCTCGCTACTGGGCATCGACCGCAACACCACCCAGGTCATCGACGGTGAGATGTACGCCCTGGAGCACGGCGGCCTGCTACGCATCCGCTACCTGTACCGCCTGCCCAACGGCGGCCTGCGCTTGCGTAGCCACAACAACCACGAATACCCGGACGAATCATTCAACGCCGAACAGATTCACCAGCAAGGCATCCGCGTACTGGGCTGGGTGTTCTGGTGGTCAACCCTCAACCAGCGAAAAAATCCTCCGGCCGCCAGCTGAATCGCTACGTCCAGGCATGTTGCAAAGCATTTCAAGGCTGGGCAGCCGCGCTCAATCCCGGTATCCTGTGCGCCACTTACGGCAATGGTGGCTCACACGGTTGCCTGGCGGCACACTCCACACGAGCGTGTTGCACTCCAGACTCGCATTCCTCGCGAATGCACCTTTTGCAGGCGGCTGCGGTTTACCAAAAATAAGCCAAAGTCGCCAACGAGAAGCCGGCCACAAGCCGGCTTTTTAATGCCCGCTGAAAAGCCGTCACCACCCCGGCCCCACATTGATATAAGAATCATTACCAATTATCATCGCGACTTCTTTCGGGAGGCGGGTCGTGAGCGCGGATCGTATAGGGCTTCTGTATGCGCAGCACCATAGCTGGCTGACCGGTTGGCTTTATCGCCGATTAGGCTGCAACAGCCAGGCGGCCGACCTTGCTCAGGATACGTTCCTGCGTATTCTCACCTCCCAGCACACAACCGGTGAAAACCTGACCCTGGATCGTCCCCGCGCCTATCTGGCAACGGTGGGTCGGCGGCTGGTTTGTGATTATTTCCGCCGTCAGTCACTGGAGCGCGCTTATCTCGATATGCTCGCGGCGATGCCCGAGGCTTTTGCCCTGTCGCCGCAGGAGCAATGGCAGATGCGCGAGACGCTGTTGCAGCTCGATGCACTGCTCGATGGTATGAAGCCGGTGGTACGGGCGGTATTTCTGTTGGCGCAGATTGACGGCCTGACCTACGTGCAGATCGCCCGCCAGCTGGGCATTGGTGAGCGCACCGTCAAACGCCATATGGCCAGTGCCTTCGAAGCCTGCATTCTCTGCGATATCGGCTTGTAATGGCCGCATCAGCCCCGATCAGCCCAGATGTCGCACGCCAGGCCGCGCGCTGGCTGGTGCTCATGCACGAGCAGCCGCTCAGTGCCGCGCAGCAGCAAGCCTGTATGCGCTGGCGCACCAGTGACCCTGAGCATGAACGCGCCTGGCAACGCGTGCAGCATGTGCAACAACAGCTCGGCGGCCTGCCACCCGACATTGCCATGGGCACGCTCAACCGTGAACGACGCAAGGCTTTGAAGGCGCTGTTGGTGTTTGCCGCCATTGCACCGGCAAGTTACTTCGGTTATCGCTTTGGCAGCGGGCAAGGCTGGATGGCCGACTACCGGACGGCCACAGGCGAGCGGCGACAGCTGACACTTGCCGATGGCAGTGTGGTCGACCTGAATACTGACAGTGCCATCGACGTAAACTTCGATGCCGGGCAACGGCTGATCCGCCTGGTGCGCGGCGAGATCCTGATCAGTACCGGCATTGACGTTGCCGGGCGGCCCCTGCGCGTGGCCTGCGCTGAGGGAGTCATGGAACCGCTGGGTACCCGGTTCAGTGTCCACCAGCTCAGTGGCGTCACCCGGCTCGCAGTGCTGCAAGGCCGGGTCAAGGCCAGCCCGGTGCAGGGGCCATCGCAGGTGGTGCAAGCAGGAGAGCAAGTGTCTTTCAGCGCCAGCGCCTTCGGCCCTGTAAGCCCGGCCAGCGAACTGGCTACCCGCTGGACACAAGGCCAACTGGTGGCCGAGAACTTGCCGCTGCGCGACTTCCTTCAAGAGCTGAGCCGTTATCGTGCCGGTCGGCTGTACTGTGACGATAGCGTGGCGGACTTGCGTATCAGTGGCGGCTTTCAGCTCGACAATATCGACGCCATTCTTGCCGCACTGCCGACCACGCTCCCGGTCGCCGTGAACTACCGAACCCGTTATTGGGTGAGCGTCAGCAAAGCATGATTGTTTTTGGCCCGTTTTTTCGCGCCGCACGTCCTTGTCAGTAACTCTGTCATTACCCCAAGGACATTTTGCTCCATGACCCACTCCAGTACTCCGCGAGCAGCCCTGCGCAACACGCTTGCTGTGTCATTGCTGACACTTGCCCTGGCTGGCCAGCCAATGCGCGCGCAGGCAGACGAGGCCGTTGCTCACTACAACATCCAGGCCGCCAGCCTGAGCCAGGCGCTGACCGCCTTCAGTTCGCAGGCGAAAATCTCCGTGCAGTTCGCTCCGGCACTGGCCCAAGGGTTGAGCTCCCCCGGATTGCAAGGCGACTACAACACTGAGCAAGGCCTGGCTGCGCTGCTGGCGGGTTCTGGTCTTGGCGCGGTGCGCTTGGGAGACCGGGTGTATGGGCTGGTCAGAATCAGTGCCGATGCAGGCTCAGTGACGCTGCCGGATGTGGCTATCACCGGCAACCGCTTCTCTGCCGATGGCTCGCAAGCCGCAGGTTATGTGAGCGAAAACGTCAGCACTGTCGGTGCGCTGGGCGGCATGAAGCTGCAGGACACGCCCTACTCCATGAGCGTGACGTCCCAGGCACTGCTCAAGAACCTGCAGGCCACCTCGACAGACGATGTGTTCAAACGCAATCCCTTCGCCCAGCTGTACTCGCCCAAGTCAGCAGGCTACGCCAGTGCCATTACCATTCGTGGTTTCGGCGGCTCTTCGAGCCTGAACATCGCCAACGACGGTCTGCGCTTCAGCACCCTGGCCGATGTCGGCAATTTCATCGAAGACACCGAGCAACTGGAAGTGGTAACGGGGCTTACCGGCTTCCTGTATGGCCCCGCATCGCCCGGCGGGCTGGCCAACTATGTGCTCAAGCGGCCGACCTATGAGCGTTACAACAGCGTCACGCTCGGCAACGCAGGTGGCGAGAATTACTACCTGCACGGCGACTTCGGCGGCCCGCTCGACACTGAGGGCAAGTTTGCCTACCGCCTCAACGTGCTGACCCAGGATGGCGAAACCGCAATTGACCTGCAGAAGCGTCGCCGGCAGATGGTCAGTCTGGCACTGGACTGGAATGTCAGCGACGACCTGCTGGTGCAGCTCGACGCCTCGCACAAGAAAAGCCAGACCCGCGGCCTGACTAGCTATTGGTATTTCGCCAACGAAGCCTACCGCCCCGGCGCAACGTCACTGGACACCGACAAGCTGTATAGCCAGAAGTGGGCGTTCACTGACAACGAAACCGACAAACTGGGCGTGCGGGCCAAATGGCGCCTGAATGACACCTTCAGCGTGCGGGCCGCCGTGGCTGCGCAGCAGTACACTCAGGAGTACACCTACACCGGCCCGCAAGTCGATGCACCCGGCATGTACACCCAGCCACTGTATGCCTTTGCGCCCCTGGAAACCCAGGAGTACTCAGGCTATCTGTTCCTCGACTCGCAGTTCGCCACCGGCCCGCTCGATCACAAGCTGACGCTGGGCTATCAGGGCAATAGCGCACGCACGCTGATGTACACCGATCATACCCCGCCCCAGCAACAGCGCTCGGTGACCGGCCCGGCCATATCGCTCAATGAGTTACCGCAGGTCAGCAAGCCTGGTTACTACATCGGCCACGGCAGCCAGCACACCTCCAGCACCAGCGACACCCACAACCTGTTGATCGGCGACATCATCACTTTCAACGAACAGTGGTCGACCATCCTTGGCGCCACCCACACGCAGATCAACACCTACACCAACAACTTCGCCACCTCCGCGAACCCCACCAAAACCGAATATGACAAGAGCCTGACCTCACCGAGCGTATCGCTGATCTACAAGCCAGCGCCCTGGCTGACAACTTATGCCACCTACATCGAAGGCCTGCAAAGTGGCGGCATCGCACCGTCCAACGCACTCAATGCCGGCACCGCACTGGCGCCGCAGATCAGCGAACAGTTCGAGGTCGGAGCCAAGGCCAGCTTCGGTGACACGCTGGTGACGCTGGCGCTGTTCAACATTGAAAAGCCCAACGCTTACCGGAACGCGGCACGCCTTTTCGTGCAGGATGGCCTGCAGGAAAACAATGGCCTGGAATTCGGAGTAACCGGCAAGCTCAGCCCGCAACTGACGATTGTCAGCGGCTTTACCCTGCTCGATGCAGAAGTGAAAAAGGGCGCGACGGCGGCGAACAATGGCAACTCGCCGATCAACGTCGCCAAACAGTTGGCCAAGATCTACGCCGAATATGACATTGCCTCCGTGCCAGGCTTTGCTGTGACCGGCGGCGCCTTCTATACCGGCAAGCAGTATGCCGACGAAGCCAACAACTACACCCTGCCGTCCTTCACCACCTTCGATGCCGGTGCCCGTTACCGCCTGCCGCTGGGCGATAACACGCTGACCCTGCGAGCCAACCTGAGCAACCTGACCGACAAGAAGTACTGGCTCAACACCAGCTATCTGGGCGACCCGCGTACCCTCGCCTTCTCTGCGCAACTGGAGTTCTGATAAACCGCCAATGAGGATCGACAAGGCGAGAGTACATTCATGCCACTGCTCGCCTTGAGTTGATTGCTACTGATTGGCTGCTCCGGCCAGCCCCGCCTCAAGCTCGGCAATGCTCGGCAAATGGCGCCCCAGGTTTTCCGGCAGGTCGCGCAGCAACTGGTATTCGGCAACCAGACGGTTCTGCTGCCCTTGAGCTGGGCCAGCCAGTCGCTGTAGCCCTCAGTTGACATCCTCCCCGCCCTAAAGGGCGGGGATTCCCACAATTGGACGCTCATGCCCGAGCGCGAGAATGTTCTTGGCGGCGTTGACGTCGCGGTCGTGGGTGGCACCACACCCACAACAAGTCCATTCCCTTATTCCAAGCCCTGCGATACCTCTCGGCCTCGAGTCCGGCAATTGCTTGCAGCTCGAACAGGTTTGGGTGGTGTTTCTCTCGCTAACAACCTTGAAAACCGTGCCTGCGTGATCGCATTTGTATTCCAGCATGGTTTTCAATTGACCCCAGCCGGCGTCCAGCACCGACTTGGCCATCCTGGTTTTCGCGAGTTTCAGTGAGTTCACATCGCCCACCACAATGACGCCACAACGCGCTACCAGCGCGTTGCTGAACTTATGCAGGGCATCCTTGCGGCGGTTCGCAATCTTGGCGTGAATCGCCCGCACACGGGCCTTCTTGCCGGCCCGCTGGGCCGTGCCCAGGGCTCTTTCCAGATCCCGGTAGAACCTACCGCTTTCAAGGCGATCACCGTCGCTGCAGGTGGCCGTGGTTTTCAGTCCGAGGTCGATCCCCACTGCATCCTGGCCTGGCGATAACTGGCGGTCGACCTCGACCACGACGTTGAAATACCAGCGTCCTCGGCTGTCCTCGTTGAAGCTACCGGATCTGAATTTAAAGCCCGCCAGGCCGTAGCTGTCCCAGACCTTGAAGGGCTGTTTGTTGAAGACGACCTGGCCGTTTTTCCAGACAGCAGCGCCGACCTTGAAGGGCAGCCAACCCAGACTGCGCCGAGCGCCGCCCGAGCAGCGCCAGCGGAGCTGGCGCTTTTTGAACTGCTTGCGCCGTGTGACATATTCGTCGGCAATAGCCTGCACCGATTGGCTGTGCAGTCCCAGGTCTTTGCCGGCCCCGTTGGTGTACTTGTGAATGTCGAACGCCGACAGAAAACGACCACGCTCACGAATCGAGCGACGGCTCAACTCGTTTACGTAGTTCCACACAAAATTCACAGCACGAGAAGCTTCACGCAGCTGCGCTGCGTGCTTGTCTCGCACTCGAATCTTGAGGGTTTTGGTCGCTTTCATTTCAGTCATGAAACACAGGATGGGGCGGTTTTATGGATGTTAACCCCTATGACCGCTTCGCGGTGGCGCTTTCATCCCCCACCTGAAGGAAGGGGCTTTTCGCGCCAGCTTGGTAACCCGCTCATCTGCCCGCTCATAGTCCGCCACTGCCATCATTGCCATAGGAAGCGGCCAGTCTAACCAGCGGTTAGCGGGTGAGCTCTGGCACCCGGCAAGCCAACGATGTGGCTTACAGGGACGCGCGTTGTCAGAAAGGTCTGATGTTCAGTCAACCCGATAGAGGCTACGTCTCCAGACCGGGATAGTAGTTCTTGGCCTTTCAAGACAACTGGAAATCTGGCCCGCAAAAGCGCTCCATCACCCGTTCAGGGATATCATACCGGCCATGTAAAACGCGCCATACATCAATATGATCTTCGCGCTCCATATAAAAGACCAGGTAGGGATAACGTCTCAACGGCCAGCACGACAGGCCAGGAATGCTCAACTCATGGGCATAACGGGATATACCCGACGCTGGATGACTACTGAGGCAAGCGTAAGCCTTTTCCAACGCATCAATAAAGCCAAGCGCGGCCTGTTCAGCCTGCTCGGCCAGGTAATAGTCGATAATCTCTTCTATATCCTTGTTGGCCAAGATCCTCGGAATGACAGCCTTGGTCATCCCGGTCGGCCCTCACGCACTTTGGCACGCAAAGACTCAAAGTAAGCAGCGTCAACGGCAGTACCAGATTCCGATCTGGCACCTTCCAGCAGCAGTCCACGCAACTGTTGCCTTGCCTGGTCCGAGCGAATCAGCTCACGAACGTACTCACTACTGGTGCTGTAACCGCGCTGAATGACCTGCTCATCGACATAAGCCTTCAGGGCATCGGGTAGCGAAATATTCATGGTACTCATAGCTTCGCCCACTCTTGGCAAATTTTGCCAAAGTATATACCTGTGCCTGAACCTGACCACCTCGCCTTGATAGCCAATACCAAGATGAGAGTCGTCTTGCAGTCTGGTTGTGACAGCGGTCGCTTTGAGCTGGGCCAGCCAGCCGCTGTAATTCTCAGGAAATCCTGCCATCTGTCCGCTCACTGTGCCGCCCCTGCCATCGTCGTTGTGGGAAGCGGCCAGTCTAATCAGCGGTTAGCAGTCGAGATCTGACACCCGGCAAGCCAACGATGTGGCTTACCGGGACACGCGTTGTCAGAAAGGTCTGATTTTCAGTCAGCCTGCCAGGCCGGCGGCTTTGGCCCGTGCGGCATGCAGTTTTTTGTAGCTGTCGACCAGCCGCTGGTGACGCTCGAGGCCTTCGAGCTTCGTGCTGGTCGGGGTCAGGCCGTAGAAGCGCACGCTGCCTTGAAGCGATCCGAGCACCGCATCCATACGCTCGTTGCCGAACATACGGCGGAAGTTGACTTCGTAGTCGGCCAGTTCCAGTTCGTTGTCCAGTTCAACTTCCAGCGCCACGTTCACCGCCTGGTAGAACAGGCCGCGCTCGACGGTGTTGTCGTTGTACTGCAGGAACATTTCGACCTGTTCCTTGGCTTCTTCGAAACGCTGCAGCGCCAGGTTGATCAGCAGCTTGAGTTCCAGAATGGTCAACTGCCCCCAGGCGGTGTTGTCGTCGAACTCGATACCGATCAGCGTGGTGATGTCGCTGTACTCGTCCAGTTCGCTTTCGGTCAGGCGCTGTACCAGATCTTCCAGTTGCTCCTGTTCGAGGCTGTGCAGGTTGAGGATGTCTTCGCGAAAGAACAGCGCCTTGTTGGTGTTGTCCCAGATCAGGTCGTCTACCGGGTAGATTTCCGAGTAACCCGGCACCAGGATGCGACAGGCGGTGGCGCCGAGGTCGTCATACACCGCCATGTACACTTCCTTGTCGAGGTCGGCAAGGATGCCGAACAGGGTCGCGGCTTCCTGGGCGTTGGAGTCTTCGCCCTGGCCTGAGAAGTCCCACTCGACGAACTCAAAGTCAGACCTGGCGCTGAAGAAACGCCACGACACCACACCGCTGGAGTCGATGAAGTGCTCAACGAAATTGTTTGGCTCCATCAGCGCCTGGCTTTCGAAGGTCGGCTGCGGCAGGTCGTTCAGACCTTCGAAGCTGCGGCCTTGCAGCAGTTCGGTCAGGCTGCGCTCCAGCGCCACCTCGAAGCTTGGGTGCGCGCCGAACGAGGCGAACACGCCGCCGGTACGCGGGTTCATCAGGGTCACACACATCACCGGGAATTCACCGCCCAGCGAGGCATCCTTGACCAGCACCGGGAAGCCTTGTTCTTCCAGGCCCTGAATACCGGCGACGATGGCCGGGTACTTGGCCAGGACATCCTGCGGCACGTCCGGCAGCGCCAGCTCTCCTTCGAGGATTTCGCGCTTCACCGCCCGCTCGAAGATCTCCGACAGGCACTGCACCTGGGCTTCGGCCAGCGTGTTACCGGCGCTCATGCCGTTGCTGAGAAACAGGTTCTCGATCAGGTTGGAGGGGAAGTAGACCACCTCGCCATCGGACTGACGCACGAACGGCAGCGAGCAAATGCCACGTTCGATGTTGCCGGAGTTGGTGTCGTACAGGTGCGAACCGAGCAGCTCGCCATCGGGGTTGTAGATCTCGCGGCAATGCTCGTCGAGGATCTCTTTCGGCAAGGCGTCTTTGCGCCCCGGTTTGAACCACCGCTCGTTGGGGTAATGGACGAATTCGGCGTTGGCGATGTCCTCGCCCCAGAACTGGTCGTTGTAGAAGAAGTTGCAGTTCAGCCGTTCGATGAACTCGCCCAGTGCCGAGGCCAGGGCGCTTTCCTTGGTCGCGCCCTTGCCGTTGGTGAAACACATCGGCGAATGCGCGTCGCGCACGTGCAGCGACCAGACGTTGGGCACGATATTGCGCCACGAAGCGATCTCGATCTTCATTCCCAGGTCGGCGAGGATCCCCGACATATTGGCGATGGTCTGCTCCAGCGGCAGGTCCTTGCCAAGAATATAGGTGTTGGCACCCTCAGCAGTGCTGGGGATCAACAGCGCCTGGGCATCGGCGTCGAGGTTGTCGACTTCCTCGATGATGAACTCCGGACCTGCCTGCACGACCTTTTTCACCGTACAGCGATCGATGGAACGCAAAATGCCCAGACGGTCTTTTTCCGAGATATCGGCGGGCAGCTCGACCTGGATCTTGAAGATCTGGTTGTAACGATTCTCCGGGTCGACGATGTTGTTCTGCGACAGGCGGATGTTTTCGGTAGGAATGTCGCGGGTCTGGCAGTACAGCTTGACGAAATAAGCCGCGCACAAGGCCGACGATGCCAGGAAATAATCGAACGGCCCCGGTGCCGAACCGTCGCCTTTATAGCGGATCGGTTGGTCGGCGATGACCGTGAAGTCATCGAACTTGGCTTCAAGTCGAAGGTTATCGAGAAAGTTGACCTTGATTTCCATGCGGGACTACCAGAATTGCGAGCAGAATTGGCGGCCATTATCCGGGTTTTGCATGGCAGGTGTTGTGGTTTTGCTCAGTGAGGCACACCACAGTTATTCGCGTAGAAAACTGTAGCCTTGAAGCCACAGCCTGCCCGAGATCAAGATTACCTGATGCTCTAGAGCTACAAAACTGGCAGCCAATCCTGGTTTCTCAAAACGAGAGGCTTGGTCTTTTTGTATCCCTTGGGCTACATTTTATGACACCAAGCAATTTATTGACGCTTAAGGGCTACAAATGACGACGCTCTTCGATGTAGCAGAAATGCTCAAACAAGCTCGCAAAGAGGCTCAGCTCAGTCAGGAGGCGCTGGCCAGCCGCGCAGGTGTTTCGCGCTCTACCGTGGCTCGCATGGAAACAGTCGCCAAGGGCGATATGAGCGTGGCAGCCCTCGTTCGCCTGCTGGAGGCAGCCGGCTATGACCTGAGGATGGTCAGGGCAGGCCATGTGCGTACGGTTGAGGACATACTCGCCGAACAACGTTCGGGGGTGGCAGATCAATGATACTGGACGTCCATGTCTGCGGTAGAACGGTTGCCAGGCTGTACCGTGAAAGAGACGAATACGTCTTGCACTACCTCCCGCAAACAGCGGCAGCCGATTTCGTCAGCCTGGCACTACCGGTACGTGAGGCGCCTTGGCGCTGGCCACGTGATCTGTTCCCTTTTTTTCGCCAGAACTTGCCTGAGGGCTACCTGCTGGGCGTCATTCGCGAAGAGTTCGGTGCATTGCTTGACGGTACAGATCTTTCTCTGCTGGCCGTGATTGGTGCAACCGGTATTGGCCGGGTCACGATCACCCCCGAGGGCGTCAGACCAAAAGCCGAAATAGAGCCATTGGAAATCAGTCATCTACTGACGGCAGAAAATACCGCCGGGCATTTTGCGACACTGGTACGCCGTTATGCCCGGGCAGCAATTTCAGGCGTGGTGCCCAAATTCATCGCCCAGGATGTGAGCGTTAACAAGCTACCGTTAGGCAAGCCCACTTTGCGCACCCGCTTTCACATCATCAAGGGTTCTGACGATACGACACCTTATCTGGGCTTTAACGAGTTCTACACCATGCGGGTTCTGGAGCGTCTGCAGACCGCCCCCGTAGCGCCATGCCGCATGTCGGAAGACGGCCGGGTTCTGGTGGTGGATCGCTTTGATGTAGATGAGCATGGCGTTGCATCTCACGGTGTGGAAGATGCCTGTGGTTTGCTGGGGCTGCCACCCCACGAAAAGTACGCAACAACCATAGAACGTGTATGCAATGCCACCCAGGTTTATGTACCTGCCGAACATCTGCGCAAGCAACGCGAACACCTGGGCTGGCACCTGCTGACAAACTATGTGGTGCGTAATGCAGACTGCCATGCCAAGAACATCGCGTTGTATTACACCTCACTGGCAGACGTGAGGTTCTCGCCTGTTTACGATCTAGTCACAACCCAGGCCTACCCGCGCTTCGCAGCAAATCCGCCCGGTTTATCTATAGGAGGTCGGCAGACCTGGACACCGGGGCGCACACTGGAAACTTTTTTCAATGCTCGCCTGGGCATTGGCCCTCGCCAGTATGCAGCGATGGTCGAGCAGTTGTGCGAGTCCGCAGTCGTTACCGGCAGAGAAGTGATTGAAGCCGCAAAGAACGAGCCGGCCTGGCGCGATGTAGCAAAACAGATGGTACACGCCTGGAACGAAGGCATGCAGACACTGCGCAGTTCAAAGGCCGCGCCCCACCTGCGCGGGCTGGATGCTGCCATCCATGAAGCCGGGTTCTCCGACCCCATCGCACCTGAGGATAACCGGATACAGGTCGGCCGCTCAGAGTTGCTGGCTCCACGAAAGCGTTAGAGGCAACACTGTTTCGCACATTTCAACATGCCTCCCGCTGGAGGTGACTCAACCCGAAAGCCAGGCGGATCGCTCACAACCGTGTGCATGTGAGTAAGTGGGCGCTATCGCGTCTGACTCTGGCGATCCAGCCACCGGAGCTGCAAACCAACTGAGACCACCACAGGTTGAGGCCAAGACTTCGAAGGGCGTACCCTGACACTTTCGGTCGGGCAACCTCTGCCGAGACCTCGTGAAAACTGGTAACCCTGCCATGAGCCTCGACCTGCAACAGCTCTACAACAAAGCCTGGTTATTCGCCGCCCAGGCTCACCTGGGGCAGACGCTGAAAGCCTCGGATCTGCCCTACGCCGCTCATGTGGCGATGGTCGCCAACGAGTTGATCTTCGCTGATCGCCACGAGTCGGTCGGCGCCCTGGACATCGCCCTGCCCGCCGCACTGCTGCACGATGTGGTGGAAGACACCGGCATCAGCCAGCAGGCGCTGGCCGAGGTGTTTGGCGAACCGGTGGCGGCCACCGTGGCCAGCCTGAGCAAGAACCTGATCGCGCCTTACTCTGACGAACGATACCTGCAAGGCATCGCCGCACACTCGCGCGAGGCTGCGGTGATCAAACTGTGCGATCGCATCACCAACCTGCAATCGGCGCCCGACAGCTGGTCGCATGCCAAACGCAGTTCCTACCTGGCCGAATCGGCGCAGATTCTCAGTACGCTCGGCCATGCGCATGGCTACCTGCGCGAACGGCTGCTGGCGGCCATGGCGAGTTACCGGCAGCGTTACGTTGATATCAACTGATTCAATCGCCAGAAGCGCCTGATGAGCGCCTGCGCAGGTAATCGACTGCTCAAGCACCCACATTCTGCAAACACGGCGCACAGCGGCGAATCATCTTGCCAATGCGTCCATCAGCGCTGGCGAGATAGCGTGCTCGACTCAACGGCCTTTTTGCCGCGTGCCGAGATCACGCTCGCCAGGATGATGATCGCCGCCCCCAGCAACATGCGCAGCGAAGGTTCTTCACTGAACAACGCCCAGGCGCAGGCGATGGCGTACACCGGTTCCAGCGCGATGATCAGGCCGGCGCTGCGCGCGTCCAGGGTTTTCAGGCTGCGGACGAACAGGTACTGCGACAGGCCGGTGCAGAACACCCCGAGCACCGCCAGATAGACCCAGTCCATGCTGCTCAGTACGTGCTGGCCCAGGCTGTTGACCACGAACGGCGCCACCAGCAGCGATACCGTGAGGTTCTGCCAGAACGCGACCTGCATCGAGTCCAGGCCCTTGATGTAACGGCGGTTGACGATGGCCAGCAAGGCAAACGAGAAACCCGACCCCAGCCCCCACAGCAAGCCGATGGTGCCTTGGTCGGCGAAGTCGAAGGACGGCACCACCAGCACCAGGCCGAGGCTGACCAAGGCAACCAGCACAGCCTCACCGAACCTGATGCGCTCACGGAACACCACTCGGTCGATCAATGCAATGAACGCCGGAAAGCTGGCGAACCCGAGCGTGGCGACCGCCACACCGCCGACCTTCACGGCGATGAAAAAGCTGATCCAGTGTGAGGTCAGAAACACCCCCGACACAGCCAGCACCGCCAGCTTGCGCCCGTTCAGGCCGCTGAATACCGGGCGCCCCTGCAACTGGGCAAACGCGCCCAGTGCCAGTACCGCGAAGGCCGCACGACCGAAGGTGATGATGCTGGAATCAGCCTGGATAAGCGCACCGAGGATGCCGGTCAGACCAAACAGAATGGCGGCGATGTGCGCAGAAATCAGGGCATTGCGATGCACTGTCGCGCAGGAAGCCTGCGCAACATTGGAGGAAACGATCATGGCAGTAATCTCAAAATTTAGGCGAACGCAGCCGGTCTGTGCTGGCTTGCGCACTGGTTTTGTTCAATCAATTCATGGGTTATCTGGCAGCCGATAAAGCCTAGGGGCTGTTGACGTTTCAGCGCAGGCCGCGTTGCAGCGCCAAATCGTGTCAGGCGAGGCGAAGGACGCAAGAAAGGGTCACTCCCTTTTCAAGTCCTTCAACAAAGCATGGCGCGATTTGGGGCGCAACCCGCAGGGCCGTGGCTGTTTTGTCGCATGCACCCCAACAGAGTGAAGCCTGTGCAGGCCGACAAAACAGACCTCGGCGCGGTTGTGATGAACCGACAACAGCCCCTATTACCATGGCGCCGCAACATTGAAAGGCTCTTCCCTGAGCTTTGATGCAAGTTCGCCTGAACGGTGAGTCATGCACGTGCTGTGCATGACTCTTTACCGCCCCGGGCCGCGTGGTGCCCAAGGCGGTAAATCAAACAAGGATCAGGTCAAGACGACCCGATACCTTACTGAGCATTGATCCAGATGGTCTTAAGCTCGGTGTACTGATCATGCGCCCACTGCGACTTGTCGCGACCGCCAAAGCCTGACTCGCCGTAGCCTCCGAACGGCGTCGAAGCGTCGCCTTCACCGAAGCAGTTGACGGTGACGATACCGGCGCGAATCTCGCGCGATAGACGGATCGCGTTGCGCAGGTTGCTGGTGTAGGCCGAGGCCGCCAGGCCGTAAACGGTGTCGTTGGCCAGGGCAATGGCCTCATCAATGGTGTTGAAGGTGGTGACGCTCAAGACCGGGCCGAAGATCTCTTCGACGAACAGTTTGTCGCCAGCTTTCACGCCATCAACAATGGTCGGCTCGATGAACACGCCATCACGGGTGTTACCGCCTTCAACCACCTGCAGTTGCGCTTCAACAGCATGCTCCAGGTACGAGCGAACCTTCTCGAAGTGCGACTTGCTGACCATCGCGCCCAGGCGATTGGCCGGGTCCAGCGGGTCGCCCAGTTGCCAGTCGCGCACGTGCACCTTGATGCGCTCGAGCAGCTTGTCTTTGACGTCGCGGTGCACGATCAGCCGCGAGGACGCCGAGCAGTTCTCGCCCATGTTCCAGAACGCACCGGCCACCAGGTACTGGGCCACTTCGTCGAGGTCTTCGACGTCGTTCATCACCACCGCCGGGTTCTTGCCACCCAGTTCCAGCACCACACGCTTGATGTTCGACTCGGCCGAGTACTTGAGGAACAGCCGGCCGGTGTCGGTCGAGCCGGTGAAGCTCACCGCCGCGATGTCCATGTGCCGGCCGATCGGCTCGCCGACTTCGCGGCCACCGCCAGGCACGATGTTGAACACGCCCGCCGGCACGCCGGCCTGATGGGCCAGTTCCGCAACGCGCAGGGCGGTCAGGGTGGTTTCCTTGGCCGGCTTGACCACGATCGAGCAACCGGCGGCCAGCGACGGGCCGATTTTCCAGGCCAGCATCAGCAGCGGGAAGTTCCACGGCAGCACCAGACCGACCACCCCGATGGCTTCACGGACCACGGTGGTTACCGCACCGGCACCGGTCGGGGCGCTGAAGTCGTAGATCTTGTCGATCAGTTCGGCATGCCAACGCAGGGTGTGGATGGTCTCCGGCACGTCGACGTTCTGGCATTCGCTGACCGGCTTGCCGCTGTCCAGGCTTTCCAGCACTGCCAGTTCATGGGCGTGGTCTTCCAGCAGTTGGGCAAAATCCAGCAGGATATGCTTGCGTGCCGCCGGCGCCAGCTTGCTCCAGCGACCGTCTGCGAAAGACTCTTTAGCGGCTTTGACCGCCAGATCGACGTCGTCGCTGTTGCCGGCGGCGATGTTGGCCAGCAGCTCACCGGTGGCCGGGTTGGTGGTGGCGAAGGTATTGCCCGACAGCGCATCACGGAATTCACCGTTGATGAATGCCTGGGTCGGGAATTTCAGTTCAGCGGCCAGCGCCTTGTACTGTTCTTTGCTCAGCAGGTCGGCCATCTCAGGCACCTCCGGTGATTTGCGCGATGTTGCGCTTGAGGGTGCTGACCACCTCGCTCAGCGCTTGTTTCTCGGAATCGGTCAGGCCTTGCAACGGCGCACGCACGCTACCGGTTTTCAGGCCTTGCAGCTCGCTGCCGTACTTGATCGACTGGACGAACTTGCCGTTTTCCAGGAAGTCCATCAGCGGCATCAGCTCAGCCATGATCCGACGGCCCTTGTTGAAGTCTTTCTCGATCACACAGGCCTCAAACAGCGCCACGTGCTCACGCGGGATGAAGTTGGAGCCGGCGCAAACCCAGCTCTGTGCGCCCCAGGCAAAGAATTCCAGGGCCTGGTCGTCCCAGCCGCACGACAGGGCGATGTTCGGGTATTTCACCGCAGTGCGGTGCAGGCGGTTCATGTCGCCCGAGCTTTCCTTGATGGCGATGATGTTTTGCACATCGGCCACCGCATCGAAGAACTCGTCGTCCATGGCCACGCTCATGCGGCCTGGGTAGTTGTAGAGCATGATCGGCAGGCCGGCAGCGCGGTCCACGGCTTTGACGTGAATAGCGATTTCCTGCTGGGTCGGCAGTGCGTAAGGCGGGGTGCCGACCAGCAGCGCGTCAGCCTTGATCGACTTGGCGTGTTCGGCATAGGCGACCGAATCTTCGGTGCGAATCGCGCCGGTGCCGATGATCAGTGGCAGGCGGCCGTTGATCACGTCCTTGGCCTGGGCTGCCAGGTCGAAGCGCTCCTGGCTGGTGTGCGCGTAGTACTCACCGGTGGAGCCGCCAATGATGATGCCGTGCACCTTCTGAGCGATCAGGTATTCCAGAACCTCGGCAAAGGCCGAAGCGTCGATCGAGCCGTCAGCCTTGAGCGGGGTGATGGCCGGAGTGTAGATGCCTTCGAATTTCATGGGGTTAACCTCCACTGGGTAAGACGCCGCGCTCATCGGCGCGGCTGGTTGTTTTTCAGGACAGCGAAGCCGCCTGCTGCAGGTTCAGCGAGCGGGTTTCAGGGGCAAGAGCAAGGGAGAACAGCAGCCCGACCAGGGTCACGGCGGCGGCGGCATACATGGTGAAACCGATGCCGTAGCTGTCGAGCGCCATAGGCACCAGCCAGGTGCCGACCGCTGCGCCGACCCGCGACAGCGAGGTGCCGACGCCGACCGCGCAAGCACGGATTTCGGTCGGAAACAGCTCGTTGGGGTAGACCAGTTGTAGCACCTGGGCGCCGCCGATAAATAGCGCGTACGCACCGAACAATGTAAGGATCAGGACCTGCGAAGCGTCGTGGAAAGCGGCCAGACCCAGCAGCGCGATACCCGAGAGCAGGAAGCTATAGATCAGCATGCTGCGCCGGCCCATGCTGTTGATCAGGTTGGTGGCGATGATGCAGCCGATCACGAACAGGAAGGTGATGATGATCGAGCCAAAGGCCGCCCAGTCACCCTTGAGGTTCAACGCCGCCAGCACCGTCGGCGCGAAGGCGTACACGGCAAACACCGGGATCACCGAGCAGCTCCAGAACATCGCGACGAACAACATGCGCTTGCCATAGCCCGAATGCAGCAGGCTGAGTACCGACAGTTTTTTCTCTTTCGGTTGCTCAGGCAGGTTCTGCAACGAGAAGTCCGGGCCATAGACCTGTTTGATGATTGCCTCGGCTTCGCCGGGCCGGCCTTTACCGAGCAGCCAGCGCGGCGACTCGGGAGTCCCCAGACGGACCACAAACAGCGCCGCACCGATGATTGCCGAGCTGGACAGCACCAGACGCCAGCCGTCTTCGCCACCGTGCCGCAAGATAAAGTCACCGGACAGATAGGCCGTCGCAGCACCGGCGAACCACAGAATGGTCAGGGTCGCCAGGCGCGGGCCGCGGTATTTTTTGGGCAGGAATTCGACCAGCAGCGAGGTGGCCACCGGGTACTCGATGCCCACCGCCACGCCGATCATGAAACGCAGCAGGAACAGGGTCACTTCCGACTCGACCCACAACTGCGCCACCGAGGCCAGCACGAACAGGGTCGGGCCAACGAAGAAAATGCGTTTGCGACCGAACCGATCGGTCAGCCAGCCACCGAAAAAACCGCCGAAGAAAATGCCGATCAGTGCCGAGGCGGCGATCATGCCTTGCCAGAACGCACTCAGGCCCAGTGCAGCCGTCATCTGCAGCATGCACACGCCGATGATGCTCAGAACGTAACCATCGACGAACGAGCCACCACCGGAGCGGACCGTCAGCAGCTTGTGGAACGAGTTGAGCGGTACGTCCTCGATTGAGGTATGGGGCATTGTCATTATTGTCTCCAAAAACCGTTAATTCAGGCTAAACGAACCCGCAAAGCCAAACAGCGGTTCAGCCCTGAAAACTCGTCAAGCCTTGTGAATCGGTAAAACCGGCCGTCTGGACGGCCGTTGGGGCGACCACGCGATCCCCCCGCCTGCACACTCAGCTTTCTCGTCCTGCCCGGTACTGCCCCCACATCAGGTTGAAGTTCACCCCTGCCGAGAGAAACGGCTCTGGCGGGTTGCGGTTCGGACCCGGCGAACCCAGCAGGTAATCGGTCAGGTCGTCGCGCTGGCCGGCCAGCCAGTTGGCCAGCAAGGTGCCGGTCACTGTGCCGCGAGTGATGCCCAGGCCGTTACAGCACAGCGCACCGAAAACGTTGGGCGCCAGTTCGCCGAAGTGCCCGGCGTGGTTGCGCGACAGCGCCAGGGCACCGCCCCAGGTGTATTCGAAATCGACCTGCGGCAGCATCGGAAAACGCGCCGCGAACGACGCACGGTGGCGGTTGACGAAGCGCTGCAGATACTTCTGGTTGGCACGGCCGTCCGGGTTGAAGCTGAAACTGTTGCGGATCAGCAGACGGTTGTCCGGCGTGCGCCGCACGGTGGTGCCGAAGGTGTCGGCCGGAATCACGCCCCAATAGGGTTTGCCGCCCAGCCGCTGCTGCTCTTCATCGGTCAGCGTGCGGGTGATGCTGGCGTAGGTGAACACCGGCAGCATGCGGCCTTTGAGAAAGCCAAAGCTCATGCCGAACGCATTGTTGGTCAGCACCAGTTTGTCGGCGGTGATACTGCCGTGGGCATGGCGCAGCACAATCTTGTCGCCGTACTCCACATCGGTGATCGGCGTGTGTTCATACAAGGTGACGTTGGCCGGCAACGTGTCGGCCAGGCCTTTGACCAGCGCTGAAGGCTGGATCAGCACCGTGCCCGGAGTGAACAGCGCTTTGCGATAAAAATGCGTGCCGATGTGCGCAGGGATGTCGGCTTGCTCGATCACCTCGTAAGGCTGGCCGAGTTTGTCCAGACCACGACGGTAGGCATCCAGCACTGCAATACCACGGTCTTCCACTGCCGCCTGATACTTGCCGCAGGCTTTCATCTGGCAATCGATGCCATGCTGCTCGACCACCTCACGCAGCAACGACTGGCCGGTGAGGTTGAGCTTCATGTTGATATTGGCGGTGTCCAGATCACCGATGTAGTCATCGGCACCAATGTCGTGGGGCAGGTCGATGGCGAACCCGGCGTTACGCCCGGAGGTGCCAAAACCCACTTCCTGGGCTTCGACCAGCACGATTTCGTCATTCGGGAAATTCAGCGCCAGTTGCCGGGCAGCCGCCAGGCCGGTAAAGCCGGCACCCACCACCACCCAACGCGCGGAACTCTTGCCGGCATGGGCAGGCTTTGGCTGGCGCTTGCGGCTGAGGTGATACCAACCGCAGGTGGTATCGTCTGCGGGCAGATGAGTTACTTTCGTCATTGCTGGGACCTGCGCTTTATTGTTCGATTTGTCTGGCCTGCTGTGCCGCCAGGTGTAGCTACTCAATAGGTAAACGCCACAGAAGCGGCCATTGGTGTGGCGTATTCGGCCATGCGCCGTCTGGACAGCTCGAAATGCTCGCCCACCACCACCGCTGCCCTGGCGGCGTCGCGCTGCTCGATGGCTTCGATCATCTGGTCATGCTGCTCGCAGGCCAGTTGCAGGTCGCGCTGCATGTCATCGCTACTGGGGTGGCGGTAGAAAATCCGTCCGAGCCGCGCATGGTCGATCAGCAAGCGGCGCAGGCTGGGCAGCAAATAATCGTTGTGGGCCATCTTGCCGATTTCGAGATGGAAGGCATCGTTGTGGATAACCCGCGCATCGACGTCGTTGTCCACGATGGCCTGGCGAAACTGTTCCTGAATACCTTTGAGCACCACAATCTGCGCTGCACTGGCATGACTGGCCGCCAGTTGCGTGGTGGCGCTGTAGATCAGCGGCGCGGCCAGAAAAAAGCCGCGCAGCGACTCATGGCCCATTGACGCGACCCGCGGTGCGCGCTGGGTTTCCAGCTCGATGTAGCCTTCGGCGGCAATCTGGCGCAGCAGCTCACGCACTGGCGGACGTGACAGACCGAACTCGTTGCCTAGCAACAGTTCATCAATGACCTGACCCGGAATCAGCTCCATGTTGAGGATGCGGCGACGCAGTGCATCGCCCAAGGCAGCCTTACGGTCCTGGGGAGCGTCGGCGCTGGATTGATCAACTTCGGAACAGGCTTTCATGATGATTATTCTGCTGGCCGCGGAGCAATGTCTACAATTTGTCTAACAAATATAAGAGCCTGTAAGACAATGTGTCTACACCGTTTTTCACGGGTGTCGCTCCCAGACAACAGCGCTTCTTGCCGAAGCCTGTCAAACCTTTTAAAAATCAGCAGGTCGCTGAAAAAAGCCGCTCATCGATGTCGGTTTTGGAGCGTTTTCAGCGCGGACCGAAGCGCTTTTCAAACTGCCCGGCACCGGCTTTGAGCAGGCCAGCCTGCACCAGCAAGGGAGTGATGGCCGCGTCAGGCTGTACCTGGCCGCTGAGCTGCAGGCGTTGCTGCACAGGTTGCATACGGGCTTGCAGGCGATGTTCGCCAGCGCGCTCGATCTCGGCCAGCAGTTGCAGGCCTTGCTGGCAATTGGCCGAGATCCGGGCACTGCCCAGGGTCAACGACCAGGGCGCCAGCATCGCGAGCTGCTGCCCGCTCAGTTCACCCTGGCTGCCGATACAACGGCTGCCGCGCGCCTCGAATTGCAGCGCGCCTTGCCACTGGCCATCGAGCAGGTAGTCGCTGCGGCTAGTGGCCTGCACCGGCGCAGGTTGCAAGCGGGCTTGCCAGCGCCACGGCCAGCCCTCGACACGCAAGGCCCAGGCTTGCTGCTGAAGGCCGGCATCGACCTGTAATTGACGCTGCAACGGACGCAGTTGCCAGCTCAACGGCCCGACCAGCCCTAGCCGCTCGATACGCCCATGCCACAGGCTGCCGCTGACCTGTTCAGGCTGCCAGCCCGGCGCCCAGTCGAACCCGCGCAACACCCAACTGGCGGGCAGCTTGACCAGCAGGGTCAGGGCGAACACCAGCACACCTGCGCACCACAGGCCACGACTCAAGGCTGCGCCCCGCTGCGGCTGACATCCAGATTGAACACCAGCCCGGTGCCGCTCTGCTCCAGGCTCCAGCGCAGCGGCCGGGCGCCCTGCTCCTGAACACCGCGCATCAGTTGCGCAAGCTTCTCGGCGCGCGACACCTCGCCGCGCACCTGCCAGACTTCGCCACGCTGTTCGACGGCGGTCAGAGTCACGCCACGGGCGCTGGCCAGTGCCTGCCAGCGCTCATTGCTCAACCCGTCGCCGCGCTGCAACAGCCGCGCCTGAGCGGCCAATGCCTGCCATTGCTGCACGGACCGGACATAGTCGACCAACGGCCGGCCCAGCAACACCAGCACCAGCGTCAGCACCACCACCCAACCGCCCAGCAACAGATAACGGCGCGGCGCGGGCAGCGCGGCATAGCCTTGGGTCAGGCGTTGCAACAGATCATTCATGGCTGGACTCCCAGATCGAAACGCACGGTCAGCAGCGCGCCGTTTTCACTCGGCTCGGCACTGGCGGTGGCGCCAGCCGCTTTCGCCAGGCTTTGCCAATGCTCGGCAGCAGGCGCTGTGGTATTGCCGCTTAACACCAGCCGCCAGGTCCGTCCGTCGAAGTAACTGCCCGACACGCCCCAGGCCTGCTGGCTGCCCAGCCAGTTGCCGATGGCCTGCTCAAGCATCACCAGTTGCTCTTGCCGCACCCGCCAGTCGGTCTGTTCGCTCTGTAAGCGCGCCAGCTCACGACTGGCCTGACGGGTATTGGCCAGCGGACCGGTCAGCGCCTGGACCTCAGCCTTCCAGCCCGGCACCTGACCGAGCCACTGCACCAGACTCAGACTCGCCCAGCACAGGCCCAACACTGCCGCCACCGCCAACAGACGACGCTGTACAGGATTGAACAACGCGGTTTTAGCCCGCCGTACCTGACGCGCTTGCAGCAAGTTCGGCAAGCGCTGTAAATCCGCGTACTGCGGCGGCCAGTCGCCGTGCATGCAGGCGTCGCTGCGCCAGCCTTCAGGCGGCTCGCCCAGCGCGTCTGGCCACACCAGCCATTGCTGGCGTCCTTGCTCATCGGCGCGCACCAGATAGCGCGCATCATCGCGAACCCAGCAACGCACCTCACCAGCATCTGCCAGAGGCATCAGTTGCAGCTCGGCCCATAGAGACTCAGGCGTGATACCCAATTGCTCGGCCTCGCTCAGCCATTGCTGAACCTGCGCCTTGTTGACCACCAGCAGTTGCAGGTGCCCGGCGCTGCGCGCCAGGCAATGCACCTGCACCTGCTCCGGCGGTTGCTGCAACTGATCTTCAAGCAACAGCGGCCATTCATGACGCTTGAGCCCAGGCGGCGCTGCGACCTGAAAGTGGCTGCAATGCATCGCCGGAATCAGCAGTGCCACACGTGCCGCTTGCAAAGTATCGGCCGGTGGCGGCCAACTGCCCTGTTGATTACCCGGTACACGCCGCCACTGCCAGCCGCCAGCTTCGGGGCGTACCAGCAGCCAGGCACATGGCTTGCGGCGACCTGGCGACAGGCGCTCAAACTGATTAATGAGGGCTGTTTTCAAGGCGTGAGATCCGCAAGATTAAAGGTGCATACATAAGGTGACCCCTGATAGTCGAACGCCAGCCGCACACCGCGGGTCGGTGATGCGGCGACGCTGGAAGGGAACGCCAGCCAGCGATTGCCCTGATAGAAGCTCCACTGCACCCGGTCGACGCCCTCCAACTGCTCACGGCGTTGCCAGCGCGGCGCAGCAACCGCGTACAAGTCTTGCGAAGTGGCCACGCTCAGGCGCCTCTCGCGTTGTTCATACAGCAGCCGCTGACGCTCCTGACGCGACGCAGCACCCGCTTCGGGCCAGGCGCTGAGCGCTACCCAATCCAGCTGGTTGGCAGCGGGTTGCCAGTCCAGTGCGTAAAGCGGCAACGGCAGGCGCTGTTCATAGAGCTGGCGCACGATCAGGCTGTCGAAACGCCGCTCCAGCGCCAGGCAGAACTCCAGCACTTGCGGCTGCTCGCTCGCCTCGCCCAGCCGCTCACGGACCTTGCTCCAACCGTTGACCAGCGCCGCCAGCACCACGCCCAATACGGCGGTCAGCGCCAGCGCCACCAGCAGCTCGATCAAGGTCAGGCCGCGCGCATGCTTCATCGTGGCCGTACCAGAAACAGGCTGAACTGGCCCAACGGCTCACGCTCGTCGCGACTGGCGAACAACCTCAGTTCACCACGGCGCAGGTCTCGCACGCCGGTCATGCCCAGCTCCAGACGCCAGTGGCAGGTCTGGTTGCCCTGCTGCAACTGGCCCTGCACCTGGTTAGCCGCCGGCCAGTACTGCTCGACACTGAAACGTGCTTCCAGCTCCCGGGCGCACAGGCTGCCGAGCCGATGCTGCTGCACCGCCTGATGCACCGCGATACGCTGGCGCAGCATCTGGCTGACCATCACCGTCATCACCGCAGCAATACCCAGTGCGACCATGACTTCCAGCAAGGTGAAACCGCGCTGCCGTTTCAATGCGCTAATCACAAGGCGTCGCCTCGCAGCAGCCGGTTGTCACTGCCCCAGCGCCAATTCTGCTGCCCGTCCGGCCATTGCCAACGCAAATTCACCGGGCCGGCGACACCGGCTGGGGTGAAGATCACCCGAGGTTCACCGGATGCTGGCCAGTCGGCACGCAACGCCTGCGGCCAGGCCGATGGCCGCCAAGGCTCAACCCGCCACTGGCCCTGCTGCCAGCGGACGAACTCAGGCTGGCGGCCATTCCAGCGCAGTCCGCTCAACTGCCCGCTATGCCGGGCCACGGCTGCCTGCTGCTGCGCCTGAGCGGCCAACTGGTCCAGCGCCTGTAATGCGGCGCCCGGCCCGCCATTGAGCCAGGCCACACTCAGGCCACTGAACAGGCCGACGATCAACAGCACGACCAGCAGTTCCAATAGCGTGAAGCCGCGGCTGCGCGTCACCGTTACAGGCTCCAGTTACCAATATCGCTGTCGGTGCCTTCGCCACCCTCGACACCGTCGGCGCCCAGCGAGTAAATGTCGATGCGCCCGTGCTGACCCGGTGCGCGGTAGCGGTACGGGTTGCCCCACGGATCATCCGGCAGGCGACGAATGTAACCATCGGCGCGCCAGGCACGGGCCAGTGGCTCTACGCTCGGCGCCTTGACCAGTGCGCTCAGGCCCTGCTCGCCGCTGGGGTAACGCAGGTTGTCGAGGCGGTACATGTCCAATGCCTGCTCCAGGGTCGACAGGTCGGCCAGCACTTTCTGGCGCATGGCCTTGTCCTGGTTGCCGAGCACGCTGGGCGCGACCACGGCGATCAGCAGGCCGATGATGAAAATCACCACCATGATTTCCATCAGGGTGAAACCGCGCTGGTTGCGGGAACGAGGCATAACAAAAGTCTCCATGAATCAGAAGGACAGGCCCTGGTTGAGCTGCATGATCGGCAGCAGCACGGCGAGGACGATAAACAGCACCACCGCGCCCATCACCAAAATCATCAGGGGTTCGAACAACGCCATGAGTGTGTCGACCTGGCGGGTGAAGCCACGCTCTTGGTTATCCGCGACCCGTTCGAGCATGTCGGGCAGCGTGCCGCTGGCCTCGCCGCTGGCAACCATGTTCAACAGCAGCGGCGGGAAATGCCCGGCGCCGGTCAAGGCACGGTGCAGGCTGACCCCGCCTTCGACCTGGGCCTGGACGCTCTGCAACGCGCGGTGCACCTCGCGATTACCGACCGTGGCGGTGGCTACCTGTAAAGCCTCCAGCAGCGGCACGCCGCTGCCGGCCAGAATCGCCAGGCTGCGCGCCAGCCGGGCGCTTTCCAGGACACCTAGCAGCTCGCCGACCTGGGGCCAGCGCAACAGCGAGCGGTCCAGGCGCAACCGCCAGTGCGGCTTGCGCAACAACCAGCCAGCGCCCGCACCACCGAGCACCAGCAGCCCGAGCAACCACGGGCCGGCCCACACCAAAGCGTCACTCAGGCCGATCAGCAGCCGGGTCACCAGCGGCAGGGTCTGGCCGCTGTGGTTGAACTGTTCGGTGAGCTTGGGCACTACGAAGGTCATCAAGCCCATCACCACCGCCAGCGAAACCAGCATCAGCACGGCGGGATAAATCATCGCGGTCCGCGCCTTGTGGCGCTGGCGCTGGACCTGCTCCAGATGCTCGGCCAGACGCTCCAGCACCGGCGCCAGCTTGCCGGAGCGTTCGCCGGCCTCAACCAGCGAGCAATACAGGCCATCGAACAGGCCACCCTGACGGCGCAGGCTCTGGGCCAGACTATGACCTTCAGCCAGCGAGCCACGCACCGCCACCAGCAGGTTGCGAATCGCCGGCTGTGCCAGTTGTCGCTCCAGCGTGCCCAGCGCATCGACCAGCGCAATGCCGGCGCTGGACAGGGTCGCCAGTTGCCGGGTCAGTTCACATAACTGGCCGTGATTGAGCCGCTGGCTGCGCGGCAGCCGGGTGCTGGCAGCCTGCACCTGCAGGCTGCGGGCAAACAGGCCCTGTTCGCGCAGCAACTGCCGGGCATGCCGTTCGTTCTCGGCTTGCAGGCTGGCTTTGCACAGGCGGCCGGCCTGGTCCAGCGCCTGATAGGAATAAGTCGGCATCGGTCAGCCCCGCACCGCGCGCAGCACTTCGGCCAGGCTGGTCTGGCCGCTGCGCAGGCAATCGCTGGCCATTGCCGCGAGGGTCTGGCGCTTGCCCTTGAGGTAATCGTGCATCGCCACCTCACTGGCGCCGTCGTAGAGCAGGCGAATCAGGCCGTCGTCCAGTTCGATGAACTCATACAGGCCAATTCGCCCGTCGTAGCCACTGCCCTGGCACTGCTCGCAACCGACGGGATGGTAGCTGTGGGTCAGTTCGGCCAGCTCCGGCCATAGTTCGCGCTCGGCCGGCTGCAAGGGCTGCGCGGTCGCACAGTGGCACAGCCGACGTACCAGCCGCTGGGCCATCACGCCCTTGAGGCTGGAGGCAATCAGAAACGGCTCGACCCCCATGTCCCGCAAGCGTGTCACCGCCCCCACCGCGCTGTTGGTGTGCAGCGTTGAGAGCACCAGATGCCCGGTCAGGCTGGCCTGCACGGCGATCTGTGCGGTTTCCTGGTCGCGGATTTCACCGAGCATGATCACGTCCGGGTCCTGACGCAGAATCGCCCGCAGACCACTGGCGAAGGTCAGCCCGGCGCGCGGGTTGATCGCGGTCTGGCCGATGCCGGTGATCGCGTATTCCACCGGGTCTTCGACGGTGAGGATATTGCACGAGCCGTCATTGAGACTGTTGAGGCTGGCGTACAGCGTGGTGGTCTTGCCCGAGCCGGTCGGCCCGGTGCTGAGCACGATACCGTTGGGTCGTGCCAGACAGGCGCGCAAGCCGCGCTCGACAGCTGCGGGCATGCCGAGGTTGGCAAGGTCCAGCAGGCTGGCCTGCTTGTCCAGTACCCGCATCACCACCCGCTCGCCGTGAATGCCCGGCAAGGTCGAAACCCGGATGTCGACTTCACGGCCTGCGGCGCGCAGGGTGATACGGCCATCCTGGGGCTGGCGCTTTTCGGCGATGTCCAGCCGCGCCATGACCTTGATCCGCGACACCAGCATGGCCGACAAGGCCCGCGGCGGACGCAGCACTTCGCGCAGATGACCATCGACCCGCAAACGGATCACCAGGCTGGCTTCAAAGGTCTCGACATGAATGTCCGAAGCCTGCAGCCGCAGCGCTTCGCCAAACAGGCCGTTGATCAGGCGGATCACCGGGGCGTCGTTATCGTTTTCCAGCAAGTCCTCGATCTTCGGCAGCTCGCTCATCAGGCTGTCGAGATCGACCTGGGCGCCGATGCCTTCGATCAGCGCTGCGGTGGCCGACTCTCCGGCCTGGTACAGGCCGCCCAGCCGCTGCTCGTAATCGGCGGCGCTCAGATGCTCGACCGCCGTCGGCCGACCATGCACGCGCAACACTTCCTGCAAGGTGTCGGTATCCGCCCCGGCGCGCAGCCATAACTGCCAGCCCTGCTCGGTCGGCACCCGGGCAACGCCGGCCTGACGCGCCAGGCGGTAAGCCAGCAGACCACTCACCAGCTCACCTGGCCCAGCCGCTCGCGGCTCGACGGGAACAACTGCAACAGGTTGTCGCTGGCCTTGCGCTCGGGCAGCGCCAGGTTGGTCGTGGTTTTGAGGTTCTGGTACTTCTCGCTGCTCAACTGCGCCAGGGTCTGGTCGTCACGGACAATGCGCGGGCGGATAAACACCATCAGATTCTGTTTGACCCGCTGGCTGGCGCTGGAGCGAAACAGCCGGCCGACCCCGGGAATATCGCCCAGCAGCGGCACGCGCTGGTCGCTGTCGGTGGTCTCATCGCCAATCAGCCCGCCCAGCACCACCAGGCCGTTGTCGGCGACCATCACCTTGGTCTTGATCTCGCGCTTGTTGGTGATCACATCGCTGGCCGCTGCGCTCTCGGCAATCGAGGAGACTTCCTGGACGATGTCCATGCGCACCGTATTGTCGATGTTGATCTGCGGCTTGATGCGCAGCTTCACCCCCACTTCACGACGCTCGATGGTCTGGTAGGGGTTGGCGTTGTTCTGGGTCACCGAACCGGTGACGAACGGCACTTCCTGACCGACCAGGATCGACGCCTCGGCGTTATCCAGGGTCAGCAGGGTCGGGGTCGAAAGCAGGTTGAAGCCGCTCTGGCCTTTGAGTGCGTTGATCAGGGCGATGAAGTTCAGCCCGCCACCGATATGCCCGACCCCGGCAGCGGCGCCCTGCACGCCCGAGAGCAATTGCGTCAGCCCGGTGCTGTCGCCACTTTGCGCCAGCGCGCCGACAGCGGCCACGCTTGGCGTGGTGCCGCCCGGAAAATTGATCGTGCCACCGCCCAGGCTGTCGTGCTGGAACAGCCACTGCACGCCAAGCTCTTGCACGCGGGTGTCGGTTACCTCGGCAATGATCGCCTCGACCACCACCTGGGCGCGGCGAATGTCCAGTTGCTCGACGATACTGCGATAGGCCGCCAGTTCACTGTCGGGACCGACCATCACCACCGCGTTGGTGCCCTCTTCATATTCCATGCGCACGCCGTTGCTGCTGACCACCAGCGGCTTCTCGCCTTCGCCAGCCGTACCGGGCGGCGCTGCGCTGTCTTCCTGACCCAGGCCGCGCAGCACCTTGACCACCTCGGCGGCATTGGCATGGCGCAGGTACATCACCACCGTATTGCTGCTTTGCAAGGCATCACGCGGTTTGTCCAGTTGCCGCAACAGGGCCCGCACGCGCTGGCGACTGTCGCTGCTGCCGCGCACCAGCAAGGCGTTGCTGCGCGGGTCGGCGACCACCTGGGCACTGTCGGCGCCCTGTTCACGGGCCAGCAGCCGCGTCATCAGTTGTGCGGTGTCGTTGGCACTGGCGTGCTTGAGGGCCATGACTTCCAGCGGTTCCTGGCTGACCTGATCGAGCTGCACCAGCAGGTTGTCGATCCGGTCCAGGTTGCTGCGCCAGTCGGTAATCACCAGCAGGTTGGCCGACGGATACGGCGTGATGACCCCGACTCGCGGGTCGATCAACGGCCGCAGGATATTGAGCATCTGTTCACTGGCGGCGTTACGCACATTGAATACCCGGGTGGCCATGCCGTCGTTGGCCTTGCCGTTGCTGCGCTTGGACTCCACCGGCACCGGCTCAAGGCGCGCCGACTCATCCGGGACGATCTTCACACTGCCGTTGGGCAAGTCTACTGCGGCAAAGCCCTGGGCACGCAATTGCGCAAGGAAGATCGCGTAGATCTCGTCACTGCCAAGCATCTCGATGCTGCGCACCGTGACCTTGCCCTTGACCCGCGGGTCGATGATGAACGTGGTGTTGGTGATGCGCGACACGCTGTCGATGAACTCCGACAGTTCGGTGTCGACGAAATTGACCTCGTAGACCGGCTCTTCTTCAGCGCCGGCCTGGCCCACGCCCAGCAGGCAGCACAGCAGGATAATGCGCAGGGGATGACGAAAGTGCTTGGTGATCATGTTCAGCCCTGTTGCTTGATGCCAAATGGAGGACGCTGCGCCGGCCACGGCAGCCGCTCGCGCTGGCCGTGGTTGTCGAAGATCAGCCCGCGTTCGTCGATGTCTTGCAGCACGATACCGGGGGCCAGCCGCTGACCGCGGCTGAGGGTGCGCTGGCGCTGTTCGAAGCGCAGCACCACCACGGTGGCCGCCAGGTCACGGCTTTTAAGGCCGCCTATGTATTCGATCGGCAGGCGGGTCAGCGGCAAGTCGCCGGAGGTCACCGCCTGGCTGTGCCAGTGCTCGCTCAACAACTGCGGCAGCGGCGCCAGCGTGACCGGCGCGGCGGCGCTGGCGCTCTTGCTGCTGATCTGCAACACACACTGCGCCGCCAGCCAGCCGCACAACGCAACCAGCAGCAGATGACTGGCACGGGTGAGGCGGCTCAAGCGTTTGTCTCGCGCGGGTGCCAGCCAGGATGGCCCTGTACGTAACGCACCGGCGGCACCGCCAGGCTCGCCAGTTGCCAACCCTCGGGGCGTTCGCGCAGCCAGGCTTCCAGGTGTTGCCACAGCGGCTGGCCGGCCTGGGCATCGACGCCCGGACCAAAGGTGCGGCACAGGCCTTCAGGTTCGCCCAGGCCGCTGACACGTTTGCCACTGGCGCTGTAGGTGACCTGCCAGGGCTGGCCGAACCAGCGCGGCAGGTCCTGGCTGTTATCGAGCAACAGCGGCTCACCGAACAGTTGCTCGGCGGCGTTTTCCAGCACTTGCGGCACCTGTTTGGCCGACACATCGACCACCGGCGCCGGATAGCTGCCGGTCAGGCTGAGCAGGTGTTCGCGGGTAATCATCTGCCCACGCTGCAACGGGCTGTCATACCGCAGGCCGGGCAGCAGCACCAGGCTGTCGGGCTTTTGTGCCAGAGCCTGATGCAGCAAGCGGTCCCAACTGCCGCCGCGCACATCACGCCGCCAGAGCGGCTCTGGTGCTCGCGCCAGCGGCTGGTCGAGCCAGCCGGCGTGGGCCGCGCGCTGCTGCTGGGCAAGCTGGCGAATCCGCTGGGCCTCGGCCTGATCGGCCGCGCTCAGCGCGCCTTCCAGCGCCGGATAAAAATGCGCACTGAACTGCCACTGGCCGTTGCGTTGCTGGCAGCGAATACGAAAGGCGCCGCTGGCTCGCATGCCGCCGAAGATCACCGGCACCTGTTTGCCAGACGCTTGCAGTGCCTGCACCGGTTGCGGCCACAGGTCCTGGCCACGGGCACAGAGCAGAATATCCAGTTGGGGAATTCGTTCGGCCAGCCACAGCCCGGGGCCGGTGCCCGTGTCGGCCAAGGCAATCACCAGATCGGCTTCGGCGCGCGCCTGCTCGAACGCCGGCCGCAGGTTGTCCAGCCATTGTTGCAGCGACGGTTTTTGATCTTTCGCGTAAGGGTCGGTGACGCCCACCACCGCGATGCGCAGCCCGCCACGGCTAAAGAAGCTCACTGACCGGGTACCGAAACGCTGCGCGGTGTCAGCGTCCAGCCCCGCGCCCAGTACCGGATGTTTGAACTGTCGGTACAAACCGGCACAGGCCTGCGGCCAGAGCAGACGCTCGTCACTGCTGACCCGCACGTCGCTGCCCAGCAGTGCACTGCCCTGCACACCGGACAAGCCTTGGGTCAGGTACGCCAGGCCACTGCCATTCCAGCACTGGCCGTTCTCCAGAGTCAGGCTATTGCCTTCCCCGGCCTCGTTGCGCAGGCGCTGCAACACGGCACCAAGCACCGGGTAACCGCCCGTTTGCACCTCACCGGCCTGGCTGGCATCGAGCAGCGGGTCAAGCATGCGTTGCTGCGCGGACCGTGCATTGGCCCCGCTGATCCAGGGGGCCTGGCCGATCCGGGTCGCCGGGCCAAGGCGCGTGGCAGGTACTACCGGCAGGCCGGGCTGGCGTGCGTCCAGGGTATCGGCGACGTACAGCAGGTCGACCTGGCCACCCTGGCCGGCGGCCCCACCCAGCGTCGAACAGGCCGATAACCAGGGAGCCATGGCGCCCATGGTCATCCACCCCAACACACCGCGCCGCCGCAAAGAGACCATCGTTCACACACCCTGGAACTGTTTCAGTACAGGGGCGGCATATTGGCGATGACAAATGACAGTTTGATGGCAGTTTTGCAACTAACGAGCCATCATCGGTGCCATCAGCAGCTGAGAAAAAGCGCCACTAACAGCAATCTATTTTTCCCGTCTTTACGACAACCAATGATTGTCAGACAAACTAACAATCAAACTCAGGACTCGCGGCGCTCCGTTTTAATAACGCTAAACCTGATAAAAATCAGTCCACTGCGTCAGGCTCATAAAAACAGCAGGTTGCATTAGAGTTTGCTCACGCGCCTGTTACATATTGAAACAAACCCTCTAAAGCTGGTGGCATAATTTAATCAAACTGCCAATTAATCATCACACTTGGCTCTTAAAGTCCGCGGTTCCTTTTCCAAACCAACTCTCATAAAAGGACCTGATGGATGAGTCGTGATACCGGCGATAACCTGAACCGCAACCCGAGCGTAAACGAACCGATGGGTTCAGTCATCGACACGTACCTGAGCCGTCGCAGCGTCGTGCGCGGTGGCCTGGGGGCGGCGATTGCCCTGATTGCCGGTACTGGCCTGACCGGCTGCTTCGACAGCGGTGGCGGCAGCTCCAGTGATGACGCGCCGACCACGCCGACCAATCCGGTCACCCCGACCCCGGAAGTGCCGAAACTGAAGCTGGGCTTCAACTCCATTCCTGGCTCGCGCACCGACGCCTGTGTGGTGGCGGCCGGTTACGTGGCCCACGTTCTGGCGCCATGGGGCACCCCGTTCAACAGCACCGCCAATGCCTGGAAAAACGACGGTACCAACACCGCTACCGACCAGGCCAACTCGGCCGGCATGCACCACGACGGCATTCATTACTTCCCGATCAATGGCAGCTCCACTGACGGCATCATCGCCATCAACTACGAGTACATTGATGAAAACGCCCTGCACCCGAACGGCCCGACCACCGTTGCCGGCAAGCGTCCGGTTGAAGAAGTGCGTAAGGAAATCAACGCCCACGGCGCCGGTGTGATGCATGTGCGCCGGGTTGATGGTCGCTGGCAGATCGTCGATAACGACCCGCTCAACCGCCGCTTCACCACCGCCTCGGTGATGAACCTGTCCGGTCCGCTCAAAGGCACCGACCACGTCAAAACCAAGTTCTCCCCGGACGGCACCCGCACCCGCGGCACCAACAACAACTGCGGCAACGGCTACACGCCATGGGGCACTTACCTGACCTGTGAAGAAAACTGGCCGGGCATTTTCGTCAACAAAGGCACCGTACCGGCCGATCAACGCCGGATCGGCGTGGCCACCGGCGAGACCAACTACCAGTGGGAAACCGCCGCCGGTGACAGCTCAGAGGTCAACGACGAGTTCCGCCGCTTCAACATCACCCCGACCGGTGCCAGCGCCACGGCGGACTACCGCAACGAAGCCAGTACCTACGGCTACATCGTCGAGATCGACCCGTACAACAACACCAGCGTGCCGGTCAAACGCACCGCGCTGGGCCGCTTCCGCCACGAAGGTTGCTGGCCGGGCCTGCTGACCGAAGGCAAGCCGGTGGTGTTCTACATGGGTGACGACTCGCAGAACGAATACCTCTACAAGTTCGTCTCCACCGCACTGTGGAGCGCGGCCGACGCCAACCCGAGTGATCGTCTGGCCACCGGCGCCAAGTACATGGACAGCGGCAAGCTGTACGTGGCGCGCTTCAACGCGGACGGCACCGGCACCTGGCTGCTGCTCGACACCACTTCCGCGACCACCGACGGCAGCACCTTGGGCGCCAAATTCACCGACCTGCCGGGCATCATCCTCAACACCCGCGGCGCAGCCGATGCGGTCGGTGCCACGCCGATGGACCGCCCGGAATGGACCGCGGTCAACCCGGTCAATGGCGACGTGTACCTGACCCTGACCAACAACTCCAGCCGCACCACCGCCAACGCTGCCAACCCGCGTGTGCCGAACCGTCACGGCCACGTGATCCGCTGGCACGACGCCGACAACCAGACCTCGTTCACCTGGGACATCTTCGTCTACGGCGCCAACGCCTCGGGCACTGCCGACCTGAACCGCTCCGGCCTGACCGAACTCAACCAGTTTGCCAGCCCGGACGGCATGACCTTCGACAGCCGCGGCATCCTGTGGATCCAGACCGACAACGGCGAATCGACCATCACCAGCTACACCAACGACCAGATGCTGGCGGTGATTCCGAGCAACATGGTGGACGCCGCCGGCAAGCAAGTCCCGGTCAACGCCAGCAACCAGGCCGACCTGCGCCGCTTCTTCGTCGGCCCCAACGGCAGCGAAGTGACCGGCGTGACCTTCACCCCGGACAACAAGAGCATGTTCATCAACATCCAGCACCCGGGTAACTGGCCGTCCACCCAGGTGGCCACTGACGTCACTGTCGGCAAGGTACGACCACGGGCGTCGACCGTCGTGATCCAGCGCGCCGACGGGGGCGAACTGGGGGTTTAATCGATCCAGGTTGCTTCAGCGGCAAATATCTTCGCCGCTGAAGCAATGGAATGGATACCCCGTAGGAGCGGCTTCAGCCGCGAAAGCTTCGCAGCTAAAGCTGCTCCTACGAGGTTCCGTGTTTTCTGCCCGATAGCGCGGTGCCGAAGCAGCTTAGTCGCGAAGGCTTCCCGGCTAAAGCGGATCACCGTCGGTGTTAACCGAAAAAGCAGATACTTGACATCCTCCCCGGCCTGAAGGCCGGAGATTCCTGCGGCGCTCAGGCGCGGCATCGAGCCGCCCCCGAGTCGCTTCGGTGGGTTCCTGCTGCTGGCGCCATGACCTCTGCGCTCACTTCACAGGCTAACCGGGCGTGTCCCGCCCTTAGTACATTGATCGCGCCAACCACATCGGCGTTGCCTTCGAAACCACATCCCAGACACCTGAACAGCGCTTGCGTCTGGCGGTTGGCCGCCGACACATGGCCGCAACACGGGCACGTGCGGCTGGTATTTTGCGGCGGCACGGCAATCAGCCAGCCGCCGCGCCGCGCCAGCTTGTAGTCCAGTTGGCGGCGGAACTCGAACCAGCCCTGATCGAGAATGGCCCTGTTCAGGCCAGATTTGGCCCGGACGTTTCTTCCCGGTGCCTCTGCCGTGCCTGCCGCCGACCTGGACATATTGCGTACCTGCAAGTCCTCGATACACACCATCGCGTGGTTTTGGCTGATCGTGGTGGAGCACTTGTGCAGGTAGTCGCGGCGGGCATTGCCGATTCGGGAGTGAATGCGCTGGACGCGGGCTTTCGCTTTCTTCCAGTTGCGGCTGAATCTGACCTTGCGGCTCATCGCCTGCTGCGCTTTGCACAGCGCGGTTTCATGGCGTTTGAAGCTGTTCAGGGGTGCGTAGAACGAACCATCCGAAAGCGTGGCGAAGCGGGCAATGCCCATGTCGATGCCGACTGCCGCCCCCTGTGCCGTGGGCTGCTCATCGACCTCGCGTTCGGTCTGGATGCTCACGAACCACTTGCCACACGACTGGCTCACAGTGATGTTCTTCACAGTACCCAGCGTCTCGCGGCTGTTGCGGTAGCGCAGCCAGCCCAGCTTTGGCAGAAACAGGCGGCTGTTGGTCTGGTCGAGCTTGATCTGTTTCGGGTCGGGATAGCGGAAACTGTCGTGCTGCCCCTTCTTCTTGAACCGGGGAAAGTCGGCTCGCTTGGCGAAGAAGTTGGTGTAGGCCCGTTCCAGATCCTTGAGGCTCTGTTGCAACGGGTGAACAGGCGCATCGGCCAGCCATGCGGTTTGCGGGCTATTGCGCCATTCGGTCAGCAACTTGCACAGGCCCGCATAGCCGAGCTTCTTCTCGCCTTGCTCGTGGCGCTCCTTCTGCAACGCCAGCGCCTTGTTGAAGACGAAGCGACAGGAGCCGGCAAAGCGGCGCATTTGCCGCTCCTGCCGGCCGTCTGGCATGAGTTCGTACTTGAAGGCTTGAAGTCGTTGCATGCTGCTCTTGAGCCATGAGCAATGAAGGCGACATTAGGCGCGGACGGCACGGTGTTTTCAAGGTGCATGCCCATGGGGTCTTTGTAACGAAATACCGCCGTAGAGGGGCATCTGTGTCGCCATGTTACTGCGCATCATCCTGCGGCGGTGCATCCATCGAACAGCAGCAGCCCCCCCACGGCAACCAGGGACGGCTACGCCGTCCGCGCTATCCTTCCCCGCCCTGAACGGCGGGGCTTGTCGCGCCTCGATGGTCAGTGGCCAAACACCTCCCGTCCTCGCACCACCATCTGCTGCGCCGGTACCCGGCCGTGCCACTTCACCACACCCCGCGCTTGCACCCGGTACTGGCTGCTGAACAACTGCCCGTCCAGACGGGTGTCGATTTGCAGCAGAAAATGATCACCATTGAGCAACAGCCCCTCAGTCAGCCGGGCAAAGGCATCGTCATCCATTGCGCCCATAACCTGACGCAGGTCGCTGGCGTCTTTATAGCCGCTGGCCGGGCGGCCGGTGATCAGGCGGGTCAGTTGGGCGCGGGACAAATCACCCTGGTACAACGCCTCCAGCAAGGGCAAGTGCGCAAGGTTCAGCGCATTGGCATTGAGCCGCCAGCCTTCGTGGTCCGGCAAGGCGCACAACGCACCCGCCGCGCCGGGCATGCGCAGCGCCAGCAGGTTCAGTTCACTGATGTCGGCCATCGGCTGGTTGGCCGCCAGCCGCGGTGGTGACTGGCGTGAGTATTCGTGGTTTTCCGCGCCATGCAGGCGTGGCTGATGATTGGCGTCCAGCCAGTCGATCAGGCTGTCGGCCAGCCGCTCGGCGGCCAGGTCATCGCCCAGCAGGTGCAACAACTGGCCGCGAGCGCGCTCTGCTTCCGGTCCGATCAGGCTGTTGACGTTGAAGCAGGTGTGCAGGTCGATAATGCGGATGCTGGAACTGCCACCCTTGAAGTCATAGCTCAGCGGCTGGCCGCGCAGCGCCTGCCAGAACATCGGGCTGGCACGCCACAGCGAGTCCTTGAGCGCCTGTTCGGCAAACGCCAGGGCGGCCTTCTCGATGGCGCGGGCCTGCACGCGCTGCTGAATCAGACGCACGCCGTCGACCTCCTGACGGCCCTGTTGCACCAGCCAGGTCAAGCCACCGGCGAGCATGGCCAAGACCACCAGCACCATCAGCAGCGCCGCGCCTTGTTGTCGATTCCGGTCCATCATCACACCTGTCTGCCGCGTTGGAACACCAGTCAACACAGGCAATGTTGCAACCTCATGTAAACCGCGCAAAAACGTCACGTGCCCGTCATACAGGCCCGGCAAGATGCGTGTTCATTTTGCAAATCAATTACCTGGAGCGTTGCGTAATGGGCGGTATCGGAATCTGGCAACTGTTGATCGTGCTGCTGTTGGTGGTCTTGCTGTTTGGCACCCGCCGCCTGAAAACCCTCGGTGCCGACCTTGGCGAGACGATCAAGGGCTTTCGCAACTCAGTGAGCGACGCCAAGGGCGACGACACCCTCGCGCATCACAACAGCCTGAACGACGCCAGCCGTGCAGCTGCGCAGCAAACCGAAAGCAAGCACTGAGGCCGGTCAGTCTGCGCTCTTGGCCAACTCGCCGATCTTCTCCAGCCGTGCGCGCACGATATTGCGGCTGATGCCCAGCAACCGGCCGGTCTGCAACTGGTTGCCATGACAGAAACGGTAGGCGGTGCGGAACAGGGTTTCCTCGATGTGTTCGTACAGGTCCGGGATGTTCTGTTCGAACAGCGCAATCAGGGCACTTTCCAGATTGGCCGGCGGTGCCAGCGGGCGCGGCGCCGCCGCAGCCTGCACCGCTTCTTCCTGGCGGATGCCGGATGAACGCATGTCCACCAGATGCAGGTCGGCAGGCTGCACCACTTCGTTGCGGCACACCAGCAAGGCGTGGTGAATGGCGTTTTCCAGCTCACGAATATTGCCCGGCCAGCTGTGCATCAGCAGCTTGCGCTCGCTCTCTTCACTCAGCGAGGCGCGGTTATAGCCCAACCGCTGGCAGTGTTCACCGATGAAGAAATCGGCCAGCGGCAGGATGTCGCCCGGCCGCTCGCGCAGCGGCGGCAGGCGAATGGTCGCGACGTGCAAGCGATAGAACAGGTCTTCCCGGAAGTGCCCGGCCACCACGGCGTCGGCCAGGTTGACGTTGGTCGCCGCCACCAACCGCACATTGATCGGAATCGGCGTGCGTGAGCCCAGCCGCACCACCTCGCGTTCTTGTAAAACGCGCAGCAGCTTGACCTGCATGTTCAGCGGCAGATCACCGATTTCATCGAGAAACAGCGTGCCGCCGTCAGCGGCCTCGAACCAGCCGGCCTTGCTGTTGGTGGCACCGGTAAAGGCGCCCTTTTCATGGCCGAACAGTTCGCTCTCCACCAGTGATTCTGCGAAAGCGCCGCAGTTGACCGCCACGAACGGCTCACGGCCTCGCCGGCTCAGATGGTGGATATGCCGCGCCACCAGCTCTTTGCCGGTGCCGGTCTCACCGATGATCAGGGTATTGGCTTCACTGGGCGCCAGGCGCTCGATGCGGCTGAGCAGCTCTTGCGAACGTGGATCCTTGAACACCAGCACGGTGGCCCGGACCGATTTGGTCAATTCACGGGCATGAGGATGAGTGAGCAGCGACATGTTGCGTACCTGGCAGTGAAAGCGCCCGGCCATCTTTGCACGAAAGTTCATAGCTCCTTTAATTATTAATTTTCATTTGTTTATTCCCAAAAGGGATATATCGAAAGCTGTCCCTCACCCTGCTGCTCCAGCAGCAATCGGTCAGCAGTGGTTGCCTTGCAGCGCGCATCGGGCTGCGTCCCAGGCAACACCCCGCATCCGCCCAATTTCTCGAAAAGCCACGCCAAACAAGGCCTGCAGGCGATTTTCCCGGGCATGGCATGCAACCTGCTCTGCTGCTGGCAAGCCGGTCACCGCCGGCATCCGCTCGCTACCTTTGCGTTTAAGGAACTGCCATGAAATTGATTCGCCCGTTCAAGCATTCGGTTGCCACGCTGGCCGTGCTGTGCTCGATCAACGTGCTGGCTGCCGGTGTGCACGCGCCCAAGCCCGACCCGCTGCAAGGCGATGGCCGGGTCTCGGCGTTCTACACCTGGGAGGACGTGATTCCTGACACCCCCGGCAAGTTGCTGCGCAGCGAACCGCTGGATGCCACCCTGAGCCTGCCCAGCGCCGCCTCGCAGCAACGCATCCTCTACTCCTCACTCAGTGGCATCGACGGCAGCACCCCGATCGCCGTCTCCGGCGCGCTGTTCATTCCCAAGGGCACCGCGCCTGAAGGCGGCTGGCCGGTGCTGAGCTGGGGTCATGGCACGGTCGGCGTCGCCGATATCTGTGCGCCATCCTGGGCCGGCCGCTCGTACCGTGACGTACAGTTTCTCGACCGCTGGCTGCGCGAGGGCTTCGCCATTGTCGCCACTGACTATCAGGGGCTTGGCGTACCTGGCGGCCACCCGTTGCTGAACAACCGCACCGCTGCCTACGGCATCCTCGATGCCGCCCGCGCCGTCGTGAAATCGGTGCCGGGGCTGGCCAACAAGGTGTTGATCGTCGGCCAGTCGCAAGGCGGCGCCGGCGCCTTTGCCGCAGGTGCCTATGCCGCCAGCTATGCACCGGACCTCGGCGTCAAGGGCAGCATCGGCACCGGGGTGATCTACACCGTGGGCGCCAAGAGCGTGGGCAATCAGGACAAGACCAAGGTCGATGCCGCGCTGACTTACGGCTTCTACACCCTGCTCGCAGCGCAGCAGTACGACCCGAGCATTGACCCGAAAGACCACTACACCGACAAGGCCCTGCCGCTGTTCGAGCAGGCACGCACCAGTTGCCTGGCCTCGCTGACCAGCGACGTGCTGGCGCTGGGCCTGACCCCAGCTCAGGCACGCAAGGACAACGACGGCGCCAAGCTCAAGCCGTGGTCTGCCCAAGTCAGCTACCCGACCCTCAAGCTGGCCCAGCCGATCTTCATCGGCACCGGCGCCGAAGACAAAACGCCTGCGGCCCAAACGCAACTGCAACTGATGAAGGACGCCTGCAAGGCCGGTTCGGTGGTCGAGGGTCATCTATACAAAGGGCTGGGCCATAGTGAAACGGTCAATGCCTCGCTGAAGGATTCGATCCCGTTCGCCAAGAAAGTCATCGCCGGCCAGACCATTACTCCGATCTGCGAACCCACCGCAGGCTGATTGAAAAAGGGCCTTGTGTGCACCCGCCGGGAAGCTGCCAAGGCAGTTTCCCGTTGGCCCTCCATTGATTGTCGAGACCACCCTCATGAGCATCGAATTCTTCAGCCGCCTGCCACTGCATGGCGAAACCCAATACCTGCCGGGCGACCCGCGCAACCGTGGCGACTGGGGGCCCAGTGACGGCACCGGCGCGGTGTCGGACTTCAAGGTCGGTGACCCGTTCACCTACATCGATTACCTGGGCCAGATCGCCCGCGCCAACGAGATCAACCGCTTTGGCGGGGTGCTGATGGTCAACGCGCCCAGCGGTGAAGAACCGTGGACAGTCTGCTCGTTGCTGGCCCGGGAAACCCGCACCCTGAAGTTCGTCACTGCCTTTCAGCCTTACCACTACACACCCTGGGTGGCCGTGCAGCAGGCGGCGACCTACCAGCGAGCGACAGGCAACCGCCTGGTGTGGAACATCATCAACGGCGGCTCTGACGCGATCCAGCGCCAGGTCGGTGACTTCAGCGACCACGATGAGCGCTATGAACGCGCCACGGAATTTCTCGATGTGGTCAAGGGCTTCTGGCACAACGAAAACTTCCACTATCAGGGCAAGTTCTATAGCGCCGAAGGCGGCGGCCTGCGGCATCCGCTGAACAAGGCCGAACTGCCGGTGATCTGCACCGCCGGTTCATCGATTGCCGCAAGGGAATTTGCCGCCAAGCATGCCGATTACTACCTGATGCGCGCCGAGCACCCCGAGCAGATCGCCGCGCTGATTGCCGATGTGCGTGAACGCGCCCTCAAGCATGGTCGCCAGGACATCCGCTTCGGCTTGTCGATTGATGTGATCACCCGCGAAACCGAGGAGGCAGCCCACGCCGAGGCCAAGCGCTTTTTCGACGACGGCATCGCCCGTGGCGCGGCCAAGGCCGTGGCGGCGCACTCGGGCCTGCGCACGGCGCGCAAGCTCAGCTACGAAGAACAGTTCGGCCAGCGCGAAGACGTCAAACAGTACGACGACTTCTTCATCTACCCCAACGTCTGGGCCGGCTTCGGCTATATCGGTGTACCACCGGGCTGCGCGCTGGTTGGCAGTTACGCAAACGTGGTGGCGCGCATTCGCGAGTACAACGCGCTGGGCCTGGAGCTGTTTTTCCTGGCCGGTTACCCGCACCTGGAAGAAGCCTATCGCCTGGGCCAGCACATCCTGCCGCACTTTCGCAGCGAACGTGGCGCACTGGTGAAAAGCTCGGCCAGCGTGGCGCCACTGGCGGCCGTCGCCAACGCCCACTGAAACCTGAACTCAAGGAGCGCCACGCATGATCAGCCGCAGGCATCTGCTCAACAACACCGCATTGCTGGGGGCCGGCCTGGTGCTGGGCGGCAGCGGCCTGCTCAGCGGCTGCGACGGCGCGGCCCCGACCAGCCAGGCCAGCGGCCACGGCACTGGCCAGCCGCAGTATGGCGGGCGGCTGCGGCTGGGCATCATCGATGGTAACCAGAGCGGCAACCTCGATGCCCACAAGCCGGTGGGCAGCGGCATCGTGCGCGGCTTTGCGCTGTACAGCAAACTCTGGGAGTGGGACGAAAACATGCAGCCACGTCTGGCCCTGGCCGAAGCAGCCGAGGTCAGCCCGGACGCGAAGACCTGGACTCTGCGCCTGCGCCAGGATCTGGAATTCCACCACGGCAAGACCATCGATGCCGATGACCTGATTTTCTCGATCCGCCGCCTCACCGACCCGCAACTGGCCTCGCCCTATGCGGCGCTGCTGCACTGGGTCGACCGGGATAATCTGGTCAAGCTCGACAAGCGCACCATCCGCCTGAGTTTCCGCGACGGGCGCAGTTACTTTCCGCTGGCAGAAACCTGGGTCAACTTCGGCGGCATCGTGCCGGTGGACTATCACCCGGTCACCAACCCGGTCGGCGCCGGCCCCTACAAACTCAAGAGTTTCACCCCCGGCCAGCGCTCGGTGTTCAGCCGCTTCGAGAACTACTTCAAGAACGGCAAACCCTACGCCGACGAGCTGGAAATCATCGATTTCAAAGACCAGATCTCACGCCTGGCCGCACTGCGCGCCGGGCAGATCGACATGGCCAACGGCATGCCCAGCGAGCAGCTCGATGTGCTGCGCCGCGACCCGCGCATCAAACTGGTCAGCTCCGTGACCGGTAACTGGCTGTCGTTTGACATGAACACCGCCAAGCCACCCTTCGATGACCCGCGCGTGCGTCAGGCGTTTCGTCTGCTGGCCAATCGCGAGGATCTGGTGCGCCGTGCGCTCAACGGTCAGGGCCGGGTGGCCAATGACCTGTACTCGCCCAGCGATCCGACCTTCGATCACAGCCTGCCGCCACGCCCCTACGATGTCGCGGCAGCGCGGCAACTGCTCAAAGATGCCGGCCAGGAAAACCTGCAACTGGAGCTGATCACCACGCCTGGCCCCGGTGCCTCGGCCGCTCTGGTGCTGGCCGAGCAGGCCCGCGCAGCGGGAGTCACGCTCAAAGTCAGGCAAGTCGACCTGCCGACCTTCCAGGGCCCGCAGAAAACCGAATGGCCACTGAGCACCGGCGGCAGCATCGGCGCGCCGTTTCTGGCCAGCGCGATTCATACCGACGCGCCCTTTGCGGTGGCCAACAAGACCAACTTCCAGGACCCGGAATTCACCCGCCTGTTTCACCAGGCCATGGCCCAACCGGACCTGGCCCAACGCACCGCGCTGGTTCATCAGTTGCAGCGCATTCAGTACGACCGCGGCGGCATGCTGATCTGGGGCTACACCGACCAGCTCGATGGCTTTGCCAGCCACATCGGCGGCGCCGGCCCGGAACGCACCCAGTTCAGCACCTGGCGCTTCGAGAACCTGTGGCTGACGGGCAAAGCCTGATGCCAAACCGCTTGCTGTGCGGCTGAAGCCGCGCGCACACCGGCCGACTTTCCGAGCGAACGCACAGGCAGGAAAGCACACCTCTTTAGCAATCAGCACGCTGGCTGACAGGCCACCGTGCAGGGAGACGCTCATGCCTGTAATCGCTACATCCCCGGCCCGTGCCGGTTTTCAACCCACGCTGCTGTCGGTGGCACTGCTTGCGCTGTTGCCCTCGTCGGTGTGGGCACAAGACGCCCAGGACCCGACCCTGGGCGTAGTGACTGTGGAAGCTGAAAAGACAGCCGACCCTGACACCGCCATCGTCCCGACCCGGCCACCGACGTCGGTGTATGGCGGGCTGCAGGCCAGCGTGCTCGACACCCCGCGTTCGGTCACTCAGGTCAACGCCGAGCAACTGGCCCGCGACCCGATCCGCAGCAGTGACGACCTGGTCAAATACGCACCGGGCATCACCCGTGGCGGCGGTCAGAACGCCGGCCTGGCGCCGCAGTTTCGTGGCCAGGGTTCGGAAGTGTTCCATGACGGCCAGCGCGGCTACGCGGTGCGTCACCCGGCCAACTTCAATGGCATCGAAGGCGCCGACATTGTCGCCGGGCCTTCGTCAGTGACCTACGGCTCGGTGTCGGGCAGCGGTGGCTACGTCAACTACCTGAGCAAGAAGCCTGACTTCGACGAACAACGCACCCGAATCAGCGCCGAACTCGGCGGCTGGAACCCCGGTGCCACCTCGCGTGGCTCGGGCAAATACACGGTCGATACCACCGGCCCCCTGACCGACAGCCTGGCCTATCGCTTCAGCGTCACCCAGCAGCGCAACCAGGATTACTACGATAACGTCGACAACAACTTCAACGCCTTCTACGGCGCCTTCGCCTGGCGCGGTGATGGCGTGCGGGTCAACTGGAACGCCAGTTACGACAACTACTACGACTACAACATCACCCACGGCTGGAACCGCGCCACCCAGGAGCTGGTGGACCATGGCAAGTACTACGCCGGGCGTGCCACGCCGATCATCCAGAACGGCAACAGCCTGTGGTCGCCGGTGCTGCAATCGGGCGCGGCCAACGCCCCGGTGACCGGCTGGGTCCAGCGCCAGCGCAATGCCCAAGGCCAGTACACAGTGGTCAATAACAGCTTTCAGACGGCCTCGCCCAACACCCAGGCCAGTCCCGGTACGGTACGCGGCTGGGTCTATGACCCGAATCTGGCCGGTAACGGTCTGACTTCGCTGTCGTCGCAAACCAGCCAGCGCGCCGAGGATCAAAGCAGCTCACGACGCTTCATTACCCAGTTGCGCGCCGAGTGGGATCTGAGCCCGGACATCACCCTGGCCAACAGCACGTTCTACGAGCGCTCCAACGACATCACCGATGCCGTGGGCTCGTTCAACGTGCAATCGAAAGACAACCTCTTCGATAACCGCTTCGAGCTGCGCTGGCGCAACGAGGGTGAGCTGTTCGGCATCAAGGTGGTCGACGACAGCAACAGCGGGCTGATCTACCGCCGCGAGTTCAACCAGTCGATTGCCGCCAACAACAGCTTTGGCGGCAATATCTACGCCTACGACCTGACCCAGGACCCGGCAGGCAAAAACCCCGGCGACCTGCTGGGCCTGACCGGCAGCAACCCGGCCGGTGGCGAGGGCGCATGGATCGGCCAACCGGGCGTGGCGCAGTTCTCCAACTATTACGGCTACCTCAACCTGCCGGCCATGTACCCGGCCGGCCATGGTTTATATGCCGAGTCGGTGGCGCCCTACACCGCCGAAAGCGTCTGGACCACCAAGACCCTGTTCAGCCAGCACAACCTGAGTTTCAACCAGCGCGTCGGCCTGAACATCGGCGCCAGCCGCAGCTGGATCGATGCGCGCATCGAGAACCCGTTCGCCCTGCCCGGCGCCAGCCAGCGCAAGGACAGCGACAGCTACAGGCTGTTCTCGGTGCAGGTCAGCCCCTACATTAAACCCACCGATAACAGCACCCTGTACTACACCTTCGACCGTTCGCTGGCGGTCAATACCGGGTTCTTCTCCAACGGTATCGGCTGGGGCAGCGGCGCGGCAGCCAACCTGCTCAACCCGCTGCAGTTCCAGAGCCTGTCGGTGCTGCATGAAGTCGGCCTGAAGGTCGATGCGATCCCCAACACCCTGTTCTTCTCCGTGGCCGGCTTCAAGCAGGCCCGCGACCAGGCGCCGGACAGCAATAACAACATTGCCCGGCTGATCATCAAGGGCGTGGAGTCCACGGTGCGTTATCAGCCCAACGACAACCTGCGCAGCGGCGTGAACCTGAGCAAGCTCAAGGCCTATAACGAGTTCACCTCCCAGGCCGGTTTTGCCTCGGCGGGTTTCGTGCCTGACAACGGCACGGTGTTCGGTGACAACAACAGCCTCAACCAGCGCCCGTCGGGCAAATACGACGCCGTGCAGATTCCCGAGTACACCGCCAGCGGCTTTGTCGATTACCGCTTCGACAACGGCTTCGGTGCCGAGCTGTCCGGCTGGTGGACCAGCAAGTGGTACCTGAACCTGAGCAAGACCGTACAGATCCCCAATGAGTACAACCTGGACCTGGCCCTGTACTACCGCCAGCCGACCTGGAGCACCACGCTGCGGGTGCTCAACCTCACTGATGAGCTGAACTTCGTCAGCGGCCTGGCCGGTTCCACCAACACCTTCCTGCAACCGATGCAGGGCCGCACCGTGCTGGCCCAGGTCGATTATCAGTTCTAAGAGGAACAGCGTATGTCCATCGAATTTGTCGGCATGATCTTTCCCCGCCAATGGTCCGAAACCCACGGCCAGCGCAGCGCGGATTTCGACTTGCCGTTTATCAGCCATCATGCCCGTGCCCACGAGCAGGCCGGCTTCGACCGGGTGCTGATCGCCAGCGGCCCCGGCAGCGCCGACAGCCTGCAGATCGCTGCCTACGCGGCTTCGCAGACCGAGCGGCTGGGCTTCATGATCGCCCACCGGCCGGGGCTGACCGCTCCCACCGTCGCCGCGCGGGCCTTTGCCACCCTGGACCACACCACCGGCGGCGGACGTTTGCGCATGCACGCAATCACCGGCATCACCGCCGAGCCGCAGGAAGGTGACTTTCTGCTCGACAAGACCGAGCGCTACAAGCGCGCCGGCGAATACCTGGATATCGTGCGGCGCACCTGGACCAGCGAAGAGCCGTTTGACTATGACGGCCAGTATTTCCAGATCAAGGGCGGGTTCTCACCGGTCAAACCGGTCCAAAAGCCGCACATTCCGATTTCCTTTGGCGGCTCGTCAGACATCGCCTATCAGATCGCCGTACAGCATGCCGACCTCTATGCACTATGGGGCGAGCCACTGAACGGCGTGGCCGAACAGATCGGCAAACTGCGCGCCGCCGCCAGCGCTGCCGGCAAGCCCGCGCCACGGGTCAGTCTTTCGGTGCGGCTGATTCTCGGCGCGACCGAGGAACTGGCCTGGCAGCGCGCCGAACAGATCCTGGCGCAGATCAAGGCCAACCCGCAGTTCGCCGAAGGCAGCCCGTGGCGCAAACGCATCAAGGGCACCGGCACCGAACGCCTGTTAGCTGCCGCCGCCGCCAGCGACCGCCACGACCGCGCCCTGTGGATGCCCACCGCCAGCGCGGTCGGCGCCTACGGCGACACCACAGCACTGGTCGGCACCCCGGAAACCGTAGCCGAGGCACTGCTCGATTACGTGGATCTGGGGGTGACCACCTTCCTCAATCGCGGCTATGACCCGCTGTATGACACGGTGGACTATGGTCGCTGGATCATTCCGGCGGTGCGCGAAGAGGCGCGGCGGCGAGCGTTGCTGCGGGCTTAGTGAACCTTGAGGCACCTGGCAGCGCTGCGCACTGCATTCGCCAGCAGAGCTGCCTCCCACAAGTGATACACCGCTCATGGGTTGTATGGACGACACAAGCAAGCTGACTTACCCAGGCGATGTGTCGAGCATGGATTTCATGTACGGCACCAGACTGTGGGAGGCTGCTCTGCAGGCGATAGCAGCACAAAGGTCCCTGGCAGTGCTATGCACTGCCAGCTTCAAACCAACGTCGGCGAATTACTCACCAAGGTACGGGTGTACTCGCTCTCTGGCCGGTCCAGTACCTGTTCGACGCTGCCCTGCTCCAGAATCCGTCCGGACTTGAGCACCACCACCCGGTCGGCGATGGCGCGGACCACGCCCAGGTCATGGGTGACGAACAGCAGGGTCAGGCCTTCGCTTTGCAGTTCGCGCAGCAGGGCGAGGATCGAGGCTTGTACCGAAACGTCCAGCGCCGAGGTCACTTCGTCGCAGATCAGCAGTTGCGGTTCGCAGATCAGCGCGCGGGCAATTGCCACGCGCTGGCGTTCGCCGCCTGACAGGCTGTGCGGATACGCCTCGGCGGTGCTGGCCGGCAGCGATACGCGCTTGAGTACCGCCGCCACGCGTTCGCGGGCGGCCGCGCCGTTGATACCGAAGAAGTGCTGCAACGGCGCGCCCAGGCACTCGCCCACGGTCTGGCGCGGATTCAGGGCGCGGTATGGGTTCTGGAAGATGTACTGGATGCGGTGGCGCAGCTCCGGGCTGCGTTGGCGGGCTTGCAGGCTCAGCGCCTGGCCGGCGTAGTGCAGCGTGCCAGCGGCGTTCTCGCCCAGACCGGCCAGGGTGCGGGCCAGGCTGGTTTTGCCGGAACCGGACTCACCGACCAGTGCCAAGCATTCACCGGCGCGCACCTGCAGCGAGATATCGAACAGCACCTGGCGGTCGTAAGCCACGTCGAGGCTGGCCACCTCCAGCAGCGGCCGGGCCTCGTGCTGCAAGACGGCAGCAGCCGGTGGCGTCTGGGTCACCAGGGCCAACGCTTCAAGATGCGGGTGCAGGCAGGCGACCTGCTGCTGGCCGCTGAGCGCCTGCAGTGTCGGTTGTTGCTGGCAGGCGGCCGTGCTGCGCGGGCAGCGCGGGGCAAACGAGCATCCGGCCGGGCGCTGCGCCGGGGCCGGCGCATGGCCGGCAATCGCGTTGATCTCGCGGCGTTCGGCCACATCCGGAATCGCCGCCAGCAGGCCACGGGTGTAGGGATGCGCCGGGCGGCTGAACAGCTCTTCGCGGCTGGCGGTTTCAACCAGCCGGCCGGCATACATGACCATCACCCGGTCGACCAGGTCCTTGATCACCGCCAGGTCGTGGGACACATACACCGCCGCCACGCCCTGGCTTTTGCACAGCCGGCGCAGGGTGTCGAGGATATGCGCCTGGGTGGTGACGTCCAGCGCGGTGGTCGGCTCGTCCAGAACGATCAGGCGTGGTCGCAGCACAAAGGCCAGGGCCAGCAACACCCGTTGCTGCTGACCACCCGACAACTGGTGAGCGAAGCGCTTGAGAAACAGCTCATCGTCCGGCAAACCGACATCGCGCAGGGTTTCCTGCAAACGCAGGCGCTGCTGCTCACGGCTCAGGTCTGGGTCGTGGGCCGCCAGGGTTTCGCGCAGCAGGCTGCCGATGCGCAGCGCCGGGTTCAGCGCGGTGGCCGGGTCCTGGGGGACGTAGCCGATCAGGCTGCCACGGGCCTGACGCAACGCTTCGCCGTGCAGGCTTAGCAATGACTGGCCGGCAATCTCCACCCGCCCGGCGGTAATCCGTGCGCCGCGTCGGGCGTGGGCCAGCAGCGCTGTGGCCAAGGTGGTCTTGCCGGAACCGGACTCGCCGACCAGACCGACGATTTCCCCGGCCCGCAAGCTGAACGACACCTTGTCGAGCACATCGACATCGGCGCTCAGCTCGACCCGCAAGCCGGCAACCGACAACACTGGCGGCTCGCTGAGCTGCGGTTCAAGGGCGCTGGCCACGTGGGCGCGTTGTTCAAGGCTCATTTCTGCGATCACACTCATGCTTGCTTGTCCCCGATCCGCGCCGCGCTGCGGCCAATGCCTTCAGCGAGGATGTTGGTGCCATAGGCAAAGATGCCGATCATCAGCGCCGGGGCCAGCACCGGCCACGGCTGGACCAGCAGGCCGGCCTGGTTCTCGTTGATCATCAACCCCCAGTCGGCCGCCGGCGGCGCCACGCCGTAACCGAGAAAACTCAGGCCCGAGAGGATCCCCACGCCCCAGGTCAGCATGTTGCCGAAATGCACCAGCAGTGGCGTCAGGATGTTGGGCAGGATTTCCTTGAACAGGATCCGCCGCCGGGAGTACCCCATCATCTGCGCCACCTCGACGAACTCCTGGCTGGCCACCGCCACGGTGCTGCCACGCGCCAGGCGGATCACACCAGGGATAAAGGCAATCGACACGGTGAGGACGATCAGCCAAGGCTGGCGCCCGAGCATCGAGACAATCAGCAGCACCAGGATCAGGTCGGGAAAAGCCAGCGAGATGTCCGCGCCCCACATGATGGTCTGGTCCAGCCGACGCCGGGAAAAACCGGCCGCCAGGCCCAGACTGACGCCTACCAGCAGGGCAATCAGCGCCGCCGCCAGCGACATCCACAGCACCGACAGGCCACCGGCGAGCAGGCGCGACAGCACATCATGGCCAAGAAAGTCATGGCCCAGCCAGGCTTCACTACTCGGTGCGCCGTACACCGGCCCGACCATGTCGGTCGGTGCATGGGGTGCCAGCAGCGGCCCGAACACCGCCACCACGACCATCAACAGGGTAATGATCAGGCCACGACGCACCTGGGGTTCGCGCCATAACAGGCGCCAGCGGGCAGCAGCGGATGCAGTGCTCATAACGGTTTCCTCAACCGGCCTGGCGGGCCGGGGTGCGACGCCACCAGGGGCGGATGCCCCGGCGGTTACGGTTGATCATGTGCACCTTGCGGGCAGTGCGCAGTTTCGGGGTCAGCAAGACGGTGAGCAGGTCGGCCAGCAGGTTGACCAGCACCACGCCCAGGGTGGTGACCAGCACCGCTGCCTGAATCAACGGCAGGTCGCGCATCTGGATCGCCGAATTCAGAGTGGTGCCAATGCCGGGATAGCTGAAAATCACTTCAGCCAGCAGCGCGCCGCCGATCAGCGTGCGCAGGGTCAGCGCCACGCCCTGGATGGCCGGGATCAGCGCATTGGGCAATGTGTGCAGCCAGACGATACGGCGCTCCGGCACCCCGCGCAGGCGGGCAGCGATCACGTAGTCGGACTCCAGCGCCTCAATCATCGAAGCACGTACCATGCGGGTCAGATACGGCAGCGCCGACAGCGACAGGGCAAAAATCGGCAGCACCAGAAAGTGCAGTTGCGCAAGCAGGCCTTGGTCCGGGTCGAGCAGCGATACCGCCGGCAGCCAGTCGAAGTGCGGCATCGAAAACAGCAGCACCAGGGCGATGGCCAGCAGAAAGCCCGGCGTGGCCTTGAGGTAGATCAGCAGCGACAGCGCCCAGCGGTCCAGACGGCTGTCGCGGCGCAACGCCAGGGTCACGCCAAGGGCCAGGGCCAGCGGTACGGCGGTCAGCAAGACCCCAAGCAACAGCGCCAGGGTGTTGCCGAAACGGCTGAACAGGATGGTGCTGACCTGCGCCTGGGAGTCCAGCGAGGTGCCCAGATCAGCGCTCAGGGTGCGCAGCAACCAGTGCCAGTACTGCAGCAGAATCGGCTGGTCCAGGCCCAGTTGCTGGCGCAGGGTCAGCACGCTTTCCAGCGGCGCATCAGGGCCGAGAATCACCCGTGCCGGGTCAGACGGCAGCGCCTGGGTGGCGATGAACACCACCAGGCTGATGACCCAGGCGGTCAGCAGGCCATAGCCCAGCCGGCCGACAAACCATGACAGCCAGGCCGGCGCCTGAAAACGCCGCTGTGCTGGCGTTGAATAACCCGGTACAGAAGAAGAGTCAGGCATGGTTCAACCACAGGCTGTCAAAGCGCCAGGAGGCGAAGGTGGTCTGTTCCGGCGTCAGGCCGCCAACCCTGGCCGACGCCGCATCGAGGATATCGGCAAAGCCCCAGATCAGCAGCGAGCCGCGCTCGTGCTGGATACGCTGAGCCTCATGGACCAGCACCTTGCGTTTCTCCAGGTCAGGCTGGGCCAGGGCCTGGAGGAACAGTTCGTCGAAACGCGGATCGTGGAAGTTGCTGCGGTTGTAGATCGCGGTCGGCGCCTCGTTGTGCAGCGCGGTGGCCAGAAAGCCACGCGCCGGGGTCGAGGCCGGCGACATCACCCAGTTGTCGCGTTGCGGGCCGTTGAATACCGAGTTGTCGACCTGGGTGACCTTGATCTCGACGCCGGCCTTCTTGGCCTGCTGGGCGAACACCAGCGCTGCGTTGGCGGTGCCGCCTGGCGGGGTGGTGAATTCGACACGCAGGTTCTCCTGGCCGGCTTCGCGCAACAGTGCCTTGGCCCGCTCCAGATCGTATTTACGCTGGGCGATGGCATGGTTGAAGGTCGGGTCGTGCGGCGAATACAGGTCGTTACCGACCCGGCCAAAACCGTTCAGGGCGCGAGCCACCAACTCTTCACGGTCGGCCAGCAGGCGGAAGGCCTCACGCACCCGCGGGTCGTCGAAGGGCGCCTTGGCCACGTTGAGGTTGAAGCCACTGAACGAGGTGGTCGGCGAGGCGTACAGGCGCAGCCGTGAGTCAGCCTTGATGGTTGCCGTGTGCTCGGCGGTCACGCCGCTGGCGACGTCGATCTGCCCGGCCCGCAATGCGGCCAGGCGCGAGACCTGGTCTTTGAACTCGATGATTTCCAGCTCGTCGGCGTACGGCTGGTTGGGTTTGTAGTAGTTCTCGAAACGGGTGTACAGCGAACGCTGGCCGGGGATGAAGCTCTTGAGCTTGTAGGGGCCGCTACCCACCGGGTTGGTCACCGGGTCGTAATCGGTGGGCACGATGCCGCCGAAGCTGATCAGGGTTTCGTCCAGCGGGAAAAAGCTCTGGCCCTGCTTGAAGCGGATCTCGATGGTGCGCTCATCGAGTTTGCGCAACGCGTTGCGGTCGATGCTGCCCACCAGCCCGGCAAACGGTGAGGCCAGTTTTGGATCGGTCAGGCGCAGGATCGAAAACAGCGCATCGTCAGCCGTGATGGTCTTGCCGTGGTGGAACTCCAGGCCTTGCTTGAGGCGGATGGTCCAGGCACTGGCGTCGGCATTCGGTTCGGCGAATTCGGCCAGGGCCAGGCGGGTGCTGACATCCGGGTTCCACTCCCAGAACTTGCTGTACAGCGCCCAGCCACGAATGATCCCGCCGCCCAGCGGCTTGTGAGCGTCGAGGTTGCCGGCCTGGTCGCCATCAATGATGCCGACCCGCAGCCGACCGCCCCGCACCGGAGTCAGCGCAGCGGCGGCACCGGCCTGGGCAGACGCTGCCGCGCCGGCCTTGCTGCCGTTGTCGCAACCGCCCAGCAGGCCACCGAGCAGCAGGCCGCCACCGGCCATCAGGCTGTTGCCGAGAAAGATACGGCGGGAAAATTCGTGACTCATGCTGACTCCATCTGCAAACGGTGAAACTTCAATAAGGAACCTTGGCCCGGCCATTCGCGGCTAAAGCCGCTCCTACGTGGTTATTACGCGGGTTCAGTGGTGCGTCGGGCGACGCCCAGCGACGGCACCTCGAAGCCGTGATCCAGCTCCAGCAACGGCAACAGCAGGTCGGCGACCCGATGGGCTTCGTCGATCAGCGGGAAGCCCGAGAGGATGAACGCCGAGGTGCCCTGGCTTTCGTATTCGCGGATGCGCTCGGCCACCTGCTCGGCGCTGCCGACCAGATAAGTGCCGGCCGCAGGGCCAAGAATGTTGAAACCGAACAGGCTCGGGCCGACCCAGACGTTGGGGTAGATTTCCAGATCACGGGCCTTGGGCAGTTTGCCGCTGCGCAGGGTCTCGATATTGCGCTGGATCTGCGGGTCTTCACTGTGGAAGGTCTGCAGGGTTTCACCCGGCGGCAACTGGCGCTGCACAGCGTTGAGCGCAGTCTGCAGCGAGGTGCGTTGCAGCAGCTTCTCGGCATGCGCCCAGGCTTCTTCTTCGGTCTCGCGGACGATGATCTGCAGGCGCGTACCAAAGGTCAGTTCGCGGCCGATCTTCGCCGCCTCGGCGGCTACCCGGCGGAATTTCTCGCCGAGTTTCGGTGGGGTGTTGGCAAAGCTCAGGTACACATCGAGCAGCTGCACCGAATGCGCCACGCCAGGGCCGGAAGTGCCGGCGCCCCACAGTGGGATGCCCGGTTTTTGCAGCGGTGCATGCCAGCCGCCCAACGGGTGCCCGGCAGCGCCTGCCGGGCGCGGCGCCAGCTTGACGTAGTTGCCGTCAAAGCCGTCGGTTTCGCCGGCATAAATACTCTTGAAGGCCTTCCAGTATTCGAGGCTGAAGTCATAGCGCTCATCGTGCGGGTAATGCACGCCCAGGGTTGCCAGGCCAGCATCATTGCCATTGACCACGTTGAACAGCAGGCGGCCATTGGAGAACTGATCGAAGGTCAGCGCCCACTTGGCCAGCACCGCAGGCGACAGCTCGCCCGGATGCTGGGCCACCAGAAAGCGCAGGCGTTTGGTGGCGTCAATCAACGAAGCAGCGACGGCCAGGCTTTCGTTGGGGCTCGAACCGAGCAAGGAGCCGTAGTAGCCCAGCCGGTCACTGGCCACGGCCAGTTGCTTGAGGTGCTCGAAGTCGGTGTTCCAGCGGCCCTCGGGCTCCCATGGGTAAGGCCCGTCAGGTGTGGTGAGGTACCAGAGAATTTTCACGGCCATGCTGTTTGATCCTTATTGCTGTTCAGGGCGGCGGTCGATGGCAGGCACCAGGCCCAGACCCTGCGCCTGCTCGTACAGGCCGCTCATTTTCCATTGCTGGGTCAGAACTCCGGGGCCGAAGGCGCGGGAGCCGCCGATGGATTCAGCGAGCAACTGAATCTGTGCGCCTTCCTCCAGCAGCACGATGAATTCGGCCAGATCGCGCAGGCCCTTCTTGCCCCACACCGTGGCGCCGCCGTTGGCTTCGAGAATCGCCGGGGTGAAAGGGTTGGCCTTGATGCTGTCGAGAATGAAGTCGACTTCCTGCTGGCGGCGGTCGACGTACACCGGCAGTTCACGGGCCAGCTGGAAGCGCTGCACCGGCACGTAGTTGAACGGCAAGCTGCGCTGGGTCTGCGCCCAGGCGCCGAGGTACGGCGAATGCACGTGGGAGATGGTGGTGACCTCAGCGTGCTGCTGAAACAGCTTGGTGTAGCGCCCGGCGCCACCACGGCCCTTGCCCGACCAGACATTGCCGTCGAAGTCAGTGACCGTGGCAGTCAGCGGTTTGCGGTAGTTCCACGGGCCTGGGTAGTTGACCGACACCAGCAGCTCGGTGCCGGGAATACGCTCGACAAAACCGACCGTGCCGTTGGCGGTGATGGTGTTGGTTTCACGGAACACGGTGAAGGCCTGGTCGGCCTCGACCAGCAGGTTGTCGACAAAAGCCTGTTGTTCGGTGCTCAGGCTGCGTTCAGCAATGGTAGCGGTCATGTTGAAATTCCTGTTCAGGCGCGGCGCTTGGCCAGCAGTTCATGGGCGGCTTGCAGAGGGGCGTGATCGACCCAGGCGGCGATATCGAAGTCGCGTTCGAGAAAGCCGTGCAGGTGCAGAAACTTTTTCTGGGTATCGAGAAATTCCAGACGCTGGGCGGACAGGTCCGGGGCCAGGGTGGTATGGAAGTCGCCGCGATAGGCAGCGGCCACACCGGCGCTGCCGGCCCTGGTTTCTTCTTCAAGAATGCGGTTCAGCGCTTGGCGGTTACCGGCGGCCCATTCGGCGGCGCGCAGGGTCTGGGCCAGAAACCGCACCACCACGTCAAAGTGATCGTCGAGCAGGCTCTGGTGCACGGTGATCGGCCGTGGCGTGCCGTTGTTGATGCGGTGGCGCGGGTCAGCCAGCAGGTCCAGGTCGATGCCCACCACCAGGCCCAGACGCTGCGCGGCATCGGCCGCCGAAGCGCCTTTGACGTACACCGCATCGACCTCACCGCGCACCAGGTAATCCAGGCCCGACCACAGGCGTTGCAGGCCCAGTTGCGGATTCGGTGCATCCTGCTGCGATTGCAGCGCGACCTCGACCAGCTCGACATCGTCGAAGCCCAGCCCGGCCACCGCCAATGCGCCTTTGTAGCCGTGCAGGCTCATGGCCCGGGCAATACTGCCCGGGCGGCTGTCGCCCCAGGCCGGCAGGGCCAGGCGTTTGCCTTTGAGATCCTGCGGGCTGCGGATGCCGGAGTCGGGACGCACCAGGATGGTCTGCCACTCCTCGATCCAGGTCAGGCCGATCAAGCGGCTCGGCGCACCGGCAGCCCGCGCCGCCAGCGCCGGGACGTTGCCGCCCTCGCGAAACAGCCCGGGCAGTTCATGATCGTAGTGGTGACGGCCCAGCTGACGGGCCTCCTGCAAGGTCGAAACCGGCAGGCCATCGGCGGCGAATTCTTCGCTCAGCCAGCCCAGTTGAAACGCCAGGCCCGAGGCGGTCGGCACCGGGCAGCGGGTAAACCAGATTTGCTCCAGGGCAGCAGGTGCCAGGGGTGAAGCCGTTGCAGCTTGACTCATGAGTCGCTCCAGACAGTCGGTCAGGGCCAGGAGGGCCGGCCTATGACTGTGCTAACGCAACGCTCATGCCAAATATTCAACCTATTGATTTATATAGATAAAAATTGAAAACCAGCGACTGGCAAGGGTTTTCTTGCTGATCTTCCAGCAGCACTGCGCAGCGACTGCTGGCCCAGCAGCAATCCACTGCAGACAGTTGCTGATTCAGCAACACCCCTGCCTGAAGCTCACCGCCTGCCGGCCTGAAAGCCGCGAAATACAAGGCCTTGAGAATCTTGCCGGACACTGGCGCAGAACTTGCTCAAGCCCTGAAAAGGCCCTGTGCATGCAGGGACACCCAGGTATCAGCAATCAAGGTGAAGCCATGAGTACGCCGCACAACACCCAGCCAACCGAAGCGCCCGCCCAGCGCCTGCACAGTGAAGAACAGGCCATCGCCACCGCCCGTGAAGTGGCGGTGGAAATTGCCCGGCTGGCTGCCGACCCGGCCAATAACAACAGCCTGCCCTGGCGCCAGGCCGAGTTGCTCTCGCAAAGCGGCCTGACCGCGATTGGGGTACCCAAGGAATTCGGTGGCCTGGGCGCCTCGGTGCAGACCATTGTCGAGACCGTGCGGCTGATTTCAGTGGCCGACGGCGGCGTTGGTCAGTTGCTGCAGATTCATAACGTGATGCTGCGCGGCATCTTCACCGGCTACAGCCCGGCGGTGCGCGACCGGCTGATCGCCGACGTGCTGGCCGGCAAGCGCTTTGGCAATGCCCTGGCTGAAGTGGGTGGCAAGAACAAGTTCGCCCTCAAGACCCGGGTCGAACGCCGCGAAGACGGCAAGCTGGTGCTCAATGGCAGCAAGTTCTACTCCACCGGCTCCTACCTGGCCGAGTGGATCTCGCTGACCGCCGCCTCAGACACCGGCGGCGCCGGGGTGCTGCTCAATCGCAACACCCCCGGCCTGACCCTGGTCGATGACTGGGAAGCGTTCGGCCAGAACAACTCGGTCAGCGGCACGGTGATCTTCGACAATATCGTGCTCGACGAAGACTTCATTGCCCGTCGCGAAGGGCCGATGAAACGCACCGGCCTGACCTTCCCGCAAATTCTTCACGCCGCCATCGACACCGGTATTGCCTCCGGCGCCCTCAACGCCGCCGTGGATTACCTGAAAAACCACGCCCGGCCCTGGGTGGAAAGCAATGTCGAGCGCGCCAATGAAGAGCCGCACATCATCAAGCAGATCGGTGAGTACGCCGTGGCGCTGCGCGCCGCCGAATCGCTGCTGCGTGAAGCGGCGCAGGTGTTCGACCGCCACAACCTGGACCCGGACAACAAAGAGCTGCAAGACGAGCTGATTCTTTCGGTGGCCACCGCCCGCGCCCATTCCGACGGTGCTTCGCTAAAGATCTCCAGCGACATCTTCTCGCTGCTCGGCGCAAGCTCCACCCTGAGCAAATGGAACCTCGACCGCTTCTGGCGCAACGCCCGGGTGCACACCACCCACGACCCGATCCGCTGGCGCCTGCACCACGTAGGCAACTACTACCTCAACGGCATCGACCCCGGCGAATACACCGCGATCCTCAACGCCAAACAGGCCGAAGGTGCCAGCCGCAAGGCGTGATCCACAGCCCGGCGCATAACCCGTAGGAGCGGCTTAAGCCGCGAACCAGCCACCGCCATTGGCGGCTCAAGCCGCTCCTACCGCCCATGAATACCTTGAGTTCCGCATGTGATAAACAAACACCCTCTGCTGCGCAGCCTGGCCATCTACCGCGAGATGCCGTGGCGCTTCAGTCTTACCGCGGCGCTGTTCGTCGCCGTTAACCTGGGCCTGATCTGGCAGCAATGGCTGATCGGTCATGCGCTCAATGACGTCAATGCCGGGCGCGCCGTGGTGCGCCTGGATGACGGTGGTTTCGACGCCAGCCTGGCCTGGCACTGGCTGTGGCTGATTGTCGGCGTGGCTCTGGCCCGCGGCGTGGTGCAATACGCCGCCGGGGTGCTGGCGCTGGTGCTCAGCCAGGAACTGCTGACCCGTCTGCGCGAACGCATCCTGGCCCAGGTTCAAGGCCTGCACCTGGGCTATCACTGGCAGCACGGCATGGGTGAGATGATCACCCGGACCACCCGCGATGCCGACAAGGTCCGCGATGCGCTGATCAACTTCTGGCGGCAGGTGCTCGACACCCCGTTGGTGGTGCTGGCGGCCGTCGGGCTGCTGAGCTGGTATCACCCGCTGCTCGGCTTGGTGCCGCTGCTGCTGACCTTGGTCGGGCTGAGCATTTTCGTGTTGCAGACCGAGCATCTGGTGACCCTCGACCGGGCGGTCGGAGCGGCCTATGACCGGGTCAATCAGGACCTGTCCGAAGGCATCAGCGGGGTGCGGGTGATCAAGTCATTCGCGCTGGAGCAACGCCGCATCGACAGCTTTGCCAGCCAGGTCACGCTGTTCACCGGCCATGCCCGCCAGGCGTTGGCCTACGCCAGTTCGCGGATCCCGTTGCCGCAGGTGGTGGTGGCGCTCAGTCATGTCTGGATTCTGGTGTTCGGTGCCCATCTGGTCAGCCAGGGCCAGCTCAATATCGGTGAGCTGGTGGCGTCACTGTTGATCGTCACCACCCTGGTGTTTCGTATCGAGGGCATCGGCCGGGTCATGCAGACCTTTGCCGATGCGCGCTCATCGGCCGAGCGGATCTGGCAACTGCTCGATGAACAACCGGCGATCCGCAGCGCCACCGCCAGCCTGCCGGCCACCCCGCTGGGCCTGCGCCTGGAGCAGGTCACAGTCAAGGCAGCGGGCGCTGGCCGGGCGATCCTGCAAGGCTGCGACCTGACCTTGCAACCCGGCGAAATCGTCGCGCTGGTCGGCGCCACCGGCACCGGCAAAAGCCTGTTGGCCAGCCTGCTGCCGCGCCTGGTGGATGTCAGCGACGGCCGGGTGCTGCTCGGCAGCCATGCCAGTGGCTGGCAGGATGTGCGCGACCTGCAACTCGACCCGCTACGCCAACGGGTGCATGTGGTGCCGCAAGAAAGCTTTCTGTTCTCCGACACCCTGGCGGCCAACCTGCGCCTCGGCGCGCCGCAGGCCAGTGACGCGCAACTGCTCGAAGCGCTGCGGATGGCCGCCGCCAGCGATGTGCTGGAACGCCTGCCACAAGGGCTGGACACGCCGCTGGGGGACAAGGGCGTAACCCTCTCCGGCGGTCAGCGCCAACGCCTGAACCTGGCCCGCGCGCTGCTCGCCGGCCCGGACATTCTGTGCCTGGACGACGCCACCAGCGCGCTGGATGCGATCAGCGAACGCCAGGTGCTGGACAACATCCGTGATTTGCCACACAGCCACGGCCGGGTCACCACGCTGCTGGTGATCTCCAGCAAGCTGTCGACCATTTTGCTCGCCGACCGGGTGCTGGTACTCGACGGCGGGCAAATCGCTGACAGCGGCAGCCATGACGAGCTGCTGCAGCGCAACCCGCACTACCGCGACCTGCTGGGGATCGAACATGGCTAAGCCGTTGAAGGGCCAGTCAGCCCTGAGCGACATCGAAATCGAAGAGCTGCTGGCGAAAAAGGCACTGGACCGCAGCATGTTCAGCCGCCTGTTACCGTTGCTGCGGCCGATCAAAACCTCGATCCTGCTGGTCATTGGCCTGGAGCTGGCACTGGTGTTCACCGTGTTCCTGCGCCCCTGGTTTGTCCGTGAACTGCTCGACCGTGGCCTGATCCGGCAGGACGGCCAGTGGATCGCCGATATGCTCCTGATCGGCTGGCTCGGCGCCGGGCTGGCCGCCAGTTGGCTGGCGCGCTTCGCGCTGGCCGGGGTCTCGCAATACATCGCCGGCAGTGCCGCGATCCGCGTGCTCAATGAGCTGCGGGTGCGGGTGTTTGCCCATGTGCAGGCGCTGAGTGTCGGTTACTTTGACCGGACCAAGGCCGGGCGCATCATCTCGCGGGTAGACCGTGATGTGGACAGCCTGGAACCGCTGGTGATCCAGGGCCCGCCGGAGCTGCTCGGCGCCGTGTTGCGCTGCAGCGTGGCGGCCGTGATGCTGTGGCTGATCTCGCCGCTGTTTTTGCTCAGCCTGGCCGGTGCGGTGCCGCTGCTGTTTCTCGCTACCTGGGCGTTCAAGCGTATCTCGCAGCGCAACTGGGCCAAGGTGGCCGAAAACCGCAGCCGCTTCACTGCGCACCTGGTCGAAAGCGTCGGCGGTGCACGCATGCTGCAACAATGCGTGCGCCAGCAACCCAACCTGCGCCGCTATCGGCAGTTGCTCGACGAATTCAACTGGTCACTGATCCATGGCAGCTTGCGCTCGGGCTGGTTCGCGCCGTTCACCGCGCTGCTGGCAGCGGTGGCCATGGCCGTGCTGTTGCTGGTCGGCGCCCAGGGGCTGGCGCAAGGCACTGTGACCGTGGGTCAGGTGGCCGAGAGTCTGTTCTACGTGATGCTGTTTCTCGGCCCGTTGCAGGAGCTGTCTGACCTGTTCGAACGCTACGCCACCGGCTCCGCCTCTGCGCAGCGGATCTTCCTGCTGCTCGACACCGAACCGCAGGTCACCGACCCGCAGCAACCACGGCGGCTGGGCAAGGCCCGTGGCCAGGTGTCGTTCGAGAACGTGCGCTTTGCCTATAACCCCAACGCTGCAAAACCGGTGATCGACCAGTTGAACCTGGTGATCGAGGCCGGCGAGGTGCTGGCCATCGTCGGCCCGTCCGGGCATGGCAAAAGTACCCTGGTGCAGTTGCTGACCCGTTTCTACGACGTGCAGGACGGCGCAGTGCGCCTGGACGGCACGGATGTGCGCGAGCTGGCCCAGCATGAACTGCGCCGCAACGTCGGCGTGGTGCTGCAGGACAACGTGCTGTTCAGCGGCAGCATCCTCGACAACCTGCGCATGGCCGCACCGCAGGCCGACGATGCCGCGTTGATCGGCGCGGCCCGCGAACTGGGCGCCGACGAGGTGCTGGAGCGCCTGCCACATCAGTACGACACGCAGGTCGGGCCGCTGGGCTCCTACCTCAGCCACGGTCAGCGGCAACTGGTGTGCCTGGTGCGTGCTTATCTGGCCGACCCGGTGGTGCTGGTCCTCGACGAGGCAACCTCGGCCGTCGATGTGCACACCGAGCGGCGCATCCAGCAAGCGCTGCGGCGACTGTGCCTGGGCCGAACGGCGATCATCATCGCCCACCGCCTGGCGACCATTCGTGATGCCGACCGCATTGCGGTGATCCGCGAAGGCCAGTTGGTCGAACTCGGCCCGCACCGCCAACTGATCGAACAGGACGGCCCCTACGCGATGCTGTATCGCACCTGGCAACGCAGCTCGGCGAACGGTTCGGCGATTGACGAAATCAGCGCCGCACCCAAAGAGCTGGCGCCGGGTTGAAACCACAAAACCCCACCCCGCACAAGGCTGTGTAATCAGCAGCGCTGCTGGTGCAGTGCTGCCTGACAACCATCAAGGATGAAAGATATGTCTGACGTCACTGATCAACTACTTGAAACAACGGCTTTTGGCCTATTAATCACAGCGTGGCATGGCGGTTGCTCAAGCCTTGACGGATTGAGGATCGCCATACACCGGGAGTCCCGATGAGCACTGAATTTTTCTGGCGTCTGCCACTGGGTACCGATGGCCCGCAACTGAACACCGCCAACCATAACCGTGGCAACCCTGTGCACCGCCCCGGCCATATTGCCCCCGGTCGGCTGCCTGACGGCGCAGCGGACGGCTTTGGTTACATCGATTACATCGCCCAGGTGGCCAAGGCTGCCGAGCTGGCAGGCTTTGAAGGTGCGCTGTTGCCCACCGGCCCCGAGCCATGGATGGTCGCCGCAGCGCTGGCCCGCGAGACCCGGCGGATCCGGTTTCTGGTGGCGTTCCAGGCCACCTGGACGCTGCCGGCCTATGCCGCGCAGCAAGCGGCGATTTTGCAGAATCTGAGCCATGGCCGGCTGGACTGGAACATCATCACCGGTGGCAACCCGGCCAGCCAGCGCGCCAACGGCGACTTTCTCGAACACGACCTGCGCTACAAGCGTACCGGCGAGTTCCTCGATGTGATCGACGGCCTGTGGCACAACCAGCGGTTCTCCTATGAAGGTGAGATCTACCGTCTGGAGAACGGCGCCCTGCCGCCGGGCCTGCACCACGAGCGCAAACCCGGCGTGTACTTCTCCGGGTTCTCTGATGCGGCGCTGGAGGTCGCCGCCCGCCACGCTGATGTGTACCTGAACTGGGCGGAACCGGTCGATAAGCTCAAGCCGCACATCGAGCGGGTTCGTGAACTGGCCGCTCGTCAGGGGCGCAGCGTGCGGTTCGGCCTGCGCGTCGACCTGTTCGCCCGGGAAACCGAAGCCCTGGCCTGGAGCGACCTGCGCCGCCAGTTCGAGCGCTTCCATCAGCCTGGCGCACGCCCGTTCGGTGCCGGCGGCTCGGACTCGGTGGGCGGCGCGCGGCAGACGGCCTATCACCAGAACATCGACCGCTTTGACGACCTGATCATCGGCCCGAACCTGTGGGCCGGTTTCGCCAAGGCCAAGCCTGGCCCCACCGTCGGTCTGGTGGGCAGCCATGAGCAGATCGCCGAGCGCTTGAACGAGTACCGCGACGCCGGTTTCTCGACCTTTATCCTGGCCGGCAATCCGCATCTTGAAGAAGCCCTGCGCATCGGCCAGCAAGTGCTGCCGCTGGTCCATCAGCATTCACCTACCCCATTGGCAGGAGCCACGGCATGAGCCAGCCACTCGATACCCTTTGGTACACCCGCTGCCCGGTGCCCACCGGCCTGGGCCTGGCAGTCCAGAAAGGCTGGCTCAAAGAGGCGCTTGATCCGTTGGGCACCGCCTTGCAGTCAATCCGCGAGTCCAGCCAGCAGAGCGTGCGCGAGTCGCACTTCGACCATACCTTGCGCAACTCGGTACGCCATGGCGGCAATATCCCGGCCATCTGGGCTCGCGCCCAGGGCCGCGAAACCCGGGTCATCGGCCTGTCGTGGGTGGATGAGGCGCAGTTGATTCTGACCCGGCCCGGCAGCGGCATTCGTTCGGTCAAGGACCTCAAGGGCCGGCGCTTCGGCCTGCCGCACTGGCGCAACGCGCAGATCGACTTCACCCGCGCCCAGGCCCTGCGCGGCCTGGAAAATGCCCTGCGCCTGGAAGGTCTGCAGGTGGGTGACGTGGAGCTGGTCGACTATGTCCACGGCGGCACCTTCAGCGATGCTCCAGCCGAGGCAGTGGATAACACTCTGGTCAGCAGCCACCGCGCCGAAACCCGTAACGCCGAACTGGTCGGCCTGTTGCGCGGCGAAGTCGATGCGATTTTTCTCAAGGGCGCGCATGGCGTGCAACTGGCCCATGAGTTCTCGCTGGTGACAGTAATCGACACCGGCACCCATCCCGAGCCGCTGATCCGCAGCAATAACGCCACACCGCGAACCCTGAGCGTCGATCAGCACTTGCTGGACCAACACCTGGACGTTGCCGCCGGCATTCTCGGCTCGGTGTTGCGCGCCGAGCAGTGGGCGCGCAACAACCCGCAAGAGACACGACGTTTTCTGTCTTATGAGGTCAACAGCAGCGAGTACTGGGTCAGGCGTGCCTATGGCGAAGATGCCCATCAGCGCCTGAACACCGGCTTCGACGAACAGGCCATCGCCGGCCTGCAGGATTTCACCGATTTTCTCCAGCGCTGGGCCTTCATCGCGACCCGCTTCGATGTCCGTGACTGGATCGACACCCGCCCCCTTGATGCGCTGAGCCTTGCCCCTGGCAAGTTGACCGGCTGATCACTTTGCGACGAGACACTTATGAGCCAATCACTCGAAACCCTCTGGTACACCCACAGCCCGGTCCCCACCGGGCTGGGCATCGCCGTGCAGTCCGGCCGGCTGGCCGAAGCTTTCCAGCCCTACGGCACGCGCATCCAGTCGCTGCGTGAGTCCAGCGAGCAGGATGTCCGCGAAGCCCACTACGACCACCACCTGCCCAATTCGGTGCGCCATGGCGGTAACATTCCGGCAATCTGGGCGTATTCCAGCGGCGTGCCGACCCACCTGCTGGGGCTGTCCTGGAGCGATGAGGTGCAGTTGATCCTGACCACCATCGACAGCGGGGTAAAAACCATCCGCGACCTGAAAAACCGCCGCTTCGGGCTGCCCAAGTGGGCCAACGTACAGATCGACTTTACCCGCGCGCAGGCGCTGCGCGGCCTGGAAAACGCCCTGCGCCTCGAAGGCCTGAGCGTCTCGGATGTCGAACTGGTCGATTACCCCTACGGCGGCACCTACAGCGACGAGCGCAAGCACCATAAATACGGCTCGGAAGTGAACCTGGACGTCGGCAGCGTACGCAAACGCAATAACGAACTGATTGGCCTGCTGCGTGGCGATATCGACGCGATTTTTCTCAAGGGCGCACATGCCGCGCACCTGGCCAACGAGTTCGGCTTGCAGGTGGTGGTCGATACCGGCTCACACCCCGACCCGCTGATCCGCAGCAATAACGGCACGCCTCGGGCGCTGACCGTAGACTCCCACCTGTTCGAGAACCATTTCGACGCCTGTACCCGCATCGTCGACGTGGTGCTGCGCACCGAGCAATGGGCCTGGGCCAACCCGGAAGAAACCCGGCGCTATCTGGCCCGCGAGTTGAACACCAGTGAATACTGGGTGGCCGCCGCCTACGGTGAAGACGCCCACCGGCGCCTGCGCACAACCCTGGACCGGCGCTCGATCGACGCCTTGCAGGACTTCACCGATTTTCTCTATCGCTGGAACTTCATCCCGCGGCATTTCAATGTCAATGACTGGGTGGACTTCAGCGTGCTGGAAAAGGTCATCGGCGCCACCTCAAGGCTGGCGGTCTGACGGACCTGCCGCCGGCAATTTGCCTGCGGCAGCTCACGCGCCCTGGTCCAGGCCATTGAGCGGAATCTCGAAAGACTTCTTCACCGTGCGGATCACCAGGGTCGAAGAGTAGGTCCTGATCGGGATGTCTTTGTAGGTTTCCAGGAAGTTGTAGATGTAGTCGGTGTATTCGGTGGCGTCACGCAACTTCGCCACCATCACGAAGTCGAACTCTCCGGTGATCAGGTAACACTCCTGGACCTCAGGCCGGCTGGCCAGAATCTGCTGCATGCGCCGGTCGATGTCGGCGGTGTCCTTGTCGAGCTTGATCATGAACATGGCCGTGACCTGCAGACCAAGCTTTTTATCGTCCAGCACCGCCACCCTGGCACGGATCACTCCGTTGTCCTCCAGGCGCTTGATGCGTCGATAGCAACTGGTCGGTGACAGGCCCACGTTGTCGCTAAGCAACTCCAGACTCTGGCTGCAATCCTTCTGTAAGCGCCCCAGAATCCTCAGATCTATCGCATCTGCCATATTTACTGCGTCCTCCCTGAAAAAATGCAAAAAAACAGCCACTGCACGGTGGCACTTTGCACGAAATCGTCGCGCCTTCAAATTAACATCATTGCGCGAATCAACGTCAGCTCAATAAGCAGTCAGGGCCGGAGAAGGACCGATGAGCGCTACAAAACCGACATGGACGACGGATATTCAGCGCCTGGTCAGTGAATCGTGCTGGCAATTGCCGCTGCAAAGAGTCGCACTGAGCCCCTCCTGGATTGAAGCCACGCAAGGCCAAATCATCAATCTGCGTCAGATCGAGTCGGTCCGGCAATGGTCGCCGCTTATCTATCAGCATCTGACGGCCTCAACGCTCGCGCATCCTGAGCTGAGCCCGTCGGTGTGGTTCGAGGACTCGCTGGAAATCTTCCGCCGCTGGGTCAATCAAGGCTGGCGCATCGATGCCCATGCACCGATGAACGTCGCCGAACGCATCGCTCGAAGCCCACGCCGCCCCCTCCCCGAGCAACCCTGGCACGGCCACGCCGGCCTGCATTCCCATGACCGCAAGCCGTTCGCGGTGCGCCACCTGAATCTGTGCCGCGAGCAGGCACGCAGCGCCCCTGCACTCTTTGCCGAACAGGCACCGAGGCGCATCGGTCAGTTCTGATCTCAACACCTCACGCCGCTGACCTGATGCACAGGATCTGCATCAGGTTTCGACCGGAGTCCCTCCGGTAATGCTTTCTGCTCCCTCTTTCATTCACCACTTGCCGTTGGAGAGTTGTCATGAGTACGCCTTTAAAGCAGTTCACCTCACCCGCCGGGCAGGCCCCGAAGGACTTTCAGAAACTGGGCCTGGAGCAGCAGTTGCCGCAGTTTGAAACCGACTGGAGCAACAACCTCGATGGCTGGACCCAGGCGGCGATCATCGGCAACCCGTGGAGCAGCCTCAATGACGCACCACGAGCGGGTTACTACAACCCGCTGGTCGAGGGCTTCGACGACAACGCAACGCCGGTTGAATGGACACCGTTCCCCAACCGCCTGATTGTCTACCTGACCCAGGCAGGCTCGGCCGCCAACCCGCAACTGGGCGGCAAACCACTGAGCATGGAACAGGTCATGGCCCTGGCCGACAACGGCGAGATCGACATCAACGGCACGGCCCTCAAGCTGTATGACCCGCAAGGCACTGGCAACCTGCTCAACCTGCCAACCGTTCGCTGTCCGCAGATCGACTGGAACGGCCCCTACAAGCCGTTCTCGCCGTCCGGCCCACGTGGCTGGCTGGACGAATACTGCGAGTGGTCGATCACCCGCGATGCCAACGGCAAGCTGCGCAGCGTCATGTTCACCTGCGAAAACCCGGCTTATTACCTGACCCTGTGGCGTATCAATCCTGAAGCGGTGCTGGGCCTGTACAAGGACTACATCGATCCGTCGGTGGTGATTGAAGACCTGTACCTGCGCTACGCCTACGATCAGCCGACCGGCAAGAAAGGCGAGCCGGTGATCGATCCGACCACCGGGCGGGCGGCTTACGACGTGACCAATAAGTGGAACTCGGGCACCGCACGCGTTCCCGGCCAATATGGCGGCGCGCTGCACCTGACTTCCGGGCCCAATACCCTGAGCGCCGAAATCTACCTGGCGGGGGCCGCAACCATTCAGCGTCCCGACGCCAGCAGCGTCAACGCGCAGACCCTGATCTGCTGTGCACAGTACGGACAGAATTTCCGTAACTCCGACCCGTTCATCGGTTTCAGTGCCAATAGCCTGGCAGGCGCTAACCGCATCACCCTGACCGACCCGGTGGGCCTGTATCTGCAGCAGCCGCAGAGCTTCGCGAACTGGAAAGGCCCCAAGGGCGAGGATGTCAGCCAGTACTGGAAAGTCACCCGTGGCAGCGCCGGTACAGGCCCTGGCGGCATCGACCAGATCCTCCATGCGGTGTTCGAAATCCCGGAAAGTGCCGGTTTTTCAATCAGCGACGTCACCATCGACGGCAAGCCGATCGAGTACATCGGGCAGATTGCCAACCAGATGAAAGTGGCGCTGTCGGCCAGCACACTGAACAGCATTGAGCCGCCCATCACCCCTTGCGTGGCTGACCGCACCACGGCGATCCAGCCTTATCCGGTGCAGTTGCTGCCACTGGAGCTGTTCTACGGCGAGTCGCCCAGCGACCTGCCGGCCTTGCTCAAGCCCGGCAGCAGTCATCAGTTCGTGCTGGTGGTGCAAGGCGCCGACGCCGGCACCACCGCCGCAACGGCGCGCATTGAGTTCTCCAACCCCGGGGTGACAGCGCAGGTCAGCGAATTTCTGGCCAACGCCACGCCGGTTCCGGGGGTAACATCGGCCAACGGTACCCAAGGCTATGTCATGACCATCAAGGTGGCGGCCAACGCCGCGCCCGGGCTGGTGCAACTGCGTGCGCTGAACCCGTCCGAAGCCGCCAACCCAAGTGCTGACGAGCATCCATGGGCCAGCTCACTGGCGATCGTGCCGGTCCTTTAACCAATCACGCCGGACCCGCGCAGCGCACTCGCTGGCGCGGGTCTGCGGCTTGCAGGGAGCAGTATCATGCGCTTGTTTACCGCCCTCATCGAACGAGGCCGTGCAGGCCTGCTCGGCACCTTGCTGGCGCTGCTGTCGTGGGGTCTGACTGCCCAGACCAGCCTGGCGGCGGCCAACCCGCAGACACCGGAACAATGCGTACAGCAGCTGGTGTTCGACCCCAACAGTGGCAGCTTTCTGACCAGCGACAATCCATTTTTGCTGTCGCAGAAAACCATCAATTGTTACGCCTGGCAGATGTTCATCGCGATGAACTGGCCGGTCAATCCAGGCTGGCCAACCAACCCGAGCCTGGCCGGCGAGCCAGACCTGCACAGCCCTGCCAGCCAGTTCGGCGTACCGACCCATACCAGCCAGCCGATGAGCATCGTGCCGCTGTGGTCCAGCTATAAAGATGCCAACGATATCTTCCTGCCCGGCGCGGTGCCGCCCAGCGCCTGGGGCGTCCAGGCGCCGGCACCGGTCGGCTGCCAGGCCAGGGCCAGCCTCGGCTCGGTGCGTAGCGGTGCGCGCAAATTTCTGACCGCCACCTCCGAAAGTGCGGTGAGCGCCAGACACCGCTTTCATATTTCTTCCAGCACCCCGGCCACCACCCCTGATCCGACCCTTGAGGCCACTGGCGGCTGGCTGACCGACCAGGCCGGCAATCTGGTGTACTTCGAGCGCAAGGTTGGCAAGGCCGAGTTCGACTACATTGTCGCCAATTCACTGTATGACGCCGCCGACCAGCTACGAGTCGCCACCAACCAGGATGGCAAGAGCCCGCAAGGCCTGTCGCTGCCAGCTGGCGCCCACTTTCGCAACCCGCCCGCCAAACCGGTCGCGCAGGAACAGTTGGGGGCATTCGAGATCAAGGCGGCGTGGCGTATCCTCACCGGCAAGCCGCAGCTGTATTCGCGCTACCTGACCAGCGTGACCTGGCTGCAACGTCCCGACACTGGCGAGTGCGCCCAGGAAGTGGTGGGCCTGGTCGGCCTGCACATCATTCACAAGACCGAAAGCCTGCCGGACTTCGTCTGGACCACCTTCGAGCATGTCGACAACGTCCCCGACGGCGGCCCGGCGCCGGCGGCCGGCTACACCTTCAACAACCCCAACTGCACAGGCAGCAGCTGCCCCCCCAACCAGGAACGCATCACCTGCAATGCCTCCGGCTGCACCGATAACTTCCCGCGCAGCGAGCCGGTTCAGGTCAGCCGCGAGTACCCGCTGAGCAGCTACATGAACGCCCTCAACAGCGCCGTGCAGCAGGCCATTGCCAGCAAGACCAACGGCCAGTCGGTGTTTCAGTACTACAAACTGATCAACGTCCTGTGGGATGGCTCGCCGACCGCACCGAGCCCCGAACCTGGCGCCAACGCGCCTGCACCCTTGGTGTACGGCACCTTCAACAGCGACGGCAATGTTCCGGCGGCCAACACCGTGCTGGAAACCTATATTCAGAATGTCTCGTGCGACGGTTGCCACAAGAACGCGAAAATCGCCGGCAAGAGCGGCCTGGCCGCGGATTTCTCGTTTTTGTTCGAAAACGCCGACTCGGCCAAGCAGCCGACGTTAATCAGAAGCTTGCCCTGAGCGTTCGACAGGCAGCCGCTGGCTGCCTGGCTGTCTCGCCTCCAGCAGCGCAGTGCTGCTCCAGAAGCAGCCCGCCAGCAACCCCTGACGGCCAGGACGCAGTCTGGCCCGAGCAATGAGCCGCGCGGCCGCAAAAGCCGTCCACGCGGCCTGCTGATGAAAATAAAAATCCTTTTTAATCAATTAGTTAAAAATTAAAAAGTTTCTCTGGCCATGGCTTCGGCAACTGGCACAGACCCTGCTATTCCCCCTCTGAGCATCTAGCGCATCCACCACCGACAAGAATGCGCAGTCGTTACTTCTTGCGTCTTATGGGGATTTCATCATGTTGAAGATCAATCCGATTACCCGGGGCATCTGGCTGACGCTGGCCCTGGGTGGCAGCGGCACCAGCCTGGCCTGGGCTGCCGAGCAGACCGGCACCGCCGCCGAACCGGCGCCAGCCCTGAAAACCGTGACCGTCACCGCACAGCGCCGCGAACAGACCGTGCAGGAAGTGCCTGCCGCCGTGTCGGTGGTCAACGGTTCGAGCATTACCGCCGACGGCGTGCGCACGGTGGGCGACATCACCACCTTCGTCCCCAACGCCGCGGCCAAGAACCCCGACGGCGACGGTCGTCCGCGCTGGTACATTCGCGGCCTGGGCACTGGCGATACCGGTGCTGCTACGGTTTATCCGGTCGGTATCTACGCCGACGACGTGTACCTCAATGCGCCTATCGCCGGCGGCGGCCCACTGTTTGACCTTGAGCGCATCGAAATCCTGCGTGGCCCGCAAGGCACCCTGTACGGCAAGAACACCACCGCCGGTGCGGTGAATATCATTTCGAAGAAACCCGGCTTCGACACTGACGGCTACGGCACCATCGGTTTTGGCAGCAAGAACGAGCGTATTCTCAGCGGCGCGCTGGGCGGTGCGCTGGTGGATGAAAAACTCGCCGCACGGGTGTCGCTGTACTCCGAAGAGCGCGATGGCTTCACCACCAACGAAACCAACGATCACACCTACGGCGACGTCAACAAGAAAGCCGCCCGCGTGCAGTTTCTCGCTCAACTGACCCCGGACCTGGACGCCCTGTGGAAAATCCACAGCCGCGAGTACAAGGGCGACGGCAGCAACGGTTCGCTGCCGACCGGCACTTATTACAACGTTGGCTACCAGCGCCCTGAAGGCCGCCGGATCGAGCTCAACGTCAATGAAAGCTCGCGCCTGGACCATGACGGCAGTTCGCTGACCCTGAACTGGCACCTGGGCGACTACACCCTGACCTCGATCACTGCTTACGACTACATCCGCAGCAAATCGTTCAGCGACGGCGACTACACCCCTTACGAAGTCAACGGCACCTCACTCAGCGACAACGAGTACCGCCAGTACTCCCAGGAACTGCGCCTGGCCTCGCCGCAGCAGGAGCGCCTGCGCTGGCTGGCAGGCGCGCATTATTTCCACGAAGACCTCGACAGCTCCGGCATCCGCAGCATCGCACCGGGCACCTCGCCCAACGGCACCGGCTCCAATCAGGTCGGTGCAACCGTGCTGCGCGACCTGAATTTTGACCACAGCACCGACAGCTACGCGCTGTTCGGCAACGTCGCCTTTGACCTGACCGACAATTTCACCCTGACCACCGGCCTGCGCTACACCCAGGAAAAGAAAGACATTGATCTGAACCTGACCCAGCTGACCCGCGCCACCGCCACCGGCCCGCTGATCCCGCTGAGCAGCGCCGGGGCGAACGGCAGCAGCGAGCGCGACAAGACCTGGGACGCCTGGACCTACGACGTCACGCCTGAATACCGCATCAACGACAACGTGCGGGTGTTCGCCCGTTACGCCCACGGCTTCCGTTCCGGCGGTTTCAACACCGGCCTGTCCACCAGCCTGGCGCAGCTCAGCACTGTCGACCCGGAAGAACTGGATGCCTACGAGCTGGGCCTGAAGTCGGAGTGGTTCAAGGGCCGGCTGATCGCCAACGCCAACGTGTTCTACTACGACTACTCCGACATCCAGGTGAACCTGCTGACCGTCAACAACGGCATCCTGACCACAGCACTGACCAACGGCGCCAAGGGCAAGGTCAAGGGCGCCGAGCTGGAACTCGAAGGCCAGCCGACCGAGTACCTGCACCTGCGCGCCGCGCTGTCGTATCTGGACACCGAATACACCGACTTCAAGAACGTCAACCCGACCACCGGCGCAGTGACCGCCGACTACAGCGGCAACCGCTTCGTGCGCTCGCCCAAGTACGTGGTATCGCTGGGCGCCGACTACACCATACCGCTTGAGGTTGGCGGCAAGCTGGTGGTGGGCGGCGACGTGAGCTTGCGCGACAAGGAATACTTCCTCGCCGACCGCCAGAGCAGTGTCGACAAGGAACTGAGCCAGCCGCATTACACCCTGGCCAACGCACGCCTGACCTGGTTCAGCCCGGACGAAAAACTCAGCGTCACCGGCTTTGCCAACAACCTTACCAACCGCGAATACCAGGTTCACGGCCGCCCCAACGGCGCCACCGGGCAGAACGTGATCGTCTACGGCGACCCACGCACCGTGGGCGTCTCGGTGACCCAGCGGTTCTGAGGATCAACGGCAGGAGCGGCTCGATCCGCGAACGGGGTTTAGGGTTTAGGGGTTTAGGGGTTTAGAAGATTCGGGGCTGAAGCCCCTCCTACGGCCCCTCCTACGCCCCCCTACGGCCCTCCTGCGTACCTGAAAAATTGCCTTTCCCTATAGGGGTCATCATGAACGTGCGTCTCAACCCACTGGCCGGTGCCATTGCACTGGTCGCCAGCGGCCTGGCCTTGCCCGCGCTGGCCGCAGAAACTTCAAGCCCGGCAGCCAGCGACAGCGCCGGTAAACTCGACACCGTCGTGGTGGTCGGCACCCGGCGCAGTGACCTCACCGCACTGGAAAGTGCCGCACCGGTCGATGTGCTGTCTTCAGAGCAACTGCAAACCACCGGCGCCAACGACTTACAGTCGGCGCTGACGGCACTTTCGCCGTCGTTCAGTTTTCCGCAATCGCCCCAAGGCGCATTCGCCGGTTCCATCGCCCAGGGCGCTTCGCTGCGGGGCCTGGCCTCTGACCAGGTACTGGTGCTGGTCAACGGCAAGCGCCGTCACGCCAGCGCCAACGTCACCCGCCAGGGGGTGGTCAACGCCCGTGGTGCGGCGGCCGTGGACCTGAGCCTGATTCCGCTCAGTGCCATCGAGCGGGTGGAAATCCTGCGTGACGGCGCCGCCGCGCAGTACGGCTCCGATGCCATTGCCGGGGTGATCAACATCGTGCTCAAGGAGCGCGATGAAGGCGGCAACATCGGCTACCGCTTCGGCGGCTACGACAAGGGCGACGGTCTGCAACGCAAACTCAGCGGCTGGAAAGGCTTTGCCCTGCCCAACGACGGCTTCCTGACCCTGAGCTTCGACGCCGGCAATCAGGACCCGGCCAGCGATACCCGCGACGACAACCGGATTTTTTATGCCGGTTCACCAAACATCAACACCGCCCGCGAACAGAACAACGGTTACCGCAACTGGCGCTGGGGCTCGGGCGCGGTCTCGGATCAGTACAATTTCATTGCCAACAGCGAAATCAATCTCAGCGACTCGCTCACCGCCTACGGTTTTGCCAGCTACGGGCACAAGAACACCGACTCGGAAAACTTCTACGATCCACCCACCACCCTGGCCAGCAACTACGGCAGCGTGGCCCTGGCACGCTACCCGGACGGGCGGATTCCGATCACCCGCTACAACCTTGAAGACTACGCGGCCACCGGCGGCCTGCGCTGGGAGGATGCGCAACTGGGCAAGTTCGACCTGGCGTTGAACTACGGCAACAACACGCTCAAGTCCACCGACCGCAATGCGATCAACCCCAGCTACGGCAACGCCAGCCCATCGAAGATCTACACCGGCGAGCGTGAAGCCGACCAGACCAACCTGACCCTGGACTGGGTACGCGACTTCGATACCCGACTGCTGTACAAGCCGCTGACGGTCTCGGCCGGCGTGGCCTGGCGCAAGGAAAACTACGAGCTGAGTGCGGGGCAAGCCGAAGGCTGGGCCAACGGTCCGCTGTTCAATACCCTGGACCCGGTCACCAACCGCCGCCTGGCCGGCTACTACTCGGGGATTACCCAGGTTGACGCGGCCTCGCTGGAGCGCAAGGTGTTCGGCGGCTATGTCGATGTCGAGGGGCAGATCACCGAGAAATTCCAGGCTGGCGTCGCGCTGCGCTCCGAGCACTACTCTGACTTCGGCGACACCACCAACGGCAAGCTGTCGCTGCGCTACGACTTCACCCCGCAACTCGCCGCCCGCGCCACCGCCAGCACCGGCTACCGCGCCCCGTCACTGGTGCAGAGCGGCCTGTCGTCGTTCAGCGTCCAGGCGGTCGAGCAACCGACCGGCAGCGGCAACTGGGTCGAGGTGCAACAGCGCCTGCTGCGTGCCGACAGCCCTGAAGCCCGCTTGCTGGGCGGCCAGGCACTCAAGCCGGAAGAGTCGACCAGTTTCTCGCTGGGTCTGGTCTGGCGACCGCTGGAAAATGCCTCGGTGACGGTCGATGCCTACCGTATCGAGATCGACAACCGGATCACCCTGTCGGACCAACTGACCGCCGCCACGGTCGCACCGGTGTTTGCCGGCACCCAGTACAGCAACATTCAGAGCGCAGCGTTCTACACCAACGTGGCCGACACCCGGACCAACGGGATTGAGGTGACCGGTAACTATCGGCTGAACCTCAATGAATTCGGCAAGCTCAATCTCAATGCCGGCTTCAGCCAGAATGACACCAAAATCACCGGGCTGCGGGATGTGGGCGGTATCAGCGGTTCGCAGATTGTGGGCCGCAACACGCAAGGCCTGATCGAGGAAGGCACGCCAGAGAACAAATTCACCCTGGGCGCGAACTGGGCTTATGGCAACTGGGGCGTGAACGTCGCGCAACGGCGCTACGGCGAGTGGAAAAGCCGTAATGCAACCAACCCGGCCCTGGACCAGACCTTCAGCGCACAATGGGTCACCGACCTGGATGTCTCATACACCTTCGCCAAAGGTGTAAAGCTGACCGTGGGTGCGATCAACCTGTTCGACAGCCACCCGGACAAACTGGAAGGGTCGCAGTTGTATGGCGTGCCGAAGTACAGCATCACCTCACCGGAAGGCGCCCAGGGCGCGTTCTACTACACGAGTGTGAGTTACGACTTCTGATCGGTTGAATGCTGCCAGACCCTGTAGGATCGCCGCCCGGCCGCTCCTACCGGCCAACAGGCATTCGCGAGCGGGCCAACTGGCCGCTCGCGTGCCGGGGTATACCCGTCAGGACGACAGGTAGGAAGAGCGGGTCAGGCCCAGCCGCAGGGCATCGAGGTACTGGGTGCGTTCACGCGGGCTGATCCTGGCGCTGGCGACCTTGTCGCGGTAGTGGGTCATCAACTCCTCCGGCGACAGGTGCACATAGCGCAGCATGTCTTCGATGGTGTCGTGGGTCTCGATACCGGCGTGGTACACGCTGCCGTCCTGGTTCTGGTAGATGTTCACCGAGTCGGTGTCACCGAACAGGTTGTGCATGTCACCGAGAATTTCCTGGTAGGCACCGACCAGGAAGATCCCCAGCAGGTAATCTTCGCCGTCCTTGAGGGCATGCACCGGCATGCTGGTCTCGATGCTCTGCTCGTCGACGTACTGGTTGATCTTGCCGTCCGAGTCGCAGGTCAGGTCTTGCAGCACAGCGCGGCGCACCGGCTCTTCGTCCAGCCGGTTGAGCGGGATGATCGGCAATACCTGGCCGATGGCCCAGGTGTCAGGCAGGCTCTGGAATACCGAGAAGTTACAGATGTACTTGTCGGCCAGCTTGTCGTTGAGTTCGTCCAGCACCTGGCGGTGCGAACGCTGGCGAGCCTTGAGCGAGTTGTGCAGGCGTCGGCACAGGGCAAAGTAGCACTGCTCGCCCAGCGCCTTCTGGGCCAGGGTGATCTTGCCATCAGCATACTGGGTGGCGATGTCGCTCATGTAGTGCGTGGCGCGCCAATAGGTCTCGGTGACCATCTCGATGTCGTTGTGATCGATCAGGTCGACCAGCCACTGCACGGTTTCCGGCAGGCTGGCCTTGTCTTCGATTTCGGGAACCTGGTCGTTGTGGCGC